>JAFDFZ010000084.1 GCA_019309565.1 Deltaproteobacteria bacterium
ACTCGGGTTACATCAGCGATTCGATTATTGCCGATATCGACAATGATGGAAAGAACGAGCTTGTTTTTTCGCTGGTATCTAAACCAAGCCCGATCATTGGAGGCACCAGGAGTTACATTGTGGCAATGAAAGTGGAAAGGCAACAAACTGCAAATCAGGGTGCAAAGTGAAATCAAAAAAGAGATATTTTGCTTTTATTCTCAGGTTTTTTCTTCTATTTTTTCTTATCGTTTCACCTATTGCTTGCAAAACCATGCAGTTTGGCTGGAAGGGAACCATCGCCAGACCCGAAAGCCGCGTTTTATTTAAAGAAGGCGGAGCCCACAGAGGTTTCCTTAAAACAGCAGATCTGGTGGTGGAATATGAATATACTCGAAATCCGGACAACATGCTGCTTTCAGGCTATGTTCAATTAGACGACAGTTTGAGATACAATTATGAGCTTGTTGATTTTTTCTTCCTTACGATTAATTTTCTTAAAGGCGACGGGACCGTTATTGAACGACAGACCGCAATGATTTTCATGTCAACAGAGCCAATTGAGAGCAAATGGCGCTTTGAACGCACGTTTGAAATACCCCCGCAAACCGCTGCCTTTGCCTTTAGTTACAAAGGCCGGGTACTGGAAAAGGGGCAGGATAATGGGGGTGATTGGAATTTTTATCTAAACCCGCTTCAAAAACCAGGTAAGTGACTGCATAGCATAAGCTTAGCTCCATCCTCATACAATTCTCCCAAAGGATTTTTCAAGAAAACGCCGCGACCACGTGATCCGGATGGGCCGGCCGTGTGGACAGTGGGAGGGGTTTTCACATTCATCAAGCTCCTCTAACAGCGCCTTGATTTCTGTGTCTGATAATCTTAGGTTTGCGCGAACAGATTGGTGACATGCCATTACCGTAAGGCATCTGTCCAAGGCCGCTTCCAGATCGCAAGGGATCCCAAGCTCGGCAATCTTATCCACCATCTCCACGATAAGCGGCTGTATGTGAACGCCTTCAAGCAGCGCCGGAACGGACTTGACAGAAAAGGTGTTTCCGCCAAAGGGTTCAATTTCAAGGCCGATCGTTTTCAGTGATGGAATCAGCTTCAGCAGAATTTCGGCTTCCCTGTATGAGAGGTCGATGGTTTCAGAGACCACCACTTGCTGGGAAGCCATTTCCATGTGGCGCAAAGAGGCTTTTAACTTCTCGAAGCGGATGCGTTCATGGGCGGCATGCTGGTCGATAAGGACAAGGCCTTCACTGGATTCGCATAATATGTAGGTCTGGTAAAGCTGTCCGATGACCCTTAAATCACCAAACGGTTTCCCCCCCCAGAGGCAGGGCTGATTTTCCCGTTGCGGTGGGGTTCCGACATTGCGCGTAAACGACTCCCGTGCTTTCGATCCTGAAGCCGGCATCCCGGCTTCAGAGGCGGTTGTATGAAACGCAGAGCCTGTTTCCGAGATCTGCGGTGTATCCATAAGGGAGGGCTGCCTACTTTCTGAAGAAGTCGAAGCAAACGTCCACCCTGGCCGGTCTGCCCTCTTTAAGGCCGTTGACACAGCGGTTTTTACCAGTTCGTGCACCGTGTTTGGTTCTGCGAATCGCACCTGGCTTTTGGTAGGATGAACATTCACATCCACCCGATCATAGGGAACGGATATGAAAAGGACGGCCAGCGGGAATTGACCTTTCATCAATCTTCCTGAATACGCTTCAAAAAGCGCATGCTGGATGAGGTTGTCCTTGACAAACCTGCCGTTTATATAGATGAACACGCTGCGGGAAGTGTGCCGGAAGATGCTTTGATCGCAAACCCAACCAGAAACACGATAGCCATTTGCATCGGCTTTAAGTTCATGCAGACGCCCCTTTATGCCACTTCCCAGCACCTCCGATACGCGGGTCACTGGATCGGAGGTTGCCGACCAGCTCTTTACATGTTTTCCGTTATGGTAAAGTTGAAAGTTAATTGCCGGCCAACCCAGTGCCATGCGGGAAACCGAGTCGGCAATGTGCCCCATTTCCGTGGCGATGCTTTTCATAAATTTTCTGCGGGCCGGTGTGTTGAAAAAAAGGTGCTTTACGGTGATCATGGTGCCTGCAGGGGCACCTGCTTCCGTAACCTTCTTGAGCTTGCCCCCTTCTACATAGATGGCTGTTGCAGTATCGGACCCTTTTTCCCGGGTTACAAGGTAAAACCGGGAAACCGAAGCTATGCTGGGAAGCGCCTCACCCCTGAAACCCAGCGTTTTGATGGAAAACAGGTCCGGATCTGTGAAAATTTTGCTGGTGGCGTACCGTTCAATTGCCAGCATGGCGTCGTCGCGGCTCATTCCGATGCCGTTGTCCGCAACCCGAATCAGGGAGCGGCCTCCTCGTTCGATTTCAACACGAATTCGGCTGCTATCGGCATCCAGCGCATTTTCCACAAGCTCTTTAACCACCGAGGCAGGTCTTTCCACGACTTCGCCTGCAGCGATTTTGTTGGACAGAATTTCCGGCAGAATCCTTATTTTAGACATAGCAACCAACAAACCCGGGCAAGCCGGGAAAAGCAAATTGAGCTTCGCAATAGGCTAAGACCCAACAAGGGCTTAAATTTTGATCTTTCTGGGAAGCAAAATTAAAACGAAATCAGCCGGTTAAGGTGCCTTTTCTTCCCGGTAACACCGGTACAGATACTCTGCTTCCAGCGGGCTTAAGTCGAATTTTAAGCATGCTGCTTCAATCAACTGCTGCACGGATCTACCGGGATTGTATCGCTTTTCCTCGGAAATCCATTTGACGGCTTTTCGAATCTCTTCCCCCTCCGGTTGAATGCTCATGAGATGGCCCTTTCTTACTTAAAACGTGTAGGCTTTGAGAAACCCCAGATTGAAAATGTTTCTTCTCTGTTTCTATATCTCAGGTTTTAGGCGCTTAACATCCGTTGCCTTTTCAAAGTTGAAGGCTGTTTTTAGAAGGATTTCTTCGGTGAAATGATTACCCATCAACTGCAACCCGATGGGCAGTCCCTGGCTTGAGACCGCACACGGAACGGACATGCCGGGAATTCCCGCCAGGTTTGCTGAAATGGTGAAGATATCCGACAGGTACATGGTAAGCGGATCATCCACTTTCTCACCAAGCTTAAAGGCAGGTGTCGGCGCCACCGGAGACAGGATAACATCGCAGCGTTGAAAGGCTTGTTTGAAATCGTGCATCAACAGAGTTCGAACCTGGGAGGCTTTCCTGTAATAGGCATCATAATAACCGGCAGACAGAGCATAGGTTCCCAGCAGGATGCGCCGCTTAACTTCAGGGCCAAATCCTTCAGACCGTGTTTTTTTATACATTTCAAGGTAATCCCCTGTGCCGGCTTTCCTGAATCCATATTTCACGCCGTCATACCTCGCAAGATTGGAGCTGGCCTCAGACGGGGCGATAATGTAATACACCGCTACAGCATATTTCGTATGCGGCAATGAGATCTCAACGGTGCCAGCACCCAGTTCCACGATTCTGTGAATCGCATTGCAGATGGCATCTGAAACTTCGGGATCAAGTCCCTCGTTTTCAAAATATTCTTTAGGAATTCCCACCTTGACGCCACTTAGACCTTCTGTAAGGCTGGCCTCAAAGTCCGGCACCTCGCGGGGAACAGAGGTGGAGTCCTTTGGATCATAGCCTGATATTGCGCCAAGGAGCATGGCACAGTCTGTCACGTCTTTTGATACCGGGCCGATCTGGTCCAGGGATGAGGCGAAGGCCACAAGTCCGTACCGGGAAACCCGCCCGTAGGTAGGTTTCATCCCCACCACACCGCAGTGAGACGCCGGCTGGCGAATGGAGCCACCTGTATCGGACCCCAGCGCCCCCAAACACATATGCGCGGCCACCGCAGCTGCCGACCCTCCGCTGGAGCCCCCCGGGATACGGTTCAAAGCCCATGGATTGCTGGTGGTTTTAAAGCCCGAGTTTTCCGTGGACGAACCCATGGCAAACTCATCCATGTTGGTCTTGCCGAGTATAACCGCTCCGCTTTGCTTCAACTTCGAAATAACGGTTGCATCGTAAGGGGGCATAAAGTTTTCCAGCATTCTTGAACCACAGGTCGTGCGAAGACCTCTTGTGCAAATAACATCCTTTACGGCAAGCGGAATGCCGGTAAGCGGCGTGATGTTTCCTTCGGATATGGCCTTATCCGCCTTCCTTGCCTGTTCAAGAGCCATTTCTTCAGAAACAGTAAGATAGGCATCGATCTTTTCTTCAACCGATCGAAATCGATCCAAAACAGCCCGGGTGAGCTCCTCTGAGGAGATCTCCCTTTTCCGTAATAGCTCGTGGGCCTCATGTATGGTAAGTTCAAAGTAACTCATCTAAGCTTCCCTTTAACCCACTACTTTTGGTACGATAAAACAGCCTTGTTCTTTCTCCGGAGCATTGCTAAGAGCCGAATCCCGCTTCAGGTGCTTCGCCTCCACATCTTCTCGAAGTGCATTGGTCAAAAATATGGCATGAGTTGTGGGGGATATCCCTTCGGTTGATACTTGATTTAGGGTTTCCATGTACTCCAGGATCTTACCAAGCTGGGCAGCAAATGTTTCGATGGAATCTTCATCCAGCTCCAGCCTTGCAAGCCCTGCCACATAATGCACCTGTTCCCTGGTTATCTTCATCACATCTCCTGTTTAATATGATGTTATCATGCCTTTCGGTTTTTCGGCATTATATACCAAAAGAGAGCAAATTTGCCGAGAAAAACAGATTACTCTTTTATAATATAAGAGCCTGTAAATTTTTCTTTTTTCAACTTGTTTATGACATCAAGGGCTTCTGATTTGGTTTGGAAGGAACCGATCCTGACCCGGTACCAGGTTCCTTTTCCTGGAATCCTCGCGGTGGTCATGTATGCAGCAAATCCCTTCTTTTTCAATTTAGCGATCATTCGGCCCGCATCATCCATATTTTTAACAGAGGCAACCTGGACCGTCAGCCTTTTCAGCGATCGATTCCGTCTGTCTGCCGCAGAGGGCACCCGGGTGATGGTGTTTTTTGATTTTGCCGCCCTTTTCGATTTCGGCACCTGTAAAGTGGATTTCTTCCGGGTGCCTTCTTTCGGAAGTTGAATATCTTCCCTTCTGTTGAGTTTCAAAGCCTCATAGAAGCCAAATTCAGATTTGGATTCATTAGAATCCTTGTATATTCTATATCTTTGAAGCTCCTTTTTCAAATCATCCGCTTTCAGTGCGGCCAGTTTCTTTTCAAGCTGGTTGATATCAAATTTCAACGGTCTTGTTTCTCTTCCCACCAGGATGCCAAGCACAAACATCCATGCCGAGATCAGCACGATTAGACACGCCCACAACGCAATGCCCCTGCGGGTAAGCTGTACGGCAATTCTTCTTTTTTTTGCAGCAGTACGCTCTCTGCCCTTTTTTACCGCCACTGCCCCGTGTCACATCCTTTCCGGAGCGCTGACGCTTAGCAGCACAAGACCGTTTCGGATCACTTTTTGTACTGCCTCAACCAGACAAAGCCTGGCCGCCGTCAGGTCATCTGAATTACCTAACACTCGATGTTTATTGTAATAAGCATGAAATTTCGACGCAAGCTCCATCAGGTAAAATGGTATACGATGAGGTTCCATAAGTGTTGCGCTGGTCTCTACGGTTTCAGGATATCGACTCAGAGTCTTTATCAATTGAATCTCCTCTGTGGCTTTCAGCAAAGAAAGTGTTTCATCATTGCACTTGATGGTATCCTTTCCTCTTTCTTTCGCCTTGCGGATGATGCTCGATATCCTAGCATGTACATATTGAACATAGTAAACCGGGTTTTCATTTGTTTTCTGCTTGGCGACCTCCAGGTCAAAGTCCAGTGGGCTTTCGTGGTGGCGGGTTAAAAAAATGAACCGGGCCGCATCTTTTCCAACTTCGTCAACCACCTGCCGAAGCGTAACGTATTCGCCCCTCCTTGTGGACATAGCCACCGGTTCTCCTGCTCTTAGCAGGTTGACAAGCTGAACAAGAATAACATGGAATTGATCTTTGCTTCGACCGTATGCCTCGATCGCCGCCCTCATTCTGGGGATGTAACCATGGTGATCCGCTCCCCACACATCGATGACACGATCAAACCCCCGATCGTATTTATCCTGGTGATAGGCAATATCGGAGGCAAAATAGGTGGTATCGCCGTTGCTGCGAACGACCACCCGATCTTTTTCATCTCCATAGGCAGAAGTTTTAAACCAAAGAGCCCCGTCTTTTTTATAGATGATGTTATCGGCCTGCCCCTTGCTGATGACAGCCTCCACCTTCCCGGAATCGTACAGGCTCTGCTCACTGAACCATCGGTTGAAGGTTACACCAAAGTCGTAGAGATCAGAACGAATCTGTGCAAGAATTTCCTTTGCGGCGAATTGAGCGCAATACATGATGGCATCGGTTTCGGAAAGAGAGGAAATGTCCTCTTTTTTATGTCGCTTAATCCATTCTGCAATTTTTTGGATATAATCCCCCTGGTAACAATCCTCGGGGAAGACAACCCTCTCACCTTCAAGCTGCCTGTACCGCAGATAAACCGAACGGCCCAACGTGGCGATCTGCCTGCCTGAATCGTTGATGTAATATTCTCGCTGAACATCATACCCGCAGAAGGACAGTATGTTTGCCACCGAATCTCCTACAGCGGCCCCCCTGCCGTGGCCGACATGAAGAGGGCCCGTTGGATTGGCGCTTACAAACTCCACCTGAACGCGCATTCCTCTGCCCAGGTCTGTTTTCCCGTATTCGCTCCCCTCTTCGTGAATTGCCTTCAGAACAGGAAGCCAGCTATGGGGATGAATAAAAAAATTGATAAATCCGGGGCCGGCGATTTCTGTTTTTTCGATGAGCCCTGTCGTATCCTTCAGGTGCCGAACAATGATTTGTGCAATTTTTCGGGGTGCCATTTTTTGGATACCTGCGCTGACCATGGCTGCGTTTGTGGAAAAATCGCCGTGTGATTCCACCCTTGGAATTTCTATTTCAATTTGCGGAATCTGTGATATCGGAAGATCTCCCTTTTGGCATGCGTCTGTGATGGCCTGCCGTACGATATATCGAAGGGTTTCTTTTATGGTCATGATGAATCAGCAGCTCCGGTTTTATACAAACTTAAAATTCTTAGATACTTTTCTCTCTTAAGTCAAGAACGATTGAAGCAGTTTCAGCAATTGCCGGTGAAACTCAAGTGATGAGCCTAATTATCTTTCATATTCTTTGCAACTTAACGAGGCCTTCGATAGATGCGGATTTTTATCTTTAACAATCTTATCTTGAAACTGCCAACATTAAACGCTAACATACAAACAAAAACAATTCCCAAGAGCTTGATTGGATCGTAGTACCAGATATTTTCAAATGCCGGATAACGCTATCAGCGGTATTACCCGCAAGGGGTCATACGGCTCAAATTTGTTATTGATGTCATGCATATTTCCGAAGGGGTATTATCCGGGCCGGTTTTGGTATCGGGCGTTGCACTTGCAGCTGCCGGTACGGCCATCGGCCTTAAGAAGCTGGATTATGAACGGATCGCAAAGGCCGGCATTCTCTCTGCCGCTTTTTTTGTGGCTTCTCTGATTCACGTTCCCATTGGCCCTGTCAGTGTTCATCTAATTCTTAACGGGATCATAGGGCTGTTGCTGGGATGGGGTGCGGTTCCGGTTATTCTGGTGGCGCTTTTGCTTCAGGCGGTTATTTTTCAGTTTGGAGGAATTACCACCCTCGGTGTGAACACAGTGATTATGGCGGTGCCTGCAGTGATCTGTCATTATTTGTTCGGCCCGTTGCTCTGGAAAAAGGGTGTTATCCCATCCATAGGAGCCTTTGGCTGCGGGGCGTCAGCGGTATTAATGGGAGGAATTCTTGTTGGACTTGCGCTTATGTTTACAGAAGAAAATTTTCTTGAAGTCGCGCTGCTTGTGGTGGCTGCCCACATCCCTGTTATGATCATTGAGGGATTTATTACCACCTTTGCAATCGGGTTTTTGAAAAAAGTGCAACCCGACATGATACCGGGATTTACAGGATAGCACACAGGCTTTCGGCTTTCCGTATCGCTTTACCGATGCTACACTGCATTATGCTAAACGCACAGCGCGATAGAAGCAAAAAAGGATGTCGAAAATGGGGGGGGTTTTCAGCTCAGGTCGTCTCGTGCCGTCAACAGCGATTCTATTGGTACTGTTGGTACTGTCTTTTTTATTGACCGGAACAGCAAGGGCTCACAGGGTCAGTGTTTTTGCCTGGGTGGAAGATGATATGGTATATACTCAGGGCAAGTTCAGTGGAGGAAGAAAGGCCCGCAATGCCACCGTTCAGGTTTATGACAGCAGCGGCAATAAGCTTCTTGAAGGCAAAACAGACGCAAACGGAGAATTTGCATTCAAAGTCCCCATGAAAACCGAAATGAAAATCGTGCTGCTTGCAGGAGCAGGCCACAGGGCAGAATGGATCATTCCCATGGAAGAGTTCCAGGGAGATTCCCCCATATATCCGATTGTATCAAAACCTAAGGAAGCAGAAGAAAAGAAAGTGGAAGATGCAGAGCAGCAGATTGCACATGGCGTTCTTTCAAGGGCTGACATTGAATCGATTGTGGAAAAGGCTTTGGACAAAAAACTTAAGCCCGTATTGAAAATGCTTGCCGAATCCCGATCAGCGAGCCCTTCAGTATCTGATATCTTTGCCGGTATTGGTTACATTTTGGGTCTGATGGGCATCGGTGCGTATGTTCATTATCGTCGCAAAAAAAGTGAGTGACACCCCGCCATGATCACAGAACCATTCTCTACCGGCACCTCTTTCATTCATCGAATAGACCCGCGGCTTAAAATTGTTTACGCCGCCGCTTTATCATTTGTTGTTGCGGTTTCCACGGAATTTCCCACGCTTATAGCTGCGCTTGCCCTGTCGGTTCTGATGGTTGTGCTTGCCCGGTTGAATTATGTCGGGGTTCTTCGAAGGATCGCCGTCGTTCTCGGGTTTGTTTTGCTGATATGGGTGGTATTGCCTTTTACTTTTGAAGGTGAAACCCTTTTTGAGATGGGTCCGTTGAAACTAATGCGCCCCGGGGTTATGCTTTCTGCACAGATTTCGCTTAAATCCGCTGCCATCTCCCTGTCGTTCATGGCGCTTGTGGCCACCATGACTATAGGCACCCTGGGCCATGCGATGAACGAACTTCACATGCCCGATAAAATCGTATTTTTGCTATTAATTTCCTACAGATACCTCTTTGTGATTGCACAGGAATACGAACGGCTGCTAAGAGCCATCAAGATGCGCGGTTTTCGTCCCAAAACCGACCTTCATACCTATAAGACCTTTGCATATCTTGTAGGAATGCTTTTCGTAAGGGCATCGGACAGAGCCGTACGCGTGCATCAGGCTATGAAGTGCCGGGGATTCAAGGGAAAATTCGTTACCCTGCACACGTTTTCGGCTGATCGAAGAAATGTGATTTTTGCCGGGTTCATGAGTGCCGCCGTGATGGGTCTTTCGTTTCTAGAATGGGGATTAAAAATAGTTAGTTTCAATAAAAATTAGAGTGATCCTCAAGGATTGAAGACCTCACAGCCCCGCTTAAGCGGGATCTACACCTTTTTGGGCCGTAGCCTATGGCGAAGCCCAATTCGTTCCGACAGGCTGCAGGGAATATTTCCCCGTTAAGGAAACGATCTAATTTTAGATTCGCGCGCCCTGTTGAATCCCCGAAGGGGTGCGCAAAGCGCAATTCAATAGGGCTCGCTGTTTCGGTTCAAGGGTTGGAGTGAAATTTGAATTTTAAAATGACTGAAAAGCAACCATTGATATCTCTTAAGAACGTTTCGTTTGTTTACCCCGGCGGAAGACAGGTTCTGGACGCGGTCAATCTCGAGTTTTTCACCGGCAACCGAATCGGATTGATGGGGCCGAACGGCAGCGGCAAAACCACGTTGTTTCACATTATCATGGGACTTTTAGAGCCCAGTTCAGGCAGTGTCAAGGTCTTTGGGAAACCGGCCAAAACCGAGAAGGATTTTTTTCCGGTTCGGCAGAAAATCGGGATGTTGTTCCAGGATCCAGACGATCAACTTTTCAGTCCCACAGTAATCGAAGATGTGGCATTTGGACCGCTGAACCTGGGAAAATCCCGAAAGGAGGCCATGGACATAGCCCGCAGAACACTTGGTTTTTTGGGGCTCTCCGGCTTCGAGGATCGAATCACCTATCGGTTGTCGGGAGGGGAGAAACGGCTGGTTTCTCTTGCAACCGTGCTTGCCATGGAGCCTGAGGTGTTGCTTCTTGATGAGCCCACCAACGGTCTTGACGAGGCGACAAAGGAGAATATCAAATCCATTCTTTCCGATATCAAGCTTTCTTTCATTGTGATTTCCCACGACCTGGATTTCCTTTACAGCACCACCGATACCATTTACTTCATGAAAGACGGGAAAATCATGACCGATGGAACCGTTGAAATTCACGAACACGTGCATGCACATCCCCACGGTGCCATCCCTCACGAGCATGATTAGTGATGATTTAAAAACAAGGTTGACATGAACTTTTGTTTTTTCCTATAATCCGTACACATCATGAGAGCTTTGAAAAATGAACATTTTTTAAAGCTCTCATCATAAGTTACGGGTGCTGAAGCTTAATAGGGAATCCCGTGAGAGTCGGGAACGGTCCCGCCGCTGTAATCGGGTACGAACGTTGCGCATAGCCACTGTTCCGCAGAAAGCGGGAACATGATCTCAAAAGTCATGAAACCGGTTTCCACAAGCGGAATGGGAAGGTGCAGCAAGTAGGGTTATCCGTAAGTCAGAAGACCTGCCTTGTAACTTTTTGTCGTTTCATTGCGGCACACAATGTAAGCGACAAAGCGTTGATAGGGTAAAGAAAACTGGGTGCAACCCTTCAAGCCACGTGGTTTGAAGGGTTTTTTTGTTGGATATGGAAAAAAAAGGAGGTTTGCAAAATGAAACAGAAAAGTTTTACCGTTGCAACTGCTGTTCTACTGATTCTTATTTTCTTCGCAACTCTAGTTTCCGCCGGTCACGGATCTGGTGGCTCCAAGAAAATCGGCATACTGCTGGTTGCTTTCGGTTCAAGCATTCCGCAAGCTCAGGTATCCTTTCGCAATATCGATCGAAAGGTAAAGGCGGCCTATCCAAACATACCTGTTCGATGGGCTTACACATCTTCCATAATTCGAAAGAAACTTGCAAAGCAGGGAAGGCGACTTGATTCTCCCGAGGTGGCTTTGGCAAAAATGCTGGATGATGGATTCACCCATGTTGCCGTTCAGTCCCTGCACACAATTGCCGGAGAGGAATTTCACGATCTTCGCCGAACGGCACAGCGGTTTCAATATCAGGGCGGGTTTAAGCGCGTTCTGGTCGGGTATCCGCTGCTGGCATCTCAAAAAGACATGGAGCGGGTGGTTGAAGCCATTTTGCAGATCATACCGAAAGAAAGAAAAACAGATGAGGCCGTTGTTTTCATGGGACACGGCACCCATCATCCATCCAATGCATTTTATGCGGCTCTTATGTTTCAGGTTCAGCGAAAAGACCCCAACATATATATCGGGTGTGTGGAAGGTTATCCGCAGATCCAAGAGATCATGACAATGCTTCTTGAAAGACGGATCAGTAAAGCTTATTTGATGCCGTTTATGTCCGTTGCTGGAGACCATGCACGAAACGACATGGCAGGCGATGGAGCGGATTCCTGGAAGTCCATTCTAACTCGGGCAGGAATTAAGTGTATTCCCATAATGAAGGGGACCGCAGAGTACAATGATTTTGTTGAGATCTGGGTCTCTCATTTAAAAGTTCCGATGGCGCATTTTTAGGATCCAGGGCCGGGGGGGAAAGGGTTTATTAAGATGACATCGAGCAGGTACAGATACTGCAGTCTTCAACCATTTCCCGTGCAGCTTTTTTTTCTGGCGATGCTGTTGGCAGCAATGGTGGTGATTTCTGCAGCAATGGGATATTTGTATATTCCGTGGCTTGATGTGGCGAAGATCGTCATCGCTGAAGTTTCCGGAAACAAAACTCTACTTTCCGGTATGGACCAGATTTTTCCGGTGGTGGTCCATGACGTTCGCCTACCCCGCATTCTAACTGCCGCCATCGTGGGCGGGGGGCTGGCGATATCCGGCGTCGTATTCCAGGGAATCCTGCTAAACCCTCTGGCCGATCCATACACTCTGGGCGTGTCTGCAGGTGCTGCTTTCGGTGCATCCCTTGCGATCATATTCAACATTGGATTTGCGGGAATCTACTCGGTGCCGCTGTGTGCATTTCTTGGTGCGGCAAGCACGCTTATTTTCGTTATCTATCTTTCCGCCACCGGTGGCGGGATTTCATCAAACAACCTGATTCTTTCGGGGATCATCGTTGCGGCGATCCTGTCTGCAGGGATCAGCTTTCTTAAGTATATCGCGGATGAACAGGTGTCTGTCATCATTTTCTGGCTCATGGGAAGTTTTGCATCCAAGACCTGGATGGATGTGATGCTTACGTTTGCTTTCGTTTTTATCGGGTTTTTGGTTTTCACCTTTTTTTCCCGGGATCTCAACCTGATGTCCCTGGGTGATCGAACCGCCGCTTCGCTGGGTGTGCATACCCGGGTGGTGCCAGTCATCTTATTGATCACGGCCTCTTTGGTGACCGCCATTTGCGTTTCTGTTTCCGGCATCATAGGGTTTGTGGGACTGCTGGTTCCTCACATGATGCGTCTTGTAACCGGACCGGATAACAGAAAACTTATTCCGGTATCTTTGCTTGCCGGTGCTATTCTGCTTTTATGCGCCGATACCGTCACGCGGGCCGTTCTGCCATCGGAGATTCCCATCGGTGTACTCACGGCTCTTATCGGGGGGCCTTTTTTCTGTTATATTTTCAGAAAACGGCAGATTTCCGGGCGGATATGATCCCATGGCTTTTGAGCTTGAACAGGTCTCTTTCTCTTACAACAGGAAACGGGCGATAGATGCTCTGTTTTTATCCTTGGAGCAAGGAAAGTTCTACGGAATTATCGGTCCCAACGGCTGCGGAAAGAGTACGCTGCTTGATCTGCTTGTCGGACACCGAAAACCCGAGTCAGGCCATATCAGGTATAAAGAAAAAGAACTGGCGTCTTATTCAAGACGGGATCTGTCCAAGGAAATTGCGCTTGTGCCCCAGAATTTCTACATTAACTTTCCATACACTGCGGCGGATATAGTGATGATGGGCCGGTATCCGTACATTCCCCGATTCTCGAAACCCACTGAAAAAGACCTTTGCATAGTTCGGGAGATCATGGTGAAAACAGAAACAGAAGCCTTCATGGAGCGTTACATTACCGAACTCAGCGGGGGTGAAAGGCAGCGGGTAGTTATAGCCAGGGCTCTGGTGCAGGATACCCGGTTTTTGCTGCTTGATGAGGCAACCTCCAATCTGGATATCAATCACGCATTGAAATTGCTCAATCTTGCCAGGGAAAAAACAGAAAAGGATGGCAAAACGGTTGTCGCCGTGATGCAGAACATCAACCTGGCTGCAATGTATTGTGATGAGCTTATATTCATGAAAAACGGCCGTATCGTGACCAGTGGAGCTGTAGAGGATATCTTAACCGAAGAGACCATTCACCGCGTGTTTAACGTAGAATCGGAGGTTCAGTTTCAATCTTACGCCAACACCAAACAGGTAGTATTTAAGCGGTGAGAGGAATGAAAAATTAACTTAACTCCCGCACCTCTAGTCCTTTGCAAAGCTTTATTCGAATTAAGCGATATTCGTTAATTTACGGTAAAATACGGGTGTTAAAACTTGAAAAATTATTTGATTAAAATAATCCTCTTAATGACAGCGGTAACGCTGTTCGGCATTTCCAATGGAATCGGTGCCGAATTTCGGATTGCCGGAACAAACCGCATCATCGATCAGGCCGGCAGGATGATTTCTATTGATCGCCCTTTTAAGCGGATCATTTCGTTGTACGGGGCTCATACGGAAAACCTGTTCTCTTTGGGATTGAACAAGGAGATTATCGGAGTTTCCAGACACGAGGCCTACCCTCCGGAGGCGCTTGGAAAACCGGTATTTTCCTACAGGGAGGATCCGGAAAAATTTATGGCGGCAAGGCCCGATCTTGTGCTGATTCGCCCCATGATAGACCGCGGTTATCCCCGGTTTATCAGGAGGCTTGAAAAAAGCGGCATCACAGTGGTATCTCTTCAGCCGGGATCCATCGATAAGATGTATACCTATTGGGCGATTCTCGGTGTGCTGAGCGGAAGAGCTTCCATGGCACAACGGATGATCCATCATTTTCAGGATACGGTCACCTACTTTAGATCGCTTACCGCAAATCTTCCGTTCAAAAAGAAGGTATATTTTGAAGCCATTCATCGGAAGATGAAAACCTTCTCCCCAAACTCAATGGCGATCTTTGCCCTTGAGGCCGCAGGCGGCATCAACATCGCTTCTGACGCAATGCCGGTTCGGCAAACAAATATCGCCGCATACGGAAAAGAACGCATCCTTTCTCATGCGCGGGACATCGATGTTTACCTCGCCCAGTACGGCGCCATGAATCGACCCACCGTTGAGATGATAAGGCATGAACCCGGGTTTACGGCCATCAAGGCGGTGGCTGACAATCAGGTTTATATCATCGATGAGAAAATCGTATCCAGGCCTACATTGCGGCTTTTGTTCGGGATATACGAAATAGGCACAAAATTGTATCCCTGGATCTTCACCGAAAACGTTCGTCATGTCATCAAGCAGTTTCGCCAACAGCGTGATGAATGAGCGAAATTCAAAAACCTATTGGATGGGAAAGGGAAATGATTAAAATGAAAACCGGAACTTTTTACGGTATCGGAGTCGGACCAGGTGATCCTGAGCTTCTCACGCTGAAGGCCTGCAGGATTTTGCACAGTGTCGATGTTATCTTTGCGGCGGCATCAACAAAAAACGAACACAGCCTGGCCGTGAACATCGCAAGTGATCATATCCCCGAGAAGACCCCTGTCCATCAACTCAGTTTTCCAATGACCACCAACCGCCAGGAGGCACAAAAAGCATGGCGCTCGAATGCCGGCATCATTTACGGGTATCTGGAAAAGGGATTGAACGCAGCATTTTTAACCCTGGGAGACCCGATGACATATTCCACCTTTGGCTACATATCCAAGCATGTCAAACGGATCGATCCGAATATCGCCGTTGAAATCATCCCTGGCATCACCTCCTACCAGGCAGCGGCGGCCAGGCTCAGCATACCGCTTGTGGAGGGCGAGGAGTCTTTGCTGATTGTCTCTGGCGCCGCAGGCGGAGATCGGTTACGGCAGCTTTCAGCAAAACCGGAAAACATTGTTTTCATGAAAGCATACCGCAATGTCACCGATATCAGAAGGGCCATTGAAGAGGCGGTAATCGAATACCGCTGCACGGGTATTTCAAAATGCAGCCTGCCGGATGAAACGATCATTCAAGATATTAAGGAGTTTGAAAACCGCCCGCCCAATTACTGGACACTGATCATCGCCAAGCAGAAAAAATGAAATCAACACGAAACGTTGCCCTGCGCTCCCTTTTCTTATCGCTTGCCCTCTGTGTGCTGATACTTGCTGCAGGCATATATGCAAGCCATGAAATGACTTTGCAGAGGATTTATTCCGGGCTGTTGTTTCCCCTTTTGCGGTTGATGGTATTTGTCAGCATCGGTCTTATCCTCGGGCAAATCATCGAAGAAACCGGCTGGGCGAGGGTTGTTGGCGCTTTGGCGGCGCCGGTGTTTCGTTTCGGCAATCTTGGCTTTCGGTGCAGTTCGGCGTTTACAGCAGCGTTTCTTTCAGGGGTTACCGCCAATTCCATGCTTTCGGAATTTTACAATCAGGGAAAAATCAGCCGCAAACAGTTGTTTTTGGCAAATTTTGTCAATCAGTTCCCAGCTTATTTCCTTCACCTGCCTACAAGCTTCTTTATCGTTGTTCCATTGACGGGAACAGCAGGTATTCTTTATTTTATCATCACCTTTATCGCCACACTGCTTCGGACCATACTTTTTCTGATATACGGTCATTTGAGTGCTGACATGAAGCTTGCAGGAATCGAAACGGAAAGTTCAGCTTTTTCATACTCTGCACCTGCAGGGAAAAGGAAAAGCATTCGGCATCGTATCAGAGAAAAATTCCCACGAAGGATCGCCCATATCGCAGTTTATGTTGTTCCTATCTATGCCCTGGTCTTTACCCTGAACACACTGGGAGGGTTTCGAATGGCGCGAACATGGATGGCTCGCTTAATGACAACCAATGTCATACCGGTAGAGGCGGTTTCGATGGTGATCCTCAGTTTTGCCGCTGAATTCACATCGGGCTTTGCAACGGCCGGAGCCCTCATGAATGCCGGGATCATTACGACAAAGCAGACCGTGCTTGCGCTTCTGCTTGGAAACATGGTGGCGTTTCCGATTCGTGCCCTTCGGCATCAGCTGCCCCGCTATCTCGGTATATTTTCACCCGGCATAGGACTGAAGTTGTTGCTTGCGGGGCAGGCATTTCGAATCGCCAGCCTTGTGGTGGTGGG
>JAFDFZ010000085.1 GCA_019309565.1 Deltaproteobacteria bacterium
TATCGAGAAAAGTTCCAACACAGCGAAGATTACAGATTTCGGCGTAAGTCGCCGTCTTGAGGACGTATGGGTTTGGACAAAGCGCCACGGTACAGAAGCATATATGGCCCCAGAAGTTGCTCTAGAAGGGAAAAGAGGTCGAAATCTATCTGATATCTATTCATTAGGTGTCCTTTTATATGAAATGACAACGGGCCGTCTTCCATATACGAGCCCGCATCAATTGCTCACAGGAGCTAGCGTATCTAAGCCGCGAGAACTCAACCGGGATATCCCGATTGAGCTGGAAACTGTAATCCTTCGGGCCATGGAACGGCGACCGGAAAGAAGATATCCAGACGCGACGAGCATGCGTGCGGACGTGGAAAATTGTTTGGCTTCTTTACGCAAGGCAGAAAGCGAGCAAGAAGTTCCGGTACGTACCGCTCCCACTCAACTAGGTTTTAGACCGCCATCTTCCAGCCCTCTTTTCTATCTTGAACTCGCAAAACAGCGCTTAGCGGAAGACGACACGCAAGGGGCCCTTGAAGCAGCCGAGGCTGCAGTAAATCGCAGTGACGGACATCCCCAGTACATTAAGATGCTGGGCGGAATATGCTTGCGCTTGGGGTATTACCAGAAAGCCATCCAAGCTTATGAAAAACTCCTTGCCACCTATAATAGAGGCTATCCTGCCGAGTCGCGACAAAAACGCGAGGTTATTGAACGCCTTGGACAACTTTACATCCAGGAACAGGAATATGGGAAAGCTGTTAGCATTTATGAGGACCTTGTTCGTATATACGACGGGCCTTATAGCCGTTTTAGGCTAGCAATTGCTGCTGGGCTCGATGGTGACTATCCCAGAGCAATAGAACTTCTTGAAGAAGTCCGCAATGAGCGCCCCGATGCGGTCGTAGTTTACAGTAAACTTGGATGGGCACATGCATTGAATGGCAACGACCGGCTTGCCCTTAGTTTTTACAACCAGGCATTAGCTTTGGATGCATTCGATCTATTCAGCTTATTCCAGCTCGGGCAGTATTATCACATGACCGGAGATAAACGTCGCTCGAACGAGTATTTCCGGCGAGTTTTGGATGCTGACCGGAGCGGTGATTATACAATGAAGGTGCGGGAACTTATAGGAGAGCATGATTGATAGTGTTCTTCCGGCAAACGTGCTGGCCGGAAGGACACCATACGTTCAAATATCGTACGGAGCCGGCCAGTATTAACATCCGTTTTAAGTGGGAAACAAAGCGGTTTGTTGCAGCGATCTTTAACAACTGTGATAACTTTAAAATATGGACTGATGTCGATATTGCATCCATTCTTGACGGTTATGATACAGATCGGCAGCAGATTATCACCGCCATGGAATATTTTGATGAGAAGGGATTGATCGAGCTTCAATCCCGAAAGTTGATAAAAGTGGAAGATATCTTGAACCCGACGTTTGACGTCGGCGCTATGGCTGAAAAAGATGTATACACTTTTTAAAAAACAAGGAAAAATAAGGAACAGGGGACAACCGTTAATAAAAATAAGAAAACACCCTTCAAGGCTCCTTACAAGTCCTCTGCATATGCGAACAGCGCTGGTGTGCCGCCTGTATGAAGGAAGACGACGCGTTCGTCTTTTCCGATCCTTCCCTGCCGTATATGGTCGATTAGCCCGGCCATCGCCTTTGCGGTGTAAACAGGATCGAGAAAAATCCCTTCCGATCTTGCCACCAGTATAAGGGCTTCGCGGCATTCAGGTGTTACCACCCCATAGCGATCCCCCACGTAGTTATCTTCGTTGTGGATCTCTTCCGGTCGAAAAGCGATGTTCAACCCCAGGCGTTCTGCAGTGGCGGTTGCTATGTTGGCGATATCGGTACGTCGATCCTCATTCAAACGGATCGGGGTGATTCCGATAACCCTTGTTTTACGGCCAAGCGCCTTCATGCCAAGTGCCAGACCAGCCGGGGTGATGTTGGCACCGGACACGTACAGATAGTCTGCTTCGAAACCCTGCTCCCTTAGCTGATCATCCAGCTCAAGCACTGCGTTTACATAGCTTACCGCAGAAAGCGATAATGTGGGAAGACCGAACGGGTTCATAAGGTAGGGTTTACGTCCCTGCCGTTTAAGCGCTTTAACTTTTTCTTCAAGAAGCGGCGGAAGCTGCTGAAGATCCTCACCCTCTACGATGGTTACATCGGCCCCAAGAAGATGGTCCAGAAGCAGGTTTCCCTGCCGTGCGGCTCCTTTAACCCCATAGACAAGGATCAGAACCGTCTTCAGCCCGAACTTTGCGGCTGCTGCAGCGGTCTGCCGGCACCAGTTTGATTGAGAGCCCGAGCCGATGACTATGGTATCCGCCCCCTGCTTAAGCGCTTCGGCAAATACAAATTCAAGCTGGCGGGTTTTATTACCCCCGAAGGCGAGCCCCGTGCAGTCATCGCGCTTTATCCAGATCTCCGGCCCTCCCAGCGCTTCGGTCAAACGAGGGCAAAATTCCAGCGGGGTGGGAAGATGCGCGATACGCACACGGGCAATTTTATCGATTAAAGACTGCAATTGTTCCCGGGAATAGATTTGATGTTCATGCGTCATTACAGGCTCCTTGTTTTTTATTTCAAGCGAACAGCTTGGTATTCATAACGGAAAGTCCTGGTGGATTCAAGAAATATCCTCGGCTCGAGGGGGCAATTTTATGGCAGTGATAAAGGCATTCAGGCCAAAACCGAAGTTGCCTTTCCCGTAAAGTGCCAATTTTAGCTTGACCCTAGCTGCTTTTTCATGGAGAATCGGTTTTAAACGCGACCTGTTCGATGAATCGTTTTCTTTTTTGCTTCGGGAGCTTTTGACATGCAGATCATAGACAGAGAATCGATTGAAATCCTTTTCAAGGCTCTAAGTACCAAAGGCTTTGATTTGATCGGGCCAACGGTTCGAAACGGTGCAATTATTTATGACCATCTCGACTCCGTTTCACAAATGCCCGTAGGATGGACAGACCGGCAGATGGCAGGGAACTATCGTATCGTAAGAAAAGACAATGGGGCTTTGTTCGGATATGTGGTGGGTCCACACTCCTGGAAAAACTTTCTATATCCTTCCATACAAAGCTTATGGCAAGCTAAGCGCAACGGAAATAGTTTTGAAATAATTGAAGAAGAAAAGAAAGTGCCAAAATTTGCGTTTATTGGTGTTCGCCCCTGTGATCTTAAGGCCATTTCGGTTCACGACAGGGTTTTTTTAGAAGGCGATTTCATTGAACCCGGCTATAAGTCAAGACGTAAAGGGCTGTTTATCATAGCGGTTAATTGCACCGAGCCTGGCGGATCTTGTTTTTGTGCTTCAATGAATTGCGGTCCTTCTGTGTCGGGCTCTGAGCCCTTTGATTTGGCCTTAACGGAGGTGCTTGAAAAAGATCGTCATTATTTTGTAGTGCAGACTGGAAGCGAGCAGGGCAAAGCGCTGATGCAGGAGATCCCTCATCGCCCGGCCGAGAAAATCGAAATCGATAAAGGCAAAGCGCTTTTAAAACAGGCCGCTTTGAGTATGGGACGTGTGCTTGATACAGAAAATATCAAGGAACTGCTCTATCAGAACCTGGAACATCCCCGCTGGGAGGATACGGCCCGCCGGTGCCTTTCCTGTGCCAACTGCACAATGGTATGCCCCACCTGTTTCTGTTCCACAACAGAGGATGTAACCGATCTGACCGGAGATCATGCGGAAAGACGGCGCAGATGGGATTCATGTTTTTCTCTTGATTTTTCCTACATCCATGGCGGGTATATCCGCGCCACGGTGAAAGCGCGTTATCGCCAGTGGATGACACATAAGCTTGCGAGCTGGATGGATCAGTTCGGCACTTCGGGTTGTGTCGGCTGCGGGCGCTGTATTACGTGGTGTCCGGTAGGTATTGATATCACAGAGGAGGTTCAGGCCATTCGCGGCAATACAGCTTAGGCCGGTCAGAAATTTCCGCTAACAGATCAAAAAACTATCCTGTCAAAGGACAAATCAGGAAAAGTGAAAAAGGAGAAGAAACCATGACATCCATAGAGGATCTTCTGAAAGAACACCCCTTTTTTCGGGATCTCAATGCCTCCTATATTCAGAGCATCGCACGATATGGACGATCCATAGAATTTGCCGCCCAGGAAACCGTGTTTCGCGAAGGAGAAGATGCCAATCATTTTTATATCATCCTTCAGGGCAAGGTAGCCATTAATCTGCATGGTTCCCACCGCGGTCCAATCACGATTCAAACCATAGATTCCGGTGATATCTTCGGGTGGTCCTGGTTGATTCCACCTTACAAGTGGCGCTTTAACGCGAAAGCCGTTGAAACGACCCGTGCCATAGTTTTAGACGGAAAATCGCTGCGCGCCGAGTGCGAAAAAGACCACCGCTTGGGCTATGAACTGTTCAAACGAATCGCACAGGTAATCTCAAAGCGCCTGGAGCACGCAAGGATTCAAGTGCTGGATGTATATTGTGAAAAACCTTTGAGGAAAACGAAATTTTAAAACACTTCATAGATCACGGTTCCACTGATCATCCGGGTCATTTTTTAGTACCGGCAGAAAGCGAAGCTGTTTGACAATTCTTTAAGGAGCAACACGATGAACAATATGGTTTTAGCTGCGATGCAGCCGATCCCATACCGTATAGAACGGTTTAAACGAGAGACCCACGATACGTTTACCATCGAATTAAAGCCTGTTAATGGAAACCCGCAGCCCGCATTTGCTCCAGGACAGTTCAATATGCTTTATGTTTTCGGCACCGGAGAGATTCCTATTTCCATAAGCGGCGATCCAGCCTGTCCCGAAACCATCAAACATACCACCCGTGTTGTGGGAACGGTTACAAGAGCCATGCATGCGCTGAAGCCCGGCGATAGGATCGGCGTTAGAGGACCGTTCGGAAGCAACTGGCCCACAGATAAGGCAGAGGGAAAGGATGTGGTTATTGTTGCAGGCGGCATTGGACTCGCCCCTTTGAGACCGGCTCTGTTTGATTTGCTTGCGAATCGAAAGGAATATCGGCGTATTGTTTTGTTATACGGAACCCGCACCCCGGAGGATATCCTGTTTAAGCGGGATCTTAGAAGATGGCGCTCTCATTTTGACCTTGAAGTGCACATCACCGTCGATCGTTCAATGGAGGCATGGCGGGGTAATGTGGGGGTTGTAACTACCTTGATTCCACGGGCTCCGTTCGATCCATCAAACGCAATAGCTTTTATTTGCGGTCCGGAGGTTATGATGTGGTATACCGTTGAGGCGCTTCAGCAAAGGGGTGTCAAGAGTGAAGATATATTTGTCTCCATGGAGCGTAACATGAAATGCGCCACAGGTTTTTGCGGGCGCTGTCAGTACGGGCCCAATTTTATCTGTAAAGACGGACCGGTCTTTCGCTATGACCGTGTCGAGCCCATCTTCAGAAAAGCGGAGGTCTGAGAATGGCTGAAAAAAATAGACCCAAACTTGCGGTATGGAAATTTGCATCCTGTGACGGATGCCAGTTGAGCCTTTTGGATTGCGAAGATGAACTGATGGCCATCTCCGAAGAAGTTCAGATTGCATACTTTCTCGAGGCCTCCAGAGCCGTTATCAAGGGGCCCTATGACCTGTCGCTTGTTGAAGGTTCCATCACAACGTCCCACGACGGGCAGCGCATCCATAAAATTCGCCGGGTATCAAAGTTCCTGGTAGCAATCGGTGCCTGTGCCACCGCAGGCGGCATTCAGGCCCTGCGTAATTTCAGCGATGTCAGAGAATTTACATCGATGGTGTATGCTCAGCCGGAATATATTTCAACGCTTAACAAATCGACACCCATATCCGATCATGTTTTCGTGGACTACGAACTTCAGGGATGTCCCATAAACAAAAACCAACTCATCGAACTGCTCAGCGCTTTTCTTACCGGCCGGAAACCGAACATACCAAATTACAGCGTCTGCATGGAATGCAAGGCAAAGGGTAACGTTTGCGTGATGGTGGCACATCAAACAATGTGCCTGGGTCCGGTGACCAAGGCAGGCTGTGGTGCCATCTGCCCCGCATACAACAGGGGATGTTACGGTTGTTTCGGCCCCAAGGAAACACCCAATACGGCATCATTGAGTAACTGGCTGCTTGAGCATGGCAGGCAGAGCGAGGAACTTGTGCGTGCCTTCAGGGGCTTTAATGCCTATGCTGAGCCTTTTCGCAAGGAGAGCGAATTTTATGAAAAGTAAGACGATTAAGGTTGACTACCTGGCCAGAGTAGAAGGCGAAGGCGGGCTGCATGTAAGGATAAGGGATAATGCGGTCAAGGATGTGAAATTGAAGATTTTTGAACCCCCGCGGTTCTTTGAGGCGTTTCTAAAAGGGCGGGATTTCATGGAGGCCCCCGATATCACCGCTCGCATCTGCGGCATTTGCCCCATTGCATATGAGCTGGGGGCTTCGTATGCCATGGAAGATATTTGTGGCGTCAAGGTACAGGGACAATTGCGGGCCTTGCGCAGGTTGATATACAACGGGGAGTGGATCGAGTCGCATGTACTGCACGTGTTTATGCTTCATGCCCCGGATTTTCTTGGCTATGAAGATGCCATCCAGATGGCCCGAAAATATCCGGATGTCGTTAACAATGCCCTTAGGATGAAGAAAATCGGAAATGCCATCGTCGCTTTACTTGGCGGAAGGGAGATACATCCGATTAATCTTAGAGTCGGCGGATTTTATAAGGTTCCGAACAAAAGGGATCTGCAAAAGTTGCTGGATGATATCAAGTGGGGAAAAGATACGGCCATCGCCTCGGCCAGATTTATCGCAAACTTTCCGTTTCCGGACTTTGAACAGGATTACACATATATCTGCATGCGCCATCCGGATGAATATGCGGTAATTGAAGGGCGCCTGGTCTCAAACAGGGGGATGGATATCCCTATAAGAGATTATGACGAACACCTGATCGAAGAGCATGTGAAGCACTCCACAGCTCTGCATACCCATTTAGAGGGCAGGGGAGCATGCCTGGTCGGCCCCATGGCAAGATATAACCTTAATTATAATCAACTTCCATCGGTAGCTAAAGAGGTTGCCAAGGAAGTCGGATTGGGCCCGGAATGCAACAATCCCTTTAAAAGCATTCTTGTACGTATCATTGAAACTATTTTCGCTTTTGATGAAGCTCAGCAGATCATCGAGCAATACGAAGAACCGGATAAGCCCGCACTTGAGGTGGAACCCACAGCCGGTACAGGTTACGGTTGTACAGAAGCGCCCCGTGGGATTTGCTACCACCGATATACGATCGATGATAAGGGACTTATTCGGGATGCAAAAATAGTCTCTCCCACGGCTGTCAACCAGCAGCGCATTGAAAAGGATTTGTGGGGGGTTGTTCAGAAGAATATAGACCTGGCCGATGACAAACTTCAATACCTGTGTGAACAGACCATCCGAAATTATGATCCCTGTATTTCCTGCTCAGCTCATTTTCTTAAGTTAAGGAT
Source organism: Deltaproteobacteria bacterium (assembly GCA_019309565.1). Taxonomy (GTDB): domain Bacteria; phylum Desulfobacterota; class Desulfobacteria; order Desulfobacterales; family SURF-15; genus JAFDFZ01. The sequence goes on from JAFDFZ010000085.1 coordinate 7,495, forward strand.
CGATAGAGACTAAAGCACCACCACAGCCGGTCATGGGTAATCGAAAGGATCAACTAAATATCCACCTGATAGGAGTGGGAAACGAATTTCGGCAGGATGATGGCGTCGGTATCTTTATCGTCCGGCACCCTAGCTTAAAGCAGCTTGAAGATATTCAGGTTTCAGAGACAGGCGGGGAAGCAGCGGATCTGATGGACATCTGGAAAGGCGCCGGAAACGTTTTTCTTTTCGATGCCGTTTCTTCTGGAAATACACCCGGTACCATTTATCGCTTCGACATCCGGCACCAGCGGCTTTCTCAAGACCTCTTCGGTGTTTCATCCCACGGTATTGGCGTTGCTGAGGCAATTGAGTTATCGCGCGCCTTGAACCGACTGCCGGTTGAGCTGATCGTTTTCGGAATCGAAGGAAAAAACTTCGGCACGGGCCCGGGCCTATCTCTTGCGGTTGAGCAGGCAACATTTACGGTTATCCGGCGTGTCGTAAAGGAAATTTGCAAACTTCGTAAAGGGGATTTAAGGTGCACGAAATTTGGTTAATAGACGATCTGATCAAGAAAATCGAATCGGCTGCAAGGGGCTGCAATTCTAATAAGGTTGTAGGTGTTAAGGTAAAACTGGGGGCCTTAAGCCACATTTCAATCGATCATTTCCGCATGCATTTTAAGGATAGATCACACGGCACGATAGCCCAGGGGGCACGATTGCACATAGAAGTATCCGGGGATATTCATGACCCCCGGGCCCAGGGAGTATACCTTGAAAGCGTGCAGGTAGAAGAAAACGATGGCTGAAGCGCTATTGGGATATGACACAAAGGCAGAAGAACAAAAACGGTTGCACATCAAAATCAGAGGGGCGGTCCAGGGCGTGGGCTTTCGTCCTTTTGTTTACCGGCTTGCTTGCGAACTGGGATTAACTGGATGGGTGAGAAATTCAGGTGCCGGCGTTGTCATCGAAGCAGAAGGGCCTAAAAGACGGCTCGACAACTTCCTGCTGCGTATCCGGAACGAAAGGCCTGCACATGCAGTGATACGAAGCGAAGAGTCGGTCTTTCTTGAAAAGGCCGGCTACCGGCATTTTGCGATAAACGCAAGTGATCTTACAGAGGAGAAAACAACCTTAATCCTGCCCGATATCGCCACATGCCCGGATTGTTTACAGGAAATGTTCGATCCCCATGACCGCCGTTATCTTTACCCGTTTATCAACTGCACTTGCTGCGGCCCCCGATATTCGATAATCGAGGTATTGCCTTACGATCGCAAGCATACATGCATGAAAAAATTCAACATGTGTGAAGATTGCCGCAATGAGTATGAAGATCCTCTTTGCCGGCGATTCCATGCACAGCCCATTGCCTGTCCGCGGTGCGGCCCGCATATGGAACTGTGGGATTCTGATGGAAGATGCATTGCCGGGCGCAATGAGGCGATGCGCATTGCTGTTCAAGCAATAAGGCAGGGAAAGATCGTTGCCATAAAGGGCATCGGGGGGTTTCAGTTGATGGCCGATGCAGGAAACGACGATGTCATATCCAATTTAAGAAAGCGCAAACAGAGAAAACAAAAACCCTTTGCCATGATGTTCCCATCACTTGAAAGCATAAAGCAGCTCTGCTGTGTTTCGAGAACAGAAAGACAGCTTCTGGAATCTTCCCAAGCCCCCATTGTTCTGCTAAAAAGAAGAGAAGACTCCGGGGGCAGAATAAATATCAGCCCCTGTGTGGCACCGGGCAATCCATACTATGGGATCATGTTACCTTACACACCCATGCATCATATCTTGATGAAAGAATTTGGCGCACCGGTGGTGGCTACCAGCGGCAATCTGAGCGATGAGCCCATATGTATTGATGAAAAAGAAGCGTTTGATCGTTTGCACACAGTTGCCGATCTCTTCCTTGTCCACAATCGACCCGTTGTTCGTTATGTGGATGACTCGGTTGTACGGGTGATGAGGGATCGTGCGATGATTTTGCGCTGTGCCAGGGGATATGCGCCGTTGCCAATCGCATGGCCGGAAACCATGCCGGTGATTCTCGGGCTGGGGGCCCATTTGAAGAATACCATTGCCCTTTCGGTTCAAAAAAATATCTTTATAAGCCAGCATATCGGGGAGCTTGAAAGCAAATTATCTTTCGATGCCTTCAAAAAGACAGTAAGCAGCTTTAAGAGGCTCTATGAATCTGCTCCGGCTTTGGTGGCCTGCGATAGGCATCCTGATTACCTCTCAACGGTGTTTGCAAAAAAGGCCGCTGTACCGATTGTGAGCGTACAGCACCATCACGCCCATTTGGCGGCATGCATGGCTGAAAACGGTGTTTTTTCAAAGGCTTTAGGGGTGGTGTGGGATGGAGCGGGACTCGGGGTCGATGGAACGATCTGGGGGGGTGAATTTCTGCTGTCCACGCTGTCTGAGTTTGTGCGTATCGGGCATTTTCGCACCTTCAGGCTGCCAGGCGGCGCTGCAGCGATAAAAGAACCCAGGCGTACGGCCATCGGGTTGCTCTATGAGGTATTTGGACAAGAGGCATTTAATCTAAACGATCTTCCCTGTCTTAAGGCATTTACAGCAAACGAGCTTCATGTCATTCGGAAAATGCTTGTCCGGGGATTGAACGCACCTTTTACAACCAGTGTGGGACGGCTTTTTGATGGTGTCGCCTCGCTTATGGGACTACACCAGCGCATAAGCTTTGAGGGGCAAGCCGCCATGGCGCTTGAAGCCGCTGTCGATGGAAGTACATCGGATTTATCCTATTCTTTTGAGATCTTTGAGGAAGAAAATGAACAGTCCCCTTTATATGTGATCGATTGGTCGATAATGATCAAAGAGATTTTAAAGGATCTTAAGGCGGGTGTTTCCTGTGCAATTATCGCTCGAAAATTTCACAATTCGCTTGTTGAAATTGTCGTTGCCGTTGCCAGGAGGGTAAGAGAAGAGAAGGTGGTTTTAAGCGGGGGTTGTTTTCAAAATAAGTTTCTTACAGAAGCTGTGGTTCAACGCTTGTGCAAAGAGGGGTTTAATCCGTACTGGCATAGGAGGGTTCCACCCAACGACGAGGGGATTTCACTGGGCCAGGTGGTTGTGGCAAGCCGGCGCATAAAGGATTTAAGATCAACCAACGGAAACAAGTAAAAAAAGAACCCCTTATTGTCTGGTAAAGGAGGGTTTTCCTATGTGTCTGGCCATACCTGGAAAAGTTCTCAGCATAAATAAACAGGAAACCTTCCCGCGAATGGGAAAGGTGGACTTTGGCGGAATTGTAAGGGAAGTTTCCCTGGCATATGTACCCGAAGCCCAGGTGGGCGATTATGTAATTGTGCATGTGGGTTTTGCCATCTCAAAGATGGATGAACATGCGGCGAATCAAGTATTCGAATATCTTGAACAAATAGAGAAAATGGAAGAAAAGCAACAGGGGTAGAAAACCGGATGAAGCTTCTTGATAAATACCGGGACCCTGAGGCGGCATGGAGACTTTCCCGGGAAATCCATCGTATCACAACCCGCTGCCATGTGATCATGGAAGTCTGCGGCGGGCAGACCCATTCGATTGTAAAATACGGAATAGAAGAACTGCTGCCGAAAGAGATCATGCTGGTTCATGGTCCGGGATGTCCGGTGTGCGTAACCCCCCTTGAGATGATTGACAGGGCAATCGATATTGCCGGTCTTAAGAATGTTATATTCTGTACTTTCGGTGATATGCTTCGGGTGCCCGGTTCTCAAAAAGATTTGTTGTTCGTTAAGGCGCAGGGCGGTGACATACGCATCGTTTACTCTCCGCTTGATGCATTGAAAATAGCCAAAGCCAATCCTGATCGGCAGGTGGTGTTTTTTGCAGTGGGATTTGAGACGACAGCCCCTGCCAATGCAATGGCCGTGTATCAAGCAAAAGAGAATAAGGTGGACAATTTTTCAGCTCTTGTTGCCCATGTCCGCATCCCGCCTGCCATGGAAGCCATTGTCTGTTCACCGAACAACAGGGTGCAGGGATTCCTTGCAGCAGGCCATGTGTGTACCGTGATGGGTGATGAGGAGTATGAAGAGATCGTCGGTAAATACAACGTTCCGATCGTCATCACAGGCTTTGAACCCCTGGATATCCTACAAGGGATTCTTATGTGCGTAAAACAACTGGAAGAGGGCAGGGCTGAGTTGGAAAACCAGTACACCCGCTCTGTTCGAAAGCAGGGGAATGAAGCCGCCAAGGAAATGATCCGGGAAGTATTTCATGTCACATCCCGTAAATGGCGTGGTATCGGAGAAATCCCAAAGAGCGGGTTCGGATTGAATCCGGCCTATGAAGCCTATGATGCCGAACATCGCTTTGAGCTCCCGGAATATGCGAACGAACAGGGCTCTGATTGCATCGGAGGCCTTGTTTTGCAGGGATTTAAAAAACCGTATGAATGTTATGCATTCGGCAAAGAATGTAACCCCGAGCATCCGCTGGGAGCGCCGATGGTCTCATCGGAGGGCGCCTGTGCTGCTTATTACCGGTATCGCAGAGAAGAAGGGGGTAAAGAAAAAATTTTTCAACAAACAATTTGATTATGGAAGAAACAAAAGATTTTCAACCAACCTGCCCGATGCCCTTTAAACAGTATCCGAAAATTCTTCTTTCACACGGTGGCGGGGGTACGTTGATGCATCAGTTGATAGAGGATATGTTCTTGGCCTCATTCGGAAATTCGATCATAAACGCCCGTGATGACGCTGCGGTTCTTGAGGGCCTTTCATCCAGAATTGCGTATACCACCGATTCCTATGTGGTACAGCCTATCTTTTTCCCTGGGGGAGATATCGGTTCTTTGGCCGTTAACGGAACGGTAAATGACTTGGCCATGTCCGGGGCAAGGCCGCTTTTCCTGACTGCAGGCTTTATACTGGAAGAAGGGCTTGACATGGAGGTGCTCTGGCGGGTCGTTAAATCCATGACCCGTGCTGCAAAGAAAGCGGGGGTGAGCATCGTTGCGGGAGATACGAAAGTCGTAGACAAAGGTAAAGGCGACGGAATCTATATTAACACAAGCGGAATCGGCTTTATCGAGCATGACCAGAGGATATCGCCCCGCATGGTTCAAAATGGAGATGTTCTCATTTTAAGCGGAGACATAGGCCGGCATGGCATTGCCGTTATGGCGATCAGGGAAGGGCTTGAGTTTGAAAGTGACATCAAAAGCGATTGCGCGCCACTTGTGCACATGGTTGCAGATATGATAGCCGGCGGCATCGAGCTTCATTGCATGAGGGATTTAACCAGGGGAGGGCTGGCCGGCGCTTTAAACGAGATCGCAGAAAATTCCCAAAAGGCCATTCATATCGACCAGTGCAGTATACCGGTTCAAGACGATGTGTCGGCCGCCTGTGAGATGCTTGGTTTTGATCCGCTTTATGTGGCCAATGAAGGGAAATTCATTGCTTTTGTCCCGGAAAAAGATGCAAGGCACGCCGTTAACATATTAAAACAGCATCCGCAAGGACGGGAAGCTTCCATTATCGGTGAAGTTAAAGACAGGGACAAAGGCATCGTGACCATGAAAACCAGGATCGGAACAACCAGAATCGTCGGTATGCTAAGCGGTGAACAGTTGCCGAGGATTTGTTGATTTATGCTGCAGCTAAACCGATGGGTTCCAGGTTTAGGGTTCGGGGTTCTTATAATACACAGCATTTGTGGGTTTCAACCCGGAACGCGGAACGATGAACCGCTTAACCTCGGTTATGAAAGCATGTAAAATAGTTTCCCGGAGTTTGTCATGAAAAACGAATTTATTGGATATCCGGAGGCGCTTAAGCTGACGCTCTCTCATATCACACCGCTTCAGCCAAGAGCCATGGCGTTTTCCGAATGTACGGATCATATAAGCGGTGAGGATCTCCGCGCACGGGTTGATGTGCCCTCTGTGGATGTCTCGCTAAAAGACGGATATGCCGTGCGATCAGAGGATGTTGCAAAGGCATCTGCTCAAAGCCCCGTTGAACTTGAAATAAGTGATACGGCTGCTGCAGGAGTGCCTAGTGCGGACAGAGTACTTTCAGGAACAACCGTTCGGGTGCTTACAGGTGCTAAAATACCGGAAGGGGCTGATGCTGTGGTTTCCGAAGAATACGTTCAACAAGAGCACAGTCGCATCCTCGTATTCAGGGATGCGGAACCGGGAAGGAATATTCTTCCGCGGGGTACCGACGTTCGGAAAGGAGAAATCATTCTGCGTGCCGGGGATATCCTGACACCGGGCAGGGTTGGACTTGCAGTGGCCTCGGGATACGCCACCATCTCCGCTGTTCCAAAGCCCCGAGTTGCGATTCTTGCTACAGGGGATGAAGTGCTTTACCCTGGAGCCGAACTTGAAGAGGGAAAACTGTATGCGAGCAATATGGCCGCCCTTAATGCATGGTGCAGCAGATTGAACATGGATACCCGCATGGATATTGTCTCCGATAATGAAAAAAATGTATCTGAAAAATTAGACCGTGCAGCCGGGGAAAACGATGCAGTGTTGACAAGCGGCGGTGCATGGATGGGAGATCGGGATCTGGTGGTGAGAACCCTGGTAACACTTGGCTGGGAAAAGGTCTATCATCGGGTTCGCATGGGTCCGGGGAAAGGAGCGGGATTTGGCTTTTTGAAAAGAACCCCGGTTTTTGTTCTGCCAGGGGGGCCGCCTTCAAATTTGACGGCTTTCTTATTCCTGGCTCTGCCGGGGCTGATGAAGATGGCTGGCTACAGTAGACAGATACCTCCTCTACAACCCGTTCGGTTAAAGGAACCGGTAAAAGGAAAGAAAGACTGGACCCGGTTTGTCTTCGGGGAGCTGGAGCAGGGAGATCAATTCTGTTTTTTCATACCACACAGAATGCTAAGCCGACTGAGAAGCATGGCCGAAGCCCGGTGCATCATCACCATCCCGGAGGCAGTCGATGGTATCCCGGAGGGCACAACGGTGATGGGGACGATGCTTGAATGAAAGGGAACTGTTCAGGTATCATCTTGGCCGGCGGGCGCAGCTTGCGCATGCAGGGTAATAACAAAGCATTTCTAAAGATTGGGGGCATACGGCTCATTGACCGCGTGATCGATACCCTCCTGTCCATTTTTGACCAGGTGCTCATCGTTGCCAAAGATGCTTCCATGTATGAAAAGTTTAATCTGCCCGTTGTGGAGGACCTTCTGGATGCTCAGAGCCCGCTTGCCGGGATCCATGCCGGGTTGTTGAGTGTGTCAACGGATTTCGCTTTCTTTGTAGGATGCGATACTCCTTTCATAAAACGGGAGGTGATAGAGATCCTTTTAGATGAGATTGAACAGCAAGCAGATGTGATCGTGCCATATTCCGGCCTCTATTATCAACCCCTTTGTGCCGTTTATTCGAAGCGATGTGTTCCGGTGATAGAAGCGCAGTTGGAAGCAGGCGACATGAAAGTGGATCACTTCTTTTACAGGTTGAATGTCAAAACCGTCTCTTATGATTTATTCGAAGGGGTTGACCGCAATTTGCTTTCCTTTTTTAACGTAAACGATCCTTCCGATCTGCACCGGGCGGAGCAGTTGTTAAGAAGTGGCCCCTAAATTTCGTCCTGGTTGTATAACGTTCGCCAGCAGCCGGGCGTCGCTTAGATCCTGGATGCTCCAGGCGGTTTCTATCAGCTTGTTCTGCTCGGCATTATCCAGTATTCCCGCGCAGCAGGCGCGAACTTTCTCTTCCAGCTCGGCATCACTCATGGGATTATCAGGCCCGCCCCGATACCTTTCATCAGCCACTCCCTGGATACTTCTTCCGTCCTTCAGATCAATCTTGATTTTCGATCGGATCTTATCGAAACCGAGCTTTTCAATGTCAGGATCGTGCTGGGTTCTTATCTTCCGCTGCATTGTCTGCATGGCTTCTGACCTTACAAATTCGTCACTAAACTCTATTTTCCCGGCCTTTCGGTTCAAAGCAATCATAGCCAATTCTGCTGCAAGACAGAATTTCGCCTGCAGGTGGTTTTCGGCAACCTGGTAGCGGATGGGATTCAGGATATTACTTGCAGCGTAAACCGTAATCTGGTCGATTTGCTCTGGTTTAATGTCATTCTCAGTCACCAATCTTAACATCAGATCCATTGTAGGGTGAGTTAATATGCCGCAAGGGTATGGTTTGATGCTAACGCCCGGGTCGACAATCGACCATGTGTTTCCAAACCCTTGTTTTATTTTATCTTCGCTCACCCCGCAGCCATGCACGGCAAAGAACCCCCACGGACCATCAAGAGCATCCGGGGCTGCGGTAAATCCTCTTGAGGCAAGTATGGCGGCGGTCATTCCGTTTTCAGCAGCCCGCCCAACGTGCAACGGCTTTGTCATGGTTCCGAAATTAACCCGTATGCCAGCAGCCAGGCTTGCGGCGATGCCAAACCCCCAGCGCAGCCGTTCACCTGTTAAGCCCATTAGTCTGGCTGCCGCTGCATATGCTCCGAAGGTGCCGACGGTTCCCGAAGAATGCATGCCCGCCTTGTAATGCCGTGGGAGCATCCATTCGGAGATCTTACACTCCACCTCGAACCCGGTAAGAAATCCCAGCAGAAAAGCTTTGCCGCTTACACCGCCGATCTTCTGGGTTGCAGCCAGAGCACTTGAAAGAGGGGGGATGGTGGGATGAGTTAGCAGCCCGTAAAGATGGTTCGGGTCTAAACTGACCTGGCTGTCGTCCCAGTCATGTGCATGTCCTGAGGTGCCCAAAATTCGTGCTGCGATGGTTGCCGGTACTTTAACATCACCGCATCCCAGCAGCAGAGCCTCCGGGCGGCCACCCTGTTCCCGGGCATCTTCGGCCAGTATTCGCACCGCACGCTCATCGGAGCCTGAAACAATCAATCCCAAACCATCGAGCACACAGTATGTTTTCAAACTGAACAGTCTCGACAAAGCGCGCTGCTTCGGCTGTCACCGCCATCTGTCGCGGCATCTTTGCATAAGGGTTGTCCTGCATGGTTGTCATTCCTTTGAAGTCGTTTGATAATTTCTTATGAAACAGGAGAAAATTTGAATTTCAAGTAATTTAGCAGTCCTCCGTTTCGAATCAACACCTTTTCCTTGAACGAGAAATCACCGCGAGTCATAAAGCTGAAATTCTTGGTCTTGTTGAAAACCTTAACCGTATCAGCTTCGATCTGTTTCTCTAAATCATTCAGAACCAAAAGATCGTTCTTATCGATTTTGTGGTAGTCTTCCGGATCCTGAAACACCAGGGGAATCACTCCGAAGTTTATCAGGTTCCGACGATATATCCTTGCAAAAGATCGTGCAATGACCAATTTCATTCCTATGGACATGGGGACCATAACAGCGTGCTCTCTGCTTGAACCTTGTCCGTAATTTTCGCCGGCAACAACGGCCCACTGTTCGGGTAACGTGTCTGCCCGAGCTGCAAACTCGGGATCTATCCTGCTGAACACATAAGGTACGGAAGCAGGAACGTTGGAGCGTAAGGCGAGCATGTGAGAGCCGCCCGGCAAGATGTGGTCTGTGGTGATGTGATCTCCGAGTTTAAGTTCAACGGGACTCAGCATCCGGTACGGCAAGGGTGTGCTTAGCGGTATGGGTTTTATGTTGGGGCCTTTTGAAACAGTAACTCTTTCCGGTTCGGTTGCGGGCCGGATGAACATGTCGGGATGAGCAGGAAACGATTCCGGCAGCGAAATGGCGGGATAGCTTCCCATTTTTCGCGGATCCGTGATACATCCGAACAGTGCCGAGGCGGCGGCCGTCTCTGCACTGGCCAGATAGACATGGGCGTCCTGTGTTCCGGAGCGCCCTTTGAAGTTGCGATTATGGGTTCTTAAGGAATGACCGCCGCTTTCGGGAGATTGCCCGATGCCGTTACACGGGCCGCAAGTATTCTCCAGAACCCTTGCACCAGCATGAATCAGAGATGCAAGTGTGCCGCTTTCGGCTATGCCGGACAGTGTTCTTCGGGAGCCGGGTGAAACAACCAAGTTTATGTCCGGGTGAATCGTCTTCCCTTTAAGGATGTGTGCGGCGATGGTCAAATCCTTAAATGAAGAGTTGGTACAACTTCCAATGGCGATCTGCGTGATGGAGATTCCTTCCACTTCCGAGACCTTTTTTACACGGTCCGGACTATGGGGCATGGCCACAAGCGGCTCAATCTCGGAAAGGTTGATGGTCACCATGTCATCGTATGTTGCGTTTTCATCTGCTTTCAATGCCATCCAGTCTTTGTTCCGACCGAAACTTTTCAAAAACCTGTAGGTTTGATGGTCACTGGGAAACAGGGAACTGGTTGCTCCCGTCTCTGTTCCCATATTACAGATGGTGGCCCGGTCGAAAACGGAAAGACAGGACACACCAGGGCCG
>JAFDFZ010000086.1 GCA_019309565.1 Deltaproteobacteria bacterium
TTTAAAGATACGGTGCCACCAGAGGGTGTCATTCTCTATGATTCCGGCTTTGTGACAGCCATCGATGAGATGCTTTCATGCAGGCATCGAGAAGTTCCGGCCAAAGCGCTTTCTATGAAGCATTTTCAAAGACCCATATTTGCAAACACAATTATTTTGGGAACCCTGGCCAGGTACATGGAAAAGATTTTGGATAAACACATCCTGCTTGAAAGCGTTCTTGATGTAATCCCAAAATTTCATGATCAAAACAAAAGCGCCTTTGACATCGGATATAATCTTTAGCATTTTTTAACGGGGTTATCATTCGAACGATACGATATCATATTGACCGCAACGCCGAAATTCGACCGGACAAAGTGTATCTTATCGCCCCTGAGCCCGATCTGGAGCTGACTTACCGGCAGCTTAGGGAAGATGTGCGTCTTTTGGGAAAATCCCTTGTAAAGATGGGAATGAAAAAGGGCGATAAAATCGCTCTTATGATGCCAAACGGTTATCAGAGCGTAAAACTGTTCCTTGCTGTCATGTACGCCGGAATGACCGCCGTTCCGATAAACCTTCGCTCACAGCCCTCTCATTTGAAACACGTACTGGAGCACTGCGACGCGAGGCTTGTCTTTGTGCATGCTTCGCAGATTGATCGTTTAAAGACAGCAACCGCAAAAATAGATCGAAACCTTAAGGTTGTCGTTATCGATATCGATGCGCCGGATATTTTCCAATGCAGCGGACAGCCAGCAAGCTTACTGCCTGATGTTAAAAAGACAGACGATGCGCTGCTGTTGTATACCTCCGGCACAACGGGAAAACCCAAGGGTGTCATCCTCGCCCATTGCAACCTGATCGCAGGTGCCCAATATACCACCCTTGCCCACGAACTCAAGGGCGATGATAGAACGCTGTGCGTTCTGCCGCTGTACCATATTAATGCAGAGGTGGTCAGTGTCCTGGCGCCTTTGCTAAGCGGTGGCAGTGTTGTGATGCCCCATCGGTTCTCGGTGTCCAGTTTCTGGAGCCTTCTGTCCAGGTATCGATGTACCTGGTTTTCGGCTGTTCCCACCATCATCTCCTACCTTGTATCAGCATATGAGATCGGTGATAAAAATTACCGGCTTAATCAGGTGCGCTTCGGCCGATCCGCTTCCTCTGCACTGCCTCCCTGCCTTCATCGAGCGTTTGAGGAAAAGTTTGGTATTTCCGTTATAGAAACCATGGGTCTTACAGAGACAGCCGGTCCGGTGTTTTCAAATCCCATAAACCCGACAGAGCGCAAGTACGGCTCAGTGGGCAAACCTTTTGGAAACATAGCAAAGATCATAGATAGATACGGCAATGAAGCACCTGCCGGCACCATCGGAGAGATTATGATCAGGGGAGAGAACGTGATGAAAGAATATTACAAAGCACCGGAGATTACGGCCCAGGCCCTGGGGTCGGACGGCTGGCTGCATACGGGAGATTTGGGTTACAGGGACAGAGACGGTTTTTATTTCATCACAGGGAGGCTAAAGGAGCTTATCATAAAAGGGGGTGAGAACATCTCTCCCAGAGAAATCGATGAGGTGCTGTACGCGCACCCGGGAGTGATTGAAGCCGCAGCGGTGGGTATTCCGGACAAACATTACGGTCAGGAGATTATAGCCTGCGTTGCGCTTAGGCCGACAGAAAAATGCACGGAATCGGAGCTTCTGGACCATTGCCGCAGACAACTCGGGGATTTTAAGTCTCCTAAAGCCATCTGGTTTCTGTCCGATCTACCCAAGGGGCATTCTGGTAAAATTCAGCGCCTCGGGCTGCTTGAAAAGCTTGGATATAAGTGATGGACCAGGATCTTCGTTTCTGTTTCGGACAGGATGAGGCGGTTGCGCTATAAGCCCTATTGGGGCCTTACCAGCCATTGCTCCATGATTTCATCCACCGCATCGGGCAGAATCCCCACCATCCATGCCAGGTCAACCACGGTACATCTTTTTCGGATCTCATGCATATGCACAATGGCCATTTTCGCCCGTTGAACGGAACAGCCTATGTCATTCACAAACCGCGCGGCTCCGGCTGAATATAAACAGTTTGCAATGCGCTCTGGAGATATCGCGGAGCTGAAAACAGTTTCGCGAAACCGGTTCCATTGAGCAGAATCGCTGAGCCTATCCCTCATCTGCATAAGATGTGGTTGTTTTGCTGCATATTGTTCGGATACCGGTCCAGCCAGTTTTCCCCAGAAAGGTTTGTCAATGGTATCGGGGAGATCAAAAAACCGGGGGGACTCAATTGCCCGAAGGCGCTCGTAAAGCGCAGCCGCAAAGATCGTACCCAGCCCCACCTGCCTGCCATGAAGATCATGGGGGATGCCGTCCACCGAACTCATCATATCAAGCGTGTGGCTGAACAGGTGCTCTCCGCCGGATGCAGGAGCCGATGTTCCGATCATGGTCATGGCAAGTCCGGAATACGTCAGCGCATCGAATATTGCTTTAATCCCTTGGGGGTCACGACGGGCGATTCTTTCCGGGTGATTGAAATAGAGCGGTTCGATGTTTGAGATGATTTCCGCACAGAAAGTACAAAAATATTCTTCAAACAGATAATGGTTCATTTTCCAATCCGCCCCGCTTACCGACTTGGCAACCACATCACCCAGCCCCGAGGCGATCAGATGAAACGGAGCCTTCTCAATAACGGAAGGCATCGCAAAGACGGCAATCGGGGTATGTGCGCGCACTATTTGCTTTACCCCATTTATGCTGGGTGCAACATTGGCCGACGTATAGCCGTTCATGGTTCCTGCTGTGGCGACCGCCACGTAAGGAGTGTTCTTTTCAAATGAGAGCCATTTGGTGAGATCATTAATTACACCGGTACCCACAGCGAGAAATACGTCGGGAGAGCCCGATCTGGACATCAAATTTTTCAACGTGACATCATCACATCTGGGGGGAAGCGTTGCTTTGTCGGGAACAACGATGGATTCAACGGACCACCCGCATTGCTTGAGAATCTCCATGATTTTAGAGCCTGCAATATCATAAGTTCTCTGATCCGACAGCATGGTTGCAGTTCGTCCAGATATTTCCCGGCCAAGTATATCCGTCATTTGGTAATACGCGTCATCTGAATAAATGATAGCTTTTATGGGAACCAGATGCGTACTGCCGCATTGGCATTGGAAGCTCTTGCCGAGAATCGAATCAGGACGAAGCGGGGAGCTATGCATTTGTAAGTCACCTCCCTTCTTGGTAGGTATAAAAAGTAATGGACCTCTGACCTTTTCACTAAAACGGTGCTCTTAAGCCCATATTTAATGGGGATTAAAGCAATCCCGATTTTTGCAATGAAAGCATATATCATTTCTGGATTTTTTTTCAAAAAAATTTTAATCATGCCTTACAATCCACCCGTTTCCGAATCAATATAATCGATCCTCAGCGTCAAAATATTGACTTCCTAATATTTTCTTCAAAAAAACGGATCGGCATATCCGGTTATCATTTCCTCAATATTTTCTAAATATTTTACTTTGTTTTGGATTTATTTCATTTTGGCATGATTCATGCTAAATGCCATTTATACCTTACCGGTTGAGTCACGGATAAGGCAGAGCAGGGTTTGTGGGGATGGCAGCCATTCCTACACGCATGGAGGAACATCAACAATGGCGAACCTTTCGGTCTGTGATAGCTTGGAAAACTGGCAGGATATGCCACAACGGAAAATCATTCGACCGCTGGCCGAGCTTGTTTCCATAAACAAAGACCGGCTCATGCAAAAGGCTGTTGAATATATAAAGGAACATGAACCCTCAAAATCTACTGCATCTATGGATGCAGCCAGGAAACACTTTATATTGGATCTTTTAGCATCCCTCCAGTCGGCATTAACCAAGGGATTCAAACATCAAACACTGGATTCAGGTGAGGAGCTGACGGAAGATCCTGCCTGGGCTCTGGGTATGGCCGGGGCCTTAAGGCGCCGTGAGTTGGGTATTGTTCCTGTTGCGTTTCTCGGGTGGATGAAGTCCTGTCGACATACGTGCAAAGATCTCATAGGAAATTCTCGCTTTGAGCACGGTTATAGAACGTGCTGGTTTCAGATGGTGGAAAGCTTTTTCGATCGTGTAGAACTGGGATTTTGTGAACAACTATTGACTTTAACCGAAGAGGAAAAGAAGGTCAAATCTCAAGCCACTGCCGTAACCGCTATTAATGAGGCAAACAAATATTTAAGCGCTTTCGAAAGTCTGCCAAACCCCATAATCTTTGTTGACCGAAACCAAAGGATCGAGACCGCAAACCGTTCTGCTTCCCGATTGCTCCTATCCTATCTCAAGCGGGATCACAGACACGATAAAACCACAGGTCGAGGAAGAAGAAAAAACTTAAGAGGAGAGCTTATCGGAACCTATTTGCCATGGATAACCGTAGAATTAGATAATTTCATACGATCCCGTCAACAAAGAAAGAGCATTGAAAAAAGGATAGAGACCTCCGGAGAGAAACATTATTTTCAAGTACGGTTCTCAAAGATGAATAAACCATCCGGGCAATCCCATGGAATAATCGTAAGCCTGGAAGATGTGACAGAACACAAACAGGCGGAAGAAGCGCTTCAGAAAACAACCAGCGATTTGAAACAAAACATCAAAGAGCTGGAGCGGGCGAATCGACAAATTTTAAACCAGCAAAAGGCGGTCATAGAAGAAGAGCGTCTGAAGGTGTTATTACAGATGGCAGGTGCCACCGCACATGAATTAAACCAACCGCTGATGGCGTTGTTGGGCAATATCGAGCTGATTGGATTCGAAAAAAACAACCCGGAAAAGGTAATGAAAAGAATCACAAAAATCGAAGACGCCGGAAAACGGATTGCCGACATCGTCAAACGAATCCTAACTATCAGACATTATGAGGTAAAGCCTTATGCGGGAAGCGCATCTGTCGTGAATCTTGACCAATCAATAAACGTGCTGTCCGTGGAAGATTCGGATGAGGATTTCACTCAGCTGGAAGCAAGCCTGGCAGATCATCACCAGATCAATCTTTTGCGCGCAAAGGATGTCAAGGAGGCATTCCGAATATTGGCATCGGTTCATTTGGATCTTATTTTTCTGGATTATTTGTTGCCTTCCGGCACCGGTCTTGAGTTTATGAAAAAAATGCAAAAGAAGGCACTGGACATACCGGTTGTTTTCATCACGGGCCAGGGCGACGAGATGGTGGCCTCTCAGGCCATTAACGCCGGTGCTTATGATTATTTGCCCAAGGCGAATGCCAACAGCAAATCCTTGACGCGTGTGATTCAGAACGCGTTGGAAAAGTTTAGGCTAAAACAGGAAGTGAAACGAGCTATGGAAAAAATGGCAGAGCTTTCGACACGGGATGAATTAACCGGTCTGTACAATCGAAGATACTTTCTTGAAATTTTCGAACGAGAGATCGCCACTGCCCTTCGATACAAAACCAAACTGGTGCTGTGTATGATGGATCTGGATCATTTCAAGCGCATAAACGACAGGTATGGGCATACGGCCGGAGATGAAGTGTTACGGCACGTGGCGCAGCAGCTCGGGAAAAGTGTTCGGAAAAGTGATATTCCCTGCCGGTACGGGGGAGAAGAGTTCGTGGTCGTTTTGCCCAATACCGGTTCAAAACACGCCAAAATTTTTTGTGAGAGATTTAGAAAATCGATCGAAGCGCTTTCCATTCAATACAACGGACAGCAGATGCGTGTCACCATAAGCATCGGCCTGGCCCAGTATGACATCTCATCTGCCAGATCAACAGCCGAGCTTCTGGAAAAAGCTGACACAGCATTATATGTTGCAAAAAAAGAGGGCAGAAACAGGGTGGAGGTCATTAACTGAAAACCGCCTGGAAATCCGAAGGATGAGCGGCTGGCATGACCGCCCTCCTTGATTGCTGATGGCTGTTCGGATACTTTCCGGTAACGGCATTAAGATCTGTTAATAGATCTTTCATACTGCTTTGTAACAGGTCACTTTGTACTGCAATTTGATATCATTCCTTTGATAATCTCCTCAGATGAGCCTTGTGACGACGGCAGAACCGGAAATATTTGCGGAAACAGACAAGGTGAAAAGCCTTGCCCTGTATGATGAATATATGGAGTCAAAAACCATGTAATTAGCGGTACGAATTGCAGGCAAGGATCGAGTGGACGGTCAAAGAATGAAAATTCATCTATGGTTGTTTTTCAACCACTGGGGTTCGCGGCCAATTGCCGGGGACTCTTTTAGAATATTGGAAAAAAGAAAAAAATTGTGGTAGAAGGAATATCAATAATAAAAAAGACAAGATACGGTTAAGAAAAATGCTTGTTTTACCAGACGGCCAACCATAAGGACCATGCTATGTTAGCTGTTGTCAAATATCCGGACAGGGCGGGTGTGGTACTGGAAGATGCGCCGGTGCCTGAGTACAGTCCCTTTGAGGTTCTGATCAAAGTGAAAGCTGTCGGTATTTGCGGCAGCGATGTGAGAATCTATAACATGATATATGAGGGCAAGAAAAAAAAGTTTATCATAGGCCACGAACTCTCTGGTGAGGTGGTAAAATGGGGTGAGAAGGTGCATCGCTTTCATGTTGGAGACAGGGTCGCGACCGAGATCTGTATCGGCTGCGCCATATGTTCTTACTGCAAGAAAGGTCTGATCAACCTGTGTGATAAACTCGAGGAGATCGGTGTCACCATGTCGGGTGGAATGGCCGAGTACATCTCGATTCCTGCTCGCAATGTTCACCGGCTCGCTGAGAACATCAGCTTCGAGGCTGCCACCCTGGCCGATCCCCTGGCCTGTACTATCAGAGGGCTTGAGATGGCTCAAATAAGACCGGATACATGGGTTGCGATCCTCGGTCCGGGTGCCATGGGTTTGCTGGCAACACAGGTTGCAAAAAGAATAAGGCGTACGAAAGTGGTGGTGGTTGGTACCCGGGAAAATCGTCTGGAGCTGGCACGGGAATTCGGTGCCGATCATACAGTTAATCTGAATGAGGTAGATCCTGTTGAAGCTGTTTTGGACATTACAGATGGAGGTGCGGATTACACATTTGAAGCAGCAGGATCATCCGGTGCACTCTCCCAATCTTTTGCCATGACTCGTCGAAACGGCTCTGTGGTGATATTCACTGTGCATAGAAAGATTGAAGTGGATATGGAACCTGTAATTCGAAACGAACTTACAGTATCGGGTTCTATCTGTTACAATTACAGAGAATTTGAGATCGCCCTTGATCTTCTGGGAAAAGAGAAGATTGATGTCGCACCTTTGCTTCAGGATATTGTCCCGCTTAAAGATGCCCAGGAAGCCTTTAGGCGAGTAATAGAAAGAAAAACCGTAAAATGCATCATTAAACCTTAATTTTATGCAAAAAATGGAGGTGTCTTTATGGTTGCTGGTGTTTTGATTACTACAGAAACAAGAAAGACCGCTGCAGTCTACAAAGCGCTGAAAGACCTGGATGGTGTCGCCAATGTTACCACCGTTTTCGGTAGATTTGATATCGTGGCCATGATTCGTGCTCTTGATCTCGATGCTGCCAGCAAGCTTCTGGAACAGATTCGCTCGATTGACGGTGTCATTGCTTCTGAAACCTTGATCGCATCGACTCCCCCCTCGGAGTAATTAAAATCCCGGAGCTGAAAAGCAGCGGCTTTTCTATTTCCCTGCTATTCCGCGCAGCCGTTCAGAACGCCGGCGCAACAATTCCATTGCTACCATTAGAAGTACAGAGATGATAATAAGCAGTGTTGCCACAGCGGTGATCGTTGGGCCAATGTTTTCGCGAATGCCGCTAAACATTTGACGGGGCAGGGTGCGTTGGGCGGGACCGGCAAGAAAAAGCGCAACCACGACTTCGTCAAAAGAAGTGGCAAAAGCGAAAAGAGCCCCTGAAATAAGCCCGGGCAGGATCAGGGGCAAGGTAACTTTAAAAAACACCGTAACAGGGTTCGCGCCAAGACTTGCCGCCGCACGGGTAAGGGTTATGTCGAAGCCCTGAAGAGATGAAGTCACGGTAATCACCACAAAGGGGACCGCAAGAACAGTGTGGGCAAGGACCAGGCCGGAAAGTGTGTTTGTAAGACCAAGCCTGGCAAAAAAGAAATAGACCCCCACAGCGGTGATAACGACAGGGACTATCATAGGGGAAATCAACATGGCCATGACAAGCCCTTTAAGGGGGAACTTCGCCCGCGTCAATCCAAGTGCGGCAAGAGTGCCCAGAAAAGTTGCGAGCACAGTGGTGGATATTGCAACAATAAAACTGTTTTTCATTGCAAGCCGCCACATGGTGGAGGAGATGAAATCCTCATACCATCGCAGGCTCAATCCCGGCAGAGGATAGGTAAGGAATGTGCCGGAAGTAAATGAGATGGGGACAATGGCGATAATGGGAAGCACAAGAAACAAAAACACCAGGCCGCAGAATAAAAGGAAAACATAATATCCTGTTCGTTGCAGGGAAGATGCATAAGGGGGCGGTTTCATGGTGTTTAACCAAGCTTCATTCGTTCGATGCCTATCAAACGGTTGTATGCGGCATAAAGTATGAGGGTTAAAGCCAGCAGCACCGCACTGAGCGCCGCTGCCATGCCCCAGTTGATCGTTGTATTTATGAAATAGGCGATAAAGTAACTGATCATCTGATCTTTAAGCCCCCCGACCAGAGCCGGCGTGATATAGTAACCGATGGCAAGAATATATACCAGAAGACAGCCTGCACCAATCCCGGGCATGGTCTGCGGCAAATATACTCTAAGAAAGGCTACCATGGGCTTAGCACCCAGTGAGGCTGCAGCGCGCATGTAATCCGGAGAGATGCCCTTCATCACACTGAAGATAGGCAGCACCATGTAAGGCAGCAAAATGTGAACCATGGCGATATAAACCCCCGTGCGGTTGAAAACCAGCTGGATCGGCTCAGAGGTAACCCCTGTTGCCGTCAACAGTACGTTTACTATTCCCTCTCTTTGAAGGAGGATCACCCACGCTGCGGTGCGTACCAAAAGTGAGGTCCAGAAGGGAAGCAGCACCAGAATCATAAGCAGGTTGCCGATGCGCGGCGGTACATGTGCCAGCAGGTAGGCTAGCGGGTAGCCCAGAACAACACAGACTACCATAATCACAAACGCAATCCAGAAAGTGCGCAGATAGATCTTGATATAAAGAGCTTCATCCGGCGGGGTTCGAACAATCTTGCCTTCCTCGTTAAAATCAAGGTCGGCCGCAGAAAGCAAATAGAAAGATGTGTGCGGACTTGCCGCCCGCTTGATGGCCGCCCAGTATTTTTTCTCACCCCAGCGCCTGTCAATCTCAATCAGCATACTACGATAGGAGACGGGATCTGTTTTGGGTAATTTGCGTGCGCTGCGTAACATCAGGCTTCGAAAGCCCACTATATCGTAATTGAGTCGTTTGGCCGCGATGGAAAGTGTTCTTAGCTTTCTGGCTTCTCGAAGGTCGGCTGCAAGGGCTGCATATACCGTTTCGTCGGGCAGCTGTTTTCCATCCCAGGCCCGAATCGCTTCGGATGTTCGTGGCAGCACCTGTAAAATTTCGGGGTTATCCACACTCCGATATAAAAGGCTCAGGATAGGGCCGACAAATGTGAGGAGCAGAAACAGGAACAGTGGGGTTATCAGCGCAAGTGCTGTTATCACACGCCTGCGCTCCGCCCGGCGCAACATCACCTTTAGCGGCACGCTGCTTGGGGTCTTTGTCTGGGCTTCAAGATACTGGAAAGAATCCATAAACGCTGTACCAATTTTTTTAGCAATAAAAAAGAGGGGGTGCAAATCGCCCCCCTCTTTAAAAAATTACTTGGCGGCCCATGCATTGAATCGTTCATCGAGATCTTCACCGTACTCCACCCAGAACTGAGTATCGATTGCCAGTGAGTTCTTCAGATTTTCCGGGGCTGTTGGAAGCTCTGGTACGATTTTGGGATCAACCTGTTTTACCGCAGCTACATTTGTCGGGCCGTATGGGATTGTTATTGAAAGTACCTTCTGATTCTCCGGTCTGCTCGCGAATTTGATGAACTCATAGGCCTCGTCTATGTTCGGGCTGCCTTTTACGATCACCCAGGAATCAAGTGCATAGCACTGACCGTTCCAGACGATCTTGAAATTGGCCCCCTCTTTTATCTTGGCACTGATACGGCCGTTATAGGCCGATGTCATGACCACATCACCGGAGGCCAGCCATTGCGGAGGCTGTGATCCCGCCTCCCACCATTGTACATGCGGTTTGATCTCATCAAGCTTCTTAAAGGCCCGCTCCCGGCCTTGAGGAGTCGAAAGCAACTTATAGACTTGCCCGGGGGGAACACCATCGGCCAGAAGCGCTATTTCAAGGGAAAACTTCGCCGTTTTTCGCAAACCCCGCCTGCCAGGGAATTTTTTACATTCCAGAAATCGGCCCAGGATTTCGGCCCCTCCTTGAGCCTGTCCGCATTGTAGGCCAGTATGACAGACCAGACTATGGTACCTACACCACATTCGCTGATCGCTGCATCAAGGAAGATATCCTTACCCCCGACTCTGCTCCAGTCGATGATTTCAAAAAGCCCTTCTTCACATCCTCTTACAAGTTCAGGCGCCTCTACCTGCACGACATCCCATGTGACATTTTTGGTTTCAACCATGGCCTTGATTTTGGCCATCTCGCCATTGTACTCCTCTTCGAGCAGCTTTATGCCGGTGGCTTTCTGGAAGGGTTCGAAGTAGGCTTTCCGCTGTGCTTTCTGGTAATCGCCTCCCCATGAGACCACAGTTAGCTCCCGGGCTGTACTGCTTAAAACCCCTGTAAAGGAAAGAATAACAATACCGATTACCGTGATAAACAACAATTTGAATACTCGTCTCATAGCCTCCTCCTTTGTTCGTTAGATTGATGTTGGTTTACGACCTCATCCAGAAAAAACGTCCTCACAGGATCCAGAGCCTCACCTTCAGGGGTGGTAAAAGGCATCTAAATAGGATCAAGGGCCCTGCAGTCTTCCGGATCCCAGCCGATTGTTACCTGTTGGTTTACCCTTAAACGTACCGATTTTCTGGAATTGGACACCTTTATGGTAAACTCCTCGTTTCCTGCAACCTGCAAACGTGCACGGGTGTAATCCCCAAGATAGATAAGCTCTTTTACGGTGGCTGTAAACCGGCTGGTATCATCACCGTCAGGATTTAAAATCACCCTTTCCGGACGGATCGACAATGAGGTTTTGCTACCCACGCCATCGATGTTAACGGCCCGCGCTCTGACAGTCTCGCCACTATCAAGTTTGACCCGGCATATATTATTGCTTTTAATATTTACGACAACAACATTGAGTCGGTTGTTTTCACCAATAAACTGCGCCACAAACGAGTTGGCAGGCTCTTCATAAAGATCTGTGGGCGTGGCAAGCTGTTGTATTACCCCGTCTTTGAACACCGCGATCCTATTGGACATTGTAAGAGCCTCGCTCTGATCATGGGTTACATAGACCACGGTCACCCCCAGGGCTTCATGTAAATGTTTGATCTCAAGTTGCATCTGCTCTCTGAGTTGCTTGTCGAGCGCCCCGAGCGGCTCGTCCATGAGGACCAGTTCCGGTTCGAATACCAGGGAACGTGCCAGTGCCACCCGCTGCTGCTGGCCGCCTGAAAGCTGGTTGGGACGGCGAAATTCAAAGCCGCCAAGCTGCACCATCTCAAGTGCACTTTTTACTCGGCGCATAACCTCTGTCTTTTCAATTTTCCGTACTTTCAAAGGGAAAGCCACGTTTTCGGCGACTGTCATATGTGGAAACAGAGCGTAATTCTGAAATACCATGCCTATTTGCCGCTTGTAAGGTGGAACTCCTTTGATGGACCTGTTGGCCAGAATGATGTCGCCGTGTGTTGGAGCTTCAAAACCTGCAAGCATCAGCAATGTTGTGGTCTTTCCGGACCCCGAAGGACCCAGCAGGGTTAGAAATTCTCCCTTAAGGATCTCAAGATTAAGATCCTTGATTACAAGTGTTTCACCATCGAAGGTTTTCTGAACGTTCTTGAACCGAACAAGAACCTCGTTGGTCTGTGCGTGCTTTATTTTATCGCCAGTTTCACTTGCCATAACAGGGTGCGGGTTTGCTTCAGGTGAGGAAAAAACAGCTTTTAATCAAAACCAGGAATTCTTTGATATAAAAGAAAATTGCAAAAATTATTAATATGGTCAAGAAAAAAATGATTGGGCACCACCCCATCAAAACCTTACCTCTCACCATCAAGTAGAGTAGGGCTATATTTTAAATAAAATCAACATTAAAGATGTGATAATCATATAAAGGGATTGCCGTTAATGTTGTTTTAGGAGAGGTAGGCTCCTCAAGCGTGACATTTAGCTTGCTGAGCGCTTTAGGCTTCGCTCTATGAACTACGATTCGACAGGTCGGTAAATGTCACTACGGCCTGAGGAGCTCATAGAGAAGACACCTCCCTATCCATAGCAGGATGTGCTATGGAACCAGTAGGCAGCAAGCCTAGCATTAATTTGGATTTAGGAGGTGTCCAATGAAAGCATACGCTGGAATCGATTTACATTCAAGCAATAATTATGTGGGAATCATCGATGAAACGGATAGAAGGCTTTATGGCAGACGACATTCCAACCGACTGGACGAGGTACTGATGGCGCTTGAACCTTACAGAGACAGGCTTGAGGGTGTGGTGGTGGAATCGACCTATAATTGGTATTGGCTGGTTGATGGGCTTCAGGAGCATGGATACAAGGTGCATTTGGCCAACCCCTCGGCCATTCAGCAGTATGAGGGGCTAAAGCATACAGATGACAGATGGGACTCATTTTGGTTGGCCCATATGAAACGGTTAAATATACTGCCGGAAGGTTACATTTATCCTAAACAGCAGAGGGCGATAAGGGATTTACTACGAAGAAGGCTTTTGTTTGTTCGTCATAGAACCGCCCATATATTAAGCTTGCAGAGCATGATGAACAGGCATCTTGGAATCAAAGTATCCAACAATGAGATCAAAAAGTTTGAGGTAAAAGATGTTGAAAGGATGTTTGAATCAGCCAATGTAGGGTTTATGGCTAGTAGTAATATTTTAGCTATTAGATTTTTAAGCCAGATAATCAAAGATATAGAGAAGCGTGTAAAGTCAAAGATCAAGTTACGTAAAGAGTTTTCCATGCTGTTAACGATACCGGGGATAGGAAATATATTAGGGTTAACGATAATGTTAGAGGTAGGAGACATTGGTCGATTTAAAACAGTGGGAGATTACTCATCTTACAGCCGATGTGTAGGGAGCACAAAGTTTTCAGACGGCAAGAAAAAAGGTGAGAATAACAAGAAAAATGGCAACAAATATTTAGCCTGGGCCTATATCGAGGCAGCGACCTTTGCTATTCGATACTGTCCATCGGCCCAAAGATTTTATCAACGTAAAAAGGCTAAGACAAATAAGATAGTTGCCACAAAGGCATTAAGTAACAAGATCTGCAGGGCATCATATTACATTATGCGTGATCAGGTACCATTTGATGAAGCAAAGCTGTTTGAGAATTAAGTTTGGGTGCAGCGGTAAACCGGAATTGGGGTTGGTATTTAGCCACAAGGTGTGATTGGCAGCTGCTGCACCCACCGACAGCCATTGATTGTTTAGGGCTACTGATTCGCCCATGCCGTGAGTCCTAAAGGGGTTGGCTAATAACCATAAGATTTGCAATATATCCGATTGAACACGGTATGGTACCGAAGATTTTCTGGGGTCCAAATGGACCAGGGGCTGTGTTTTAGGCATTACGCTTACATCACAAATTGCCTTGAACCCGATGGGTGACTGGTGCGGATCGGCTCTGCTTCAGGCCGATGCCGAGAACCAATAAGAATGAAGTAACGGGCGCGGAACAGTGGGCTGAAGCGATGATGGGCCATTGTCGGTAAGCAAGGTGCAAGCGAAAAAAAGACCGATTTTTTTCAATGGTGAGGTGTTTTTTCTCTTGACACCCCCTTTAATGGGCGACCCCATTTCGATCAGATCATTATTCGAATCAATATCCATGAGGCTAAAACTCATCTTTCACGTTATCTTGAAAGGTTGATCCGGGGGGGAAACCATTATTTTATGTAAACGCAATATCCCTATTGCAGAAATCCGGCCCTTACCTCCAGCACAAAAAACCCGGCGCCCTATCGGTCTGGCAAAGGGACATTTTGAGATTCCCCCTCAATTTAACGAACCGTTGCCTCCTGAAATTCTGGCATCTTTTTCTGGCGAAACAGAAGCAACCTGCCCCGAACCTGTTAAAACCATCTTGGCGTCTGGCCTTTCATAACTGCGGCGATATCCTCTTGAATCCTGTCAAAAAGTTTATGCGAATAAATCTTCGTTTTTATCCCCAAAAGCCACAAAGCTTTCTGCCTCAAGGAATCCGGAACACATAAAAACTTCAGCACGCTTGAGTTTGACTCACACATCTTTTGTCAAAATAAACAATATGCTTAAAATGTAAACAATGTATACAGTTGACAAAATGTTTCAAATGTAATAGCCTTAAGTTACTTTTACCCAAACTGATCGATTTTCAGGTTCAGGGTACGAAGTTAGAGGGTTATAATAGCTTCAAATCGTTCATGATATGGAACGGAATTTAAAAAATTCATCCTGACCAGATGGGTTAAGTAAATTTATATCACAACCCATAGGTATTCGCTTAATACGCGGTATTTGTGAATTTTAGCCCTGAACGCGGAACCATGAACCGCTCAACCTTGGTATTAAGCAACTTTGAGAATAGGAGTTTGATATGGCTAAACACGTAAGTGCAAAAGAGGCAAGAAACAAATTTTCCGACCTTATGGGAAGTGTGCATTACGGCGGCGAGGAGATTATTGTAGAACGATCTGGAAAACCCATGGCCGCCATGATCCCTGTTGAGATTTACGAAAGGCTCGTTGCAGAGAGACGCGTCCGCTTTGAAGTGCTTAAATCGATCCGGACCCATCTTCCAGATGTTTCTTCTGAAGAGGTTGAAAAAGACGTGGCCCAGGCCATCGCGAAAGTGAGAGCCACCGGTGCTGAAGGTCGTCCTTGATACCAACATATTTGTAAGTAGTGTTCTTTCCAAAACCGGTCGCTGCGCTACGTTAATAGAGGCCTGGCATACCGGACGATACCTTCTTGTCACTTCTCCTGCCATCACCTTCGAAATAAAGCGGGTCCTCGAGTCTGATGGTATTCGTAAGAAATACCACCTCGTTGGAAATCAGATTGAAAACCTAATCCTTTTACTTGAAAAGTACGCACTTGTTGTCCCCGGCATCTCGGATACCAAAGGGGCCGTTGCAGAGGATCCCACAGATGAAATGTTCCTGTCCGCAGCCCTTGATGCCAAAGCCGACTTGATTGTAAGCGGAGGCCACCACCTTCTAAATCTTCGCGAATACAGGGGTATTCCCGTCCTTACGGTTGAACAGTTTACTGAACTTCTTGAAAACCGGTGATACCTGACCGGGCCGGGCCAAACTACTCGGTTTAAGTTAAGAAATTTTCATCTTGCCGTATTTTTTATTGAAAAGCACTTTACTTATCATTTTCCACATTCACCGAAAATTGCTGGCCCTTTCCCAGACCCGCTTGATAATCGGTATAATATGAGTCATGATGACCTTAATCTTCGAGTTAGGAACAACAGCATGATAGAAGAAACCGTAAATATTGCCGGGATTAAAAAACATTTCTCCGACATTTTAGGGCGGGTCGCTTATGGTAAAAAGCGCATCCTTATTACCAAAGGAGGCAAACCTATGGCTCGCTTGGTTCCGGCAGATGGAAACGATACACACCTTAGCCAAGCTAAGGGATGGCTGGATAATGATGATCCCTTTTTCGATACCATCGAACGGATTGTTCAGAAACGCTCAAAGCACAAACCAAGAGTTTTTAAAACCATCTCAACCGAATAATGTACCTGATTGATACAAACATTTTGAGCGAGCTGATTAAAAAGCGCCCCAACCCTTGGGTTATATCTAAGATAGCGTCAAAACCGGTGCCTGGTTCTCGATTTTTTAGGGTTGGAAGATGACAAAGCGCGGCTTTTAGTGAAAATTTTAGAAAAAGAGAAGGAAACCTTTCGAACAATCCTTAATCAATAATCAATCGCAAATCTAGATTCTCGATCTCATCCTTATGAGCCAATTTCAAAATGATTTAGTCGGAATCTGTTTTAAAAATTTTGAAGTATAGAGAGTTCTTTGAAAACGTGTATTTGGTCATAGCCGACGCAAAAATATGAGCATATGC
>JAFDFZ010000087.1 GCA_019309565.1 Deltaproteobacteria bacterium
ATTATGCTCGGGCAAAAAAACGCCTCTTCATCAGTTTGGTGATGGGCACCTGTACGCTGGTCTGTCTGGCTCTGGTCACTTTATGGATCGTTCCGTTCATCGGCCTTACCAACATTCATCCCAGTGCTCCATGGATTTTCGGGTTGCTGGTCTTTGGTGTCATTTTTCTGGTATCATGGGCTTCTTTAGGATTGGTTTTAAATATCCTATCCGGAAAGACGCTTCCTTTGTTCAGGCAAATGCGGGGTGTTACAGTGAAGCTGTTTCTACCGTTGATGACCTTGCTGGGAAGAGCTTTGGGGTTGTCCAAAGACAAGGTATGGTCATCATTCATTAAGGTTAATAACGAGCTGGTGGCTTCCGGGCAGAAACGTTTCAAGCCCAACGAAATCCTGCTTCTAATGCCTCACTGCCTCCAACGCAGCGACTGTACCGTACGATTGACTTATGGTGTTCACAACTGCAAGCGATGCGGAAAGTGTCCCATTACCGGTTTGCTTAAATTAAGTGACCGCTACGGCGTCCATGTAGCGATTGCAACCGGTGGAACCATCGCCCGGCGAATTGTTGTTCAAAAACACCCGAAACTGATTCTGGCCGTGGCGTGTGAAAGAGATTTGTACAGCGGTATTCAGGATACCTATCCGCTGCCGGTCTTTGGCATACTGAATATCAGGCCCTTTGGTCCCTGTCTTGACACGCAAGTGGCATTGAACAAGCTGGAAGATGCTTTGAGACTTTTCTTAGAACCCCCATACTTACCGGAAGATGCATCGATTAAGACAATGCCCGTGGAATCGCTTAAAAACTGAGTTCATGGGTATTCCGAAAAAGGTATTTATAGCTCGCCAAACCGCAACAAGGACCATGACAAGGTAAGAAGCCCTGCCATAACAAAATGAGTTTCAACTAGAAACTCCAACCCCACTCCTGGATGCATGTGCTGCCGTTCATACGTCAAAAGAACGATGTAAAGAAAAATCGAAGATAGCGATAACACGATTCCGAAATTCGTAATGAGGCCCAATGCGCTGAACCCCAATATAGTGCCGAGAGAGAAAAATAACAATATTTTCAGGAAGTAAATGGTACGGCTCTCCCCAATAAGAATGGGAAGCGTTTCGCGACCCACAATCCGATCCCCTTGCATGTCCAGGATATCAAACAAGGCGGTTCGGACGAAAACCATGCAAGTGGCCCAAATAAAAGTAATCACGGCGCTTACCGAAATGCTCCCTGTAAAGGACAGAGCAGGAATAATGGAAGTCACCATACCCCATGCAACAGCGATCAGGACTGTCTTTGAGCCGGGAATATCCCGAATTCGATTATACTGCCCATGACGGAGTCCTTTCGGCATCAGTTTAAGATTGTATGAAAAACCGGCAATGCTCATGGTCAGCAGAATGAAAAAGGGAAGCCTTCCCATGGCATATGCGATAAGAAGACCCGCAGCCACGCTAAGAAAAGCAAGGATTCCCAGTGGCACCCGAAACCTTTCATAAAATATCGCTCGATCCGGATCGTTGTATTGATCTGCCTTGCCCCCGGTGAGATTATTAAATACGTGCATCGAAAGCACATATAGCATGGCAATAAGTACCGATTTCAGTGAAAATTGAACCCCTTGAAGCTTCAGGCAGGCATAACAAAGGCCGCCGGCTCCGATGGCAACATAGATGCTGGTAAGCAGAAGCGTGCGTTGAAGATCGAAAAGCAGACGCCTCAACCATTGCTGCCGTTTATACTGCATACGCTCTAAAGCCCTGTACACCTTTCTGATGATCCAGTTGGGTGTAGAGGCGCCGGCAGTGATACCAATGCTGGATGCCGAGGCCAGTGCCGCGGCATCCAGTTCATCTTCGGTTTCGATATGCTGAACCGGCCGTCCCGCCTGTCTTACAATTTCCACAAGCCGGCTGGTATTACCACTGTTGTGACCACCCACGACGATCACGGAATCCACGCTGCTTGCAATTTGATTGACTTCGGCTTGCCGTTTTTCAGTGGCATCGCAAATAGTGTTAAATATTTTGTAATGCGGCGCATTCTGTTTTGTCCAGTGACAGATTTCCTTGAAAAAAAGGCTGTTTTGAGTGGTCTGAACCACCACTATCGCTTTGTCAAATTTAGAAAGACCCTCCATCTCCTCTAAGCTTCCGATCACATACCCCCTGCCCTGTGCATACCCTAGCAGACCGACAACTTCAGGATGATCCCTGTCACCGATGATGATGGATGCATAACCCTGCTTTGCGTGTCTGGCAATGATGGTTTGCACCTTTATCACATGAGGGCAGGTTGCGTCGATCACCGTAAAGCCGGTAGATTTAAGCTGTTCTCTTGTTTCAGGAGGAACCCCGTGAGCTCTTATCAGAACTGTTCCCGAGCCCTGCGGTGGTATTTCATCAAGAACGGATATTCCCTTTTCCTCTAAGAGAGAAAGTACTTGAGGGTTGTGAATGAGCGGGCCATAGGTATAGATGGGGCCAGGATTTTTATTGGATGCATCCAAAACCAGCTCAACGGCTCTGCGAACGCCCATGCAGAAACCGGCACTTTTTGCGACTGTTATTTTCATCAATAGCTGTTTTGTCTTCAACCTCCCATGTAAATCATAGTTTTTTGATTTTGGTTCTATTTCTTCGCTCCCGTTTTGGAAGTCGCCTCCTAGGCCCCTTCTTCCTGGTTGTAGGAACCCATCCAACGTCATTCTCAGGCGATAATTCCTCCCGACCTTCGTCAAACACAGCGGCTATCTTCTGAGCAAACAGCACAGAGCTTATGGTTGCTGCCCCTTTAGATGCCGCATACCGCACAATATCTGTATCAGAGCTGACAACCAGCGCTTTCTGCCCCTCCCTTGCTGCCATCCGCTTTATTACGGTGTCTGCCAATTCATCTCTAGAGAATGTGATGTCTATCCCTTTGCGCCGATCTCGTTGCTGTGTGGTTACAGGAGCACCTGCTCCGTCGAATATAACGGTTATGCGGTGCCCCTTTGTTCTTTTATAGGCCGCAAGGGCATCTAACAGTGTTTCTCTTGCAGCCTCAACATCCTGGGCAATCATATGACACTGATGGATGAGGTTATAACCATCGATAATAATGTGTATGGCCATTGCTCCGTTAAAGTAAAGCCGCATGTTTCTGCGGACAAGTTTAAGGTTTTCAGACAAGCCGGTTGAATAGACCAAGCAGCCGATCTAAGTCTTCGTCGCTGTAAAATTCAATTTCCAGTTTGCCTTTTTTCCCATGGCGTCTGATTTGTACTCGGGTTCCAAGTTGCCGGGACAAATCTTCTGCCACGCTGTTATAATAGACATCTTCGGATTTTTCAGCAGGTTTTTCGGATTTTTTCTTCACCTCTTTTAATCGCTTGACAAGCTCTTCGGTCTGTCGAACCGAAAGCCCTTTGGCTATCACTTGCCGCCACGCAGCATTTTGCTGGGCCGGGTTATCCGCTCCCAGCAACGCCCTCGCATGCCCCATGGACAATGTACCGTCTCTGATGCTGGACTTTATGGGCTCGGGTAATTGTCGAAGCCTGAGCAGATTCGCCACCGCCGGTCTGCTTTTTCCCACCCGACTTGCGGCCTGGTCCTGTGTTAAATTGAATTCCTCTATCAGACGATGATAGGCTTCTGCCTCTTCAAGAGGATTTAGATCCTCTCTTTGGATGTTCTCAATTATCGACATCTCCAAAAGAGTCCTGTCCGATACTTCCTTTATCAGGACAGGAACCTGGCCCAGGCCGGCCAATTTCGCCGCCCGAAGCCTCCTTTCGCCTGTTATGAGTTCATAGCCGGTATCCGCTTTTCGCACCAGAAGCGGTTGAAGTACACCTTGCTGTTCAATGGATTTTGCCAGTTCGGCTAATTCGGTCTCGGAAAAATCGTGTCTGGGTTGAAAAGGGTTCGGGCGAATTAAATGGATGTCACATTGAAAGTAATCTTCTCTCAAATTTTGAAGCGGTTCAGATTCGGGAATCAACGCATCGAGTCCCCGGCCCAATACGACTTTTCTTTTTTTCTGCGATTGCCTGAAATTGTGAGTTTTTGTCTCTTTCTGCATTTTCATGATGGCGTGTTGGATAAGCTCATGTTGTCTTGGATGATAAACGGCTGTTCATTATTTCCTTTGCCAGGTTAAAGTAGCTGATGGCACCGGTGGATGTGGCGTCATACAACAAAATGGGTTTTCCAAAGCTTGGGGCTTCTCCCAATCGCACATTTCGAGGTATGGTGGTCTTAAACACAAGATGCTTGAAATATCTTTCCGCCTCCTCAGCCACCTGGTGAGACAAATTGGTGCGTGTATCGAACATGGTCAGGAGCACCCCGGCAATTTTCAGTCTGGGATTTGCTTGTTGTTTTATACGTTTGACCGTTTGAAGCAGTTGTCCCAATCCTTCTAGGGCGAAAAATTCACACTGAAGGGGAATCAGTAAGGAATCAGCGGCCGCCATGGCATTAATCGTCAGAAGGCTCAAGGATGGCGGGCAGTCTAATATAATGTATTCAAAAGGAGTTTTAATCCTGGAAAGCATCTTTTTCAGCACGCTCTCCCGTTCAGGAGCCGACATCATTTCAACTTCAAACCCGATAAGCTCAACCCGCGAGGGAATCACTTTAAGCATGGCAATTTCACTGTCCACAATGAGCTGCTCAGGGTCCACCCCCCCGATCAGGCCATGGTAAAGGGTTTTTTCAATGCGCTTTTTATCGATGCCGATCCCTGTAGTGGCATTGGCCTGGGGGTCGCAATCCACAAGCAATGTCTGTTTCTCTGAAACCGCCAATGCGGCGGACAGGTTTATGGCCGTGGTCGTCTTGCCAACTCCGCCTTTCTGATTAGATATGCAAAGGATATGCGTCATAATAAATTTTTATCATAAAACACGTCGTTTGAAAAGATCCCGAAGTTATGGTAAAAGAATATAAATCTTATTATAAGTATTTGCATCCAGTTTGAGAACTGAGAACAATTAAGGAAACCTTATGCGGTTGTTTTCAAGGCTGCTTTTTTTTCTGGCGACAGCATACTTTACAGCGATCTTTTTTAACCCTCAACCGGTTGCTGGCATAACCTTAAAGGAAGAGGAAGAGCTATCGCGCGAATTCCTTGAGATTGTCAAAAAGAAGTTTAACATTATCGATGATCCGCTCATAACCGGTTATGTCAGTAACATTGGAAAGAAAATTCTTAAATCCCTTCCACCGCAGCCCTTTTCCTATCGTTTTTACGTTATTAAAGAGGATGTTTATAATGCTTTTGCAACACCGGCAGGTCATATTTTCATGCATTCCGGTCTTATTGAAGCTCTGGACAGTGAAGAAGAACTGGCAGGTATTCTTGCGCATGAAACCGCCCATGTGGTATGTCGCCATATTTCCCAGAAAATCGATCGCTCTAAAAAAGTGAGCCTCGCTACCCTCGCTGGAATGGCAGCAGGTACCTTTCTTGGAGCCGCAGGCGTAGGTGGCGCTGCAGCCAAGGCGGTTACCATCGGTTCGATAGCTGCGGGACAATCCGTTATGCTTGCATACAGTCGCGAGGACGAAACTCAGGCAGACGATCTGGCCCTTGAGTATCTGGAACGCTCTGGCTACAGCGGAAGAGGTCTCTTAACCGGCCTTCAAAAAATAAGAAGTAAACAGTGGTTCGGAACCAAACAGATCCCCAACTACCTTATGACACATCCTGCATCAGAAGATCGAATAGCCCGCATCGGTAGCAAGCTTGACCGCCGCAAGGCCAAAAAACAGCCCGCCATACGGGATCCGTATGCCTTCAAACTGGTTCGAAACCGGCTGCTTGCCCTCTATGGAGATGAAGAGATCGCGTTGCAACGATTTAAAATCCTGGCAGAAAACCATCCGGAAGATGCCATGGCACAATACGGTTACGGTTTGATCCTAGCTCGAACCGGAAATCGTAAAGAGGCTGTTCAGCGTGTTAAACGTGCTTTGGAAAAAAGAGCTTTCGATCCGTATATTCTTGCAGATCTTGGTAGAATCTACTTTCTGGATGGGCGATATCCTGAAGCGGTGGAAATTCTTGAAAGCGTCTTAAGTATTAAACCTCAATATGCTGAAGCGCTGTATTATCTGGCAAAAATCAAAATGGAACAGGGCGATTATAAGCAGGCTGAAATAAGACTCGAGCAGCTTGTGGCATCCAATCCTAACTATAATAATGCATACTACTCACTGGGAGAGGCGTACGGAAAGCAAGGCAAAATGGGAGAGGCTCATTATAATCTGGGGGTTTTTTTCTTTAACCTTGGGAATCCAAAGAAGGCCAAATTCCATTTACAAAGGGCGTCGACTTCCCTGGATGATTCCGAAAAATTATCTAAAATAAAGCGGATATTAAACAGAATCGAAAAGAAATCGCAGCAGCAGACAAACAAAGAACAGGGTCAACTGCGATCGAAATGAGAAAACTGCATCGTGAAGGTGCCCCTTCCCTGGGTTGCTGATCGTAAATCCGTTGAGTAGCCGAACATCTTAGAAAGCGGAATGGAGGCCTTTATAACCTGAACACCTGTTTTAGCATTGATAGATTCAATTTTCCCACCCCGGGAATTTAGATCGCCGATTACCTCGCCCATATAAGCCTCAGGAACATAAACTTCCACACCCATAATCGGTTCGAGCAGAAAGGGAGAACCTTTTAAAAGCGCATCTTTACACGCCATGGATGCACTAACCTTGTAGGCAAGTTCGCTGCTCAGAGATTCCTTATAGGATCCGTTTACCAAAACGGCTTCCACATCTACAACTGGATATCCCATCAGTGCTCCGCTTTGCAGTGATTCCATAACACCTTTTTCAATGGCAGGGATGAAAACTGCCGGTATTGTCTCTTCTGAAATATCGGATCGAAACCTCTTGCCTGCTCCTCTTGGCAGTGGAACCAGCCGCAGCTTGACTTCTCCGAAATGCCGCTGCCCGGCGATCTCTTTGTCAAACACCGCTGAAGCGACCGCCTCGTTTTGTATGGTTTCTCTATATACGACCTGCGGCCTGCCCACATTTACTTGGGTATTGAATTCGCGAGCCATCCTGCTGATGATGACCTCAAGATGCAGTTCTCCCATCCCGGAAAGAATGGTCTGGCCGGTATCCTCGTCTTTTTGCACACGCAGGGTGGGATCCTCGGCCAGGAATTTTTGGAGCACCTCCTCGAGTTTTTCCTGATCGGAATGTGTCTTCGGCTCTATGGCAATCGAAATAACCGGTTCGTAAAACTCCATCCTTTCAAGAACTATGGGATGATTCATGTCACAAAGCGTCTCCCCGGTAGAAGAGTACTTCAAACCCACAACTCCTACGATGCTTCCTGCTCCTGCTTCATCGATCCGTTCCCTTTTGTTTGCATGCATTCGAAGTATTCTTGAAAGCTTCTCTTTTTTCTTGCGAAACGGATTAAAGACCTCCCCTCCCGCCCTCATTTTACCGCTGTAAACTCTTACAAAAGATAGCTTTCTGCCCTCCATCATGGAGACTTTGAAGATAAGCGCAGCCAGGGGCTCTGAATCTTTTGGCACACAGACAATGGGCTGTGCTGTATCCGGATGGGTACCTTTCATGGGAGGAATATCCACCGGCGATGGAAGAAACCTGACGATGGCATCAAGAAGCGGTTGTATTCCCTTATTTCTAAGTGCCGAACCGCATAAGACGGGAACACCTTTCAGTCCTATGGTAGCAGCGCGAATCGCGGATATCAGTGCCTCTGATGAAATGGGCGTCTCCGACAGGTAAGCCTCCATGATATCATCATCGATCTCGGCAACTGCTTCAATCAATCTCTCTCGATACTGATGTGCGATTTCATTATGTTCGGCAGCGATCTCCTCGCTGCGATAAACCGCACCCAGTGTTTCTTCATCCCAGACAACCTGTTTCATGTGAATAAGATCGATAATACCCGAAAAACAATCTTCTTTTCCCAGCGGAAGTTGCAAAATCAAAGGATTCGCATTTAACCGATCTTTCATCATGTCGATCGTCCCAAAATAGTCGGCACCGATCCGGTCCAGCTTATTGACAAAGGCTATTTTTGGAACATTATATTTATCTGCCTGCCGCCAGACCGTTTCAGACTGAGGCTCAACACCTCCAACAGCACAAAACACACCAATTGCCCCATCTAGAACCCGTAACGATCGTTCAACCTCAATCGTAAAATCCACGTGCCCCGGAGTGTCAATGATCTGTATCTCGCTGTTTTTCCAGTGACAGGTGGTTACCGCCGATGTAATGGTAATACCCCGCTCCTGTTCATCAGGCATCCAGTCCATCACCGCTTCGCCATCGTGAACCTCGCCGATCTTATGGGAGCGTCCCGTGTAATACAGAATCCGTTCCGTCACCGTGGTTTTGCCAGCATCTATATGGGCAATGATTCCAATATTTCGAATGGCATGAATGGGGGCTTTCTTTTTCATCTCACCAACAACATGTTTGCCTTAAAGGGGAATCGAATGTCTATATGCCCGGCCAGAGTCGATGTTTCACGTCCCTCAACAAGAATTTTTACGGCATTGATTTCAGAAATATTCAACACAAGGGAATTCACAATGGAAAATACGGTCAAAAGCTCCGACTTGCTACCACCGGGATGATGCTCGGATACAGCCTCGCTTAAGTCAACAAAGGCGGTGCCATCATCCAAAACATAAAGCGCTCGAACATGGGTTCCCTGTGGAATAGTCGGCACCAGTCCCTCTGTGGGTCCCGCTATCAGGCTGTTAATGATACGTTTGCCAAAAGATGAAGGATTTTCATCATGCAATAAAGACCGGGATTCTGCAATCAAGAAAATGTTCTCCCTGTCGGCAAAATAAAGATCAACCGTGGCTGTGTTAAGCGGTATCGATCTTGTAACAGAAAGGGCTTGGCCTGCCCGATCCGGGTTCTGCATGGATTGTCGTTTTTCTTTAAAATAAAAATAAACAACGATACAAGCCAACACCACAGCAAGCAGGGCAGATACGATGTAACGATTTCGGTGCGCCATGTTCGTCGATGCTCTGTTTCTTTAGGGTCTTCAATACCCGAAGAGGTAATGAAAAGCACAATTCAGTAAGATTCGCTATATAAAGCCTTAATGCACCAACCGCTTCTGTACAATAAAGAAATAAATTTTTAAGTTAATGCAGCGGCAATGTCAAGAAAGAAGCTTTGAAAACAGCGGTTTTTGGCCGAATCCCGTTTTTGAAAACGACTTAAAAAACCACACCTCAAAATCAAAACCCCCTGGGGAGCTACATCTGTCCCCAGGGGGTATGTGGAAGGTGGGAATGCCCGTAAGGCCTTTTTCGGTAGTTAAGGCCTCGTTCCCAGCCTTGTCAATATTTATCGGCCGGACTTATAGAAACTTGAACCTCCACCGGCTGTAACACTGGCGGCGGTAAATATCCATCCTTTTAAGGTCTGTAAGCTGGGTGAAATCTTTAGCTTGGGGCATTTTACCATTTGATTTTTTCATTTATCCCATATTCCGGAAAACTGTATTATGGCTTCATAATTGCCTGAAATCACGATGTTTGTTTTATGAATTTTTAAGGGCTACAATTTTCACGAAAATTTAAATACATCGCTATTTCAGTATGTTACAATTTTCGTTCACGGAATACGGGATTTATGAAATTATGAAATTGGGGGTTGATTAATCTGCAAAAAAATATTTATTATTGTTGGATTAAGAAATCATTTTTGTGGATTTTTACGGCAAAACTTTTTTCATTCTGCCACTAAGGCACCAAGATAGAATCATAAATATATCCTTTGTGTCTTAGTGCCTTTGTGGTAAATGTTTTTGGTTCCCCGAAAGATCGGGAATTACGCCCTTGTTGGGTCGTAGCCTGTGACGAAGCTTAATTCGCTCCAACCGGCTTGTCCGGGTTAGGCGCTTATGATTATAAACCGACTTCAATTGAAAAGGAGAAAAAATTATGGCTGAGACACTTGGATTCATCGGTTTGGGCATTATGGGCAGACCAATGGCAAAAAACCTAATGAAAGCAGGCTATGGCCTCGTAGTACTTGATGTCAACCCTGCACCTGTTGAAGAACTGGTCGGTATGGGCGCCACTGCTGCAAAAACACCGGCCGAAGTCGCCTCACAGGTTAAGAAAATCATTACCATGTTGCCGGATGGCCCCGATGTTGAAAAGGTTGTAACGGGAGAAAACGGGATCATAGAGGCTGCCACATCAGAAACCATCCTTATCGATATGAGCAGCATCTCCCCTACAGTGACCCAAAAGGTGGTCGCGGCACTCAAGGAAAAGGGCGCCAGAGCCCTTGATGCGCCTGTTAGCGGAGGTGAGCCTGGAGCGATCAAGGGTGAGCTTGCCATTATGGTGGGGGGCCCCGAAGATTTGTTCAATGAAGTTAAACCAATTTTCGAAGTTCTCGGTAAAAGTGCGGTCCTGGTGGGAGATACCGCTGCTGGTCAAACCACGAAATTGACGAATCAGATTCTTGTCGGCATTCATATTCAGGCCATGGGAGAGGCATTCCTGCTGGCTTGCAAGGCGGGATATGACCCCATCAGGGTATACGAGGCCATTAAAGGCGGCCTTGCGGGCTCCAATGTTCTGAATGCCAAAATCCCCTTGGTTACGGAACGAAATTTCAAGCCCGGTTTCAAGATGCGATTGCATCAAAAAGACCTCAAAAACGCACTGGAAGCCGCATCGGCGCTGGGTTTGAAATTGCCCGTAACCGACATGGTGAAGGGCTTTGTGGATTCTTTGGTTTCAAAAGGAAAAGGCGATGATGACCATGGCGGTCTTATTCAGGAGCTCGAAGCGCTGAACAATGCAGAAATTCGAAAATTGCAATAACCGGAAGGTTTCCAGGATCCACCGGATGCACAAACGGGGCCCGGCTTCAGAAAATCCGGCCCCCGTTTGTTTTTATCACAATTGACAAACCAGAAGAGAGCAAATTTACCTCAAAACCCTGTCGCCTTTTTATGAGATATGGGTCTGTTTTTTTAAAAAACATCGTAAAAGGCTACATCAGGACCCAAGGGTGCCTTCATACATATTTTGC
Source organism: Deltaproteobacteria bacterium (assembly GCA_019309565.1). Classification (GTDB taxonomy): domain Bacteria; phylum Desulfobacterota; class Desulfobacteria; order Desulfobacterales; family SURF-15; genus JAFDFZ01. The sequence continues at coordinate 11,076 of JAFDFZ010000087.1, forward strand.
CAAAACCCAATCGCCTCTTCACGCCCCATGGGGCGAGGATTAAGGGGGCGTGAATAAAGTTTAAGCATCATCTCTGCGGCCGCTTCAAGGTCGCTTTCGGCAATTCCACCGTATTCTTTCAAGGATACGGGCAACCCCACCTCCTGCATCAGGCAATAAATGGATTGGGCCGCCAGTTTTGCTGCATCCAGCTCAGAGAGATTTTCCGTCACCTCCCCCAGGGCTGCTGCAACTCGTGCCAATTTCCCACTTATTACCGGAATGTTATATGCCATGATGTATGGAAGCCCTAGTGCACAACCGATTCCATGAGCCGTAGGCTTGTATTTGGAAATGACATAGGCAACACTGTGGGCATAGGTTGCACCGGACATGGCCATTCCCATCATACTGATGGTTGAAGCCATGGCCATGTAATATCGTGACTCCAGGTCCTCACCGTCGGCAACCGCTTTTCTTAAGTAGGCACCGGCCAGCTCGATGCCTCCCAAACACAGGATATCGCTTAAGGGGTTAGCGTTTTTGTTCATCATCCCCTCGATAGCATGACTTAAAGCATCCATGCCGGTTGAGGCCGTTACATTCGGCGGCATGCTCACCGTCAGTACCGGATCTACGATGGATATATCCGAATAAAAATAAGGATTGTTCAAAAACCGTTTATCTTTGCCCACCGTGACAACAAAAACAGGACTGACTTCGCTGCCGGTCCCCGAGGTTGTCGGTGCGAGAATCAGAGGAAGCCCCCTGGGTTCGGGTTTTACCTCACCTTCCACATATTTGCCTGGTGAAACCCCGTGTGCGATGCCATGTGCTGCAAGTTTCGTCATATCCATCACGCTGCCCCCGCCCACCCCGATCATAATTGCAACACCAGCATCTTTAAATTGATCATATATGGCCTCAGCGGTTTCTATGTGTGGTTCCGGTTCAACCTTTGCAAAAATGGCTACTTCAAAACCTGCAGATTCCAGTTTCCCCTTGATCTGATCCACCGTGCCTATTTTCTCTAGGATCTCATCACTTACAAGCAATGCCTTTCCCTTGGCCAGCTGAGCTGCCTCCTCCCCAATCTTGTCGATGGCCCCGCATCCGAAAATAATTCTATTGGGAGGTGCCATCCCTGTGGTTCTAAAATCAAACACTCGATTAATATCATACGAAAAATCCTTTGCCAGAGCTCTCATCGTCAAAACCTCCTTTCATATAAAAAAAATGTGTTCACCCCGCAGTTTCACAAATCACATAGCATAACAGCCTGAACAGATGATTTTTCGGTACCAGACGACTTCGCTTTTTGAATCGTTTTGCATCAACAGGGTTCACCCCTGTTTCTAAAGGTATCTTGACCGTATCCCGATACAGGATATGCCGAAGACTTTAACCTAGGTTGAGCGGTTCATCGTTCTGCGTTCCAGATTAAAATTCACAAATGCCTCCTATTAAAATGCAAAAAGGCAATCTCACTCGCTGCGGGAACAGACAGCCTGTAGCCTTATTTTTTCAAAGGGCTGAGCTGTTATGGGTTTTTTCTATCACAGATGGATGTGTTGAACAATACCCGCCCATCGAAGAAGCTGCAATTCTTGGTGAAATAACGTGACTCCTTCGGGGCAATTGAAGAAAGAACCCGGTTGTAAGTGATCTAAAGCGCCTAAAGTTAAGGTGTCGCTTCGCTATCGACAACAAATTGCCGCTATGATGGTACTAATCGGCTATTATGGCATACCTCATCGGTTATTGCATTTCTATGAAACGTGGTTTAAGCAGACAATATAAAAAGCTCAGCAAATATAAACCTTAAATCATCCCATTGTGGGAGTGAAAACGAAAGGAAAGGACAATGAAGATAAAAAACATTCAAACAGCCCTCTACCGTATCCCCTTGCCCACGGTGTTATCGGATTCAACTCATGGCGAAATTTCTCATTTCGAGCTTATAACCGTAAGAATATCTGCCGGTAACGGCGCGGAAGGAGTGGGATACACGTATACAGTTGGTTCCGGGGGCGCTGCTGTTTGCTGCCTTGTGGAAAGGGATATCAAGGCTGCTTTGCTGGGTCTTGATCCAAGACGCATCGAGGAAATCTGGGAAACCATGTGGTGGAAGCTTCATTATGTGGGTCGCGGAGGAATAACCGTGTTTGCCATTTCAGCTGTGGATATTGCCTTGTGGGATATGAAGGCTCGATGCGAGGCTGAGCCTCTGTGGCGTTTTCTCGGGGGGCATTCGGATCGGGTAAAGGCCTATGCAGGCGGTATAGACCTTCATTTTTCCATCGAGCAGCTAAAGGAACAGACGAAAGAAAACCTGAAAAAGGGGTTTTTAGCGATCAAAATGAAGGTGGGGCGGGATGATCTCAAAGAAGACATCGCCCGGGTTGAAGCCATCAGGCAGTTTGTGGGCCCGGATATTACTCTGATGGTGGATGCCAATATGCGCTGGTCTGTGGATACCGCTATTCGTGCGGCCAGGGCGCTTGAACCATATGACATTTACTGGCTCGAAGAACCAACGATTCCCGATGATGTAAAAGGCCACGCCCGCATCGCCAGGGAAGGTGGCCTGCCCATAGCCACAGGGGAAAATCTGCATACCATATATGAATTCCAGTCTATGATGGAACAGGGTTATATTTCCTTTCCGGAACCGGATGTTTCCAATATCGGTGGAATTAGCGGCTGGATGAGAGTAGCCAAACTGGCATATGCAAACAATCTGCCTGTAACCTCCCATGGGGCCCACGATTTGCACGTGCATCTGCTGGCGGCTGTCCCAAACGCTTCTTATCTGGAAGCCCATGGATTCGGGATTGAACGGTTTATCGCACATCCGCTTGAAATCAAAAATGGAGAGGCCATCGCCCCGAACCGCCCCGGTCATGGAGTGGAGTTTCTATGGGATAAAATGGAAGAACACCGGATTCAATAAACCCGGTAGTTGCATAAAACAATAACACAAAACAGGTTTATTCAAAGACGGTGTAAACTCAACATTGCCTGCCCTGGGTTGCAGTAAGGAATAGGGTAACAAATTCAGGTTAATCGCTTGAAATTACAGATCGTTTTGGAGGATATATGAAAGATGACACAATTATGGTTCATGTTTCACGTGATCCCAGCAGACATTATGGAATCGTCAATCTTCCTGTATATCATGCATCGACTGTCTTGTATCCTACGATAAAAGCTTTTAACAACCGCATTAAGAACAAGTATCGGGGGGTGCGGTACGGCGCATCCGGCACCCCCACCACGTTTGCCCTTGCAGATGCAGTGGCAACCCTTGAAGGGGGTGCAGGGGCAGTGGTGGTCTCTTCGGGTCTGGCGGCCTGTACGATGGCGCTTACGGCGTTTTTAAAGCAGGGGGATCATATTCTTGTGACCGATTCCGTATATGGCCCCACCAGAAAATTTTGCGACGCGGTCCTCAAACGCTTCGGTGTTGAAATCACCTATTATGATCCTCTTATCGGCGGGAATATTTCTGAGCTTATTCGAGAAAACACACGGGTGGTTTTTACCGAATCACCAGGTTCGTTGACATTCGAGGTACAGGACATACCGGCCATAGCAGAGGCCGCCCACAACTCTGATGTTCTGGTATTGATGGACAACACGTGGGCGACCCCGTTGTTTTTCAAACCGTTTGAACACGGCGTTGATATTTCCATTCAGGCTGGAACTAAGTACATAGCGGGCCATTCCGATCTTGTTATCGGCATTATCACAGCAAGAACCGAAGCACTGTTTAGGAAAATTAAGGATACAACCCTGGCATACGGTGATATAGCGGGGCCAGAGGACTGCTTTCTGGCCCTAAGGGGCCTGCGTTCCATGGGCGCAAGGCTGCGTTGTCAACAGGAAGCAGGGCTTCGGATAGCCGCCTGGTTAAAGCAACGGCCGGAAGTTAAACGTGTGATGCACCCTGCTTTGCCCGACGATCCGGGGCATGCGTTGTGGAAACGAGATTTTACGGGCGCTTGCAGCTTATTCGGTGTTGTTTTCCATACATCTTCGGAAAAAGCCATCTCCCATATGGTGGACGGATATCGCTTCTTTAAGATCGGTGCCAGCTGGGGCGGGTTTGAAAGCCTGGTGATACCAGCTGAATTACAGAAGATTCGAACCGCTGTCCCATGGACCGAAACGGGATACGTGTTACGATACCATGTCGGGCTGGAAGATCCTGAAGACCTCATTGAAGATCTCAAACTGGGTTTTGATCGCTTAAACCAGGCGCATAAGCAGAAAGCCTAGCGAAAATAGCCGTAATTGCAAGAAGAAACATAATGAACCATGTACGACTGTCTTAACAGATGGGATCTAACTGCCGCAGAAGCAAAAAGGGTTCAAGAGGCACTTTCAACGAAGTGTATTGAAAAACCTCTTAAAAAAGAAATTTCAACAGTTGCGGGAGTAGATGTGGCGGTGCGAAACAAAATGACCACAGCCGCTGCAGTGATTTTACGATACCCGACTCTTGATGAACTGGAAACCGCCACCGTTACCCTTCCGGTGGAATTTCCCTACATTCCCGGATTGCTCAGCTTTCGCGAAGGCCCTGTAATCCTTGAAGCCATCGGTAAACTTAAAATAAGGCCTGATCTTATCATCTTCGATGGCCAGGGCCGTGCCCATCCGCGCCGGTTGGGAATAGCATGCCACATGGGCATATTGCTGGACATACCCTCTATCGGGTGTGCAAAATCCAGACTGTGTGGAAAACACACCGAGCCCGGAATCAAACGCGGCTGCCATGTTCCGCTTATCGACAATGAAGAGGTCATCGGTGCGGTGGTAAGAACAAGAACCGGTGTGAAACCGGTGTACGTCTCCGTGGGTCATCGAATCGATCTGAACACCAGCATTCATTTTGTACTGGAATGCTGCAGAGGCTATCGGCTGCCCGAAACCACGCGGCGGGCACATCGACTTGCGACAACTGCGGCCCCTCAGCAATAAATTCATTGATGTGCATTGACATGTAACCCCGGTCAAACCTATTTGAAATCCCTTTCAACTTTAAAACAACTCGGATCATTGTTTCTCTTGGGGGATATCCGGGTCGGGTAGAAATACGGCGCGCTCAGCTTTAGGCGGAGAGTTACCATCGTGCACCCTTTCGGCTTGTGCAGTGGGTTCCTAGTTCCACCATGGCTAACGTTTCCGCAAGCC
>JAFDFZ010000243.1 GCA_019309565.1 Deltaproteobacteria bacterium
ACTGCGCGATCCCACAGACGGCAGCATTCTGTATAAAGGAACTGACATCTCCCGGATAACCGGCCAAGAAATTAATGATTACCGCAGTGAGGTGCAGATTATTTTCCAGGATCCTTACGAGTCGCTCAATCCACGGTTTACCACCTTTGATCTGGTGGCTGAACCCTTAAGAGCTTTAAAATTAGTGAGTCGAGCCAAACTGCGGCAAAGAGTGTATGAAATTTTAAGCATGGTTGGCCTAAAACCCGAGGAATATCAAAACCGCTACCCTCATCAGATGAGCGGCGGGGAGAGGCAGCGGGTTGGTATAGCACAGGCCCTTGTGGTTAAGCCGGAGCTGGTCATTGCCGATGAACCCCTGTCCATGCTTGATGTTTCCATAAGAGCCGGGGTTTTGGATTTGATACGGGATCTATCGGCCCGGATGCGTTTCTCCTGTATCTATGTCTCTCATGATCTGTCTATTCTTTCAAATATTTCGGAACGCTTGATAATCATGTATCTGGGTAAAATCGTGGAACTGGCAGAAACCAGGCAGGTAATCACAGATCCTTTGCACCCCTATGCCCGGGCGCTGATCTCCGCTGTTCCGATTCCAGATCCCGCATATCAAAGACCTGTTCCTGACATTAAGGGCGATGTCTCACAGCCCATTGACCCCCCGCCAGGATGCCGATTTCAGGGCCGCTGTCCCCGGGTGATGGATGTATGTAAGATTGAAGATCCCCGGCTGGAAGAGATTAAACCCGGGCACTTAGCAGCCTGTCATATCTACAGCCGGCATTACGAACCGAAACAGTAAACCCTATTTAACCTCGCTTATACGAACCGCCGTCAACACAATAGTCTAATCGGATTAATTTATTTCCTCCCCACATTCCCTGATCACCATACACCTTTTCATTTTCTTGTTTATTCTTATTCTTAAAGCAGGAACTTAAGGCTCTCTTATAGTAACTTCACTTGTTTCGACAATTTGGTGCAATATTATGGAAATCACTCGATTGGAACCCGGGGTAAAAAAAGGGCTTGTGGTTGTGATTACCGGTAATGGCAAAGGAAAAACCACTACAGCCCTCGGGATGGTGATTCGGGCGTGCGGGCACAATATGAGCGCCTGCATCCTTCAGTTTATGAAGGGTGACATCTATGCCGGAGAATGGGATGGACTCAGAAAGCTTAACCGCCGTGTGGAATTGATATCGACCGGAAAGGGATTCTGCGGCATTCAGGGAAACCCCTACCCGTTTAAAGAACACCGGCAAAATGCTCAAGATGCGGTTAAACTTGCTCTGCAAAAAATCGAAGAAGGCCTATGGGATATTCTCATACTTGATGAAATAAACAACGCCTTGAGTTTAAATCTTGTGGATCTTGAACAGGTTCTGGATATTATTCATAAAAAGGCTGCAGACATGCACCTTGTCCTAACCGGCAGGGATGCTCACCCACAGGTGATTGAATTAGCCGATACGGTAAGTGAGATTATCGAAGTAAAGCATGCCTACCAGAAAGACATCGAACCTCAGCCCGGAATCGATTACTGATATCTTGTAATAACAAAGTGGTCTTGAAAGGTGACAGACCTTGAAAAAAATCGCTCTGACAGGAGTTAAGCCTACAGGTACGGTGCATATCGGCAATTACCTTGGAATGATCAAACCGGCCCTTGATTTGGTCGACAGTTATCAGGCTCTATACTTTATCGCTGATTATCATGCCCTGACAACCCTTAAAGACAGCAAAACGACCACACTCATATATGATATTGCTGCAACCTGGCTCGTCCTGGGGCTGGATCCCCGCAAGGCAGGCTTCTTTCGCCAGTCTCAAATTCCTGAAGTACTTGAATTCAGCTGGATTTTGGCCTGTTTTACTTCAAAGGGTTTGTTAAACAGGGCCCATGCCTACAAGGCTGCCGTAGAAGCCAACACCAACATCGACCGGCCTGCAGACACCAATGTTAATGCCGGATTATTCTACTATCCCGTTCTCATGGCTGCAGATATATTGCTGTACGGCACCCATGTTGTACCGGTTGGAGTTGATCAAAAACAGCATGTGGAAATCGCCCAAAACATAGCCACTGCTGTTAACGAGATGTGTGGAGATGTGCTCACCATTCCGCGGCCATTGATCCGAAAGGCGGCAGAGAGCATCCCTGGGGTGGATGGACGTAAGATGAGCAAAAATTATAACAATACCATTCCGATTTTTGCCGATGATAAAACCCTGTACCAGCCGCATCATGAAAATCGTAACAGATTCCAAAAGCCCGGAAGAACCAAAGGACCCGGACAGGTGTAATGTCTTTGCGATATTTAAGAATTTCGCCACGGCAGAAGCCATTGAAAGAAGGCGAAAGCAATATCTTAAGGGCGCACTGGCATATAAAGACATCAAAGAAGAACTGTATGAATTATTAAAAAAAAATTTTTGCGGAAAAATATCCCATATACCTGAGCTTGAAACACAACCGCTCCAAAATCGATGATATCCTACACCAAGGAGCTCAAAAGGCCCGTGCGTTGGCGGCTTCGATGCTTGCTAAAATAAAAGAAAAGACCGGTTTGAGCTAATCGGATCAAAATCAGGGACGCTTACGTGAAAGACTCTTTCGGAAATAATAGGGATGTTATCCTGTGGCAGGCCTGATTCATGCCTCGCAAAGCCAGCATAGATGCCCCCTGTGCCCTGGAGCATATCATCATCCGTGGAATCGAGCGCAAGGCGATCTTTAAAGACGAAGCGGGTCGAGAAAATTTCCTTAAGCGCCTGGATGGTATTATTTCCGACACAAAAACCGGCAGTTATGCCTGGGTGCTGATGCACAATCACGTGCATTTATTGCTGAGAAGCGCACTTGACACCTGTGGCCACCGTGATGCGCCGCTTGCTGAGCGGATACGCCGTATCTTTTAACCGCCGCAACGGGCATCTGTTTCAAAATCGTTAAAAATCCATTTTATGTGAACAAGAGCTGTGCCTCAGGGAGCTTGTGCGTTACATTCATTTGAATCCCATTCAGGCCGGGAAGGTAAAAGATTTAAAAGAGCTGAGAAAATACCGCTTGTGTGGTCACGGGGTCTTGATGGGCAAAGTTAATTTATTGAATTTATTTAATTAGATCTTAATGAAGCATTTCCGTTAATATGAAAGGAAGGTGAATCAGTGAAAGTCGGAATTGTTGGTTGTGGTTTTGTGGGCAGCAAAGCGGCGTATGCCATGGCTCTTTCAGGTGTTGCCAGCGAGTGTTGGTTGTGGTTTTGTGGGCAGCAAAGCGGCGTATGCCATGGCTCTTTCAGGTGTTGCCAGCGAGTGATATAACCCCAAACTGGCCCATGCCCATGCATAGGATATCCTGCGTGCAACGCCCTTTAGCGCTGCAGTTCGGATCAGTACCGGAGACTATCCTCGAATGGAAGGCGCCCGGGTGGTAGTACTTGCCTGCGGGGTTGCGCAAAAGCCGGGGGAGACACGATTGCAGTTGCTGGAGCGCAATGTTCATATCTTCCAACAAGTTGTTCCGCAGGTTTTGCGACATAGCCCGGAAACCATCCTTTTACTGGCCTCAAATCCGGTTGATATCATGACCCAGGTGGTAACCCGGCTGTCCGGACTTTCCACCCAAAGAGTCATTGGGACCGGGACGATATCGCTGTGGCGGCGATCAACGATCTGTTCGAAAATGAACAGCTTGCATATCTTCTTGAATATGATACGGTTATTG
>JAFDFZ010000088.1 GCA_019309565.1 Deltaproteobacteria bacterium
TCGGAGGGTTGCACCTTGAAAGAAGCGCATTACAAACTGGCAGACTGTTATTTCGGATACCTGGCCGAGCGTTTTCCCGTGATGTGCGCAAGTGACGAATTTCATTTTCTGCCTCGAGCCCAGAGAGCCTCGAACTATTACGATCGAATGGAGAGCCTGGCGGCGCCCGCCATGGAAGAATGCATCTCTGTGTTGAAATCCTTTAAGCGGGACTTCAAAAAACGTGCCCGCAAGGAAAAGGATCTTGAATCCAGGATAGATCTTGAACTTTTGCAAGCCAATGCATCAGGTATCCTGCTTGAGCTTGAAACGCATCAGATATGGCGTCACAATCCACTGCTGTATTTGAAAATCGCTTTTATCGGGCTTGATCATTCCCTGAGCAAACCGTTTTCGAATCCAAAGGATCGGGTGAAAGGAACACTTTCCCGGCTAAGTTCGGTTTCCCGTCTGTTAAAAGAGGGCATGGACAACATTGACGGGGTTGCTGAAAGCCATCATAACGCTGCATCGGCCATGGTGGAAGACTGCAGGGATTATCTTCATCAGATGGCAATAATTTTAAACCGGCTCGGAGCAAGAGCATATGATGCATATCTTAAAGATGCCCTGTCGGGGCTGGATCTGTTCGGGCGTTTCTTAAAATCCGTTCATACGCTGCCTGATAGAAAATTTTCTACCTCTTCCATCGAACAGATTCTAAACAATCACTTTTTGTGTCCGCGCGGCCTGGATGAAGTCTATGAGATAGCGGTTGAAGAGTGGAACGATATGCTTAAGCGATTGGAAAAACTTCGCCTGCAGATTGATTCGAGCAAGAGCTGGCAAGATCTGTATCATTCATATATGCCTCAGGGCTTGGGTGAGTCGGATATAATCTGCCTCTATCGGAAAGAAATCAACAGGATTTGTCGTTTTTTTTCCGCGGCAGGTCTTTGTGAGGATGCTTACTGTAAAACAGTTGAGCTTGTGGAAACTCCTGTTTATCTGAGATCCGTAAGAAGCCCAGCCTCTTTTGCTGCAAGCCTTACGGCCGATGAAAAAGAGAAAAGTCTTTTTTACATAACCACTCATGTTGAAGGGAAAACAGCCACGCGTCTTCTCAGCAGGCGATTTCATCGAGAACACAAATTTCTAATATCCCATGAAACCGTTCCCGGACACCATATGCTGGACTCTATTCGCAGGAGACTTGAAAATCCGGTTCGACGCCAGGTTGAATCCGCTCTTTTCTATGAAGGCTGGGCTTCGTATGCGGAATGGCTTTTATTCGAATACGAATATCTTCAGAGCCCCATGGAATATCTGGTTCATTATAAACGCAGGTTGTGGCGAGCTGCCCGATGCCGGATTGATGCGGGTCTTCCACGGGGGCTTCTGACAGAAAACACAGCCGTCTGTTTGCTTACCACGTGCGGGTTTTCAAAACAAGAGGCAATACGGCAGATTGATCGATTCCGTTTGAACCCAGGCTATCAACTGTGTTATTATTTAGGATCTTATGAATTCCGGATGTTAAAGAAAGCCTATTCAAATCGGATGGATTCCAATTCATTTTATAAAATAGTCTTATCCGGTGGTGAACTTCCTTTTCATCTGATAGACCAAACTTTAAATGCACGGCTTTTCAAAAGAAATACACGAGGATAACGATTTAAGGAGCGGATTTTTGGAAGATTTTCTTGGATATCACTCTGAATGGAACCTGGGAAGTCCCGGGGGCTGGGACTATCAACGCACAACCCAGATCATCGGAAAAACGGTATGGGAAAGGTTAAACCGGATTCGTTCCATGCCTGTGAAACTGGATTTCGACCACCCCATGCTTTTTCCGGTTTACGGATTTGTAGAAATGTTGATAGAGGCCCATCGAGCCCGGGAAGGAACTAATACAGGGCTTATTGCCGTTGTGGCTGAAGAAGAAACATTAGATTCTGTCACAGAAAACAAAAATCTTGCAGATCATCTAAATGCGGTGGAAGGTGTAACCGGAATTTTAATACCTCCCCAGGACCTGGAACTGCAATCAGGGCGTGTAAGCTGGAAAGGACAGCCCGTATCCATCATTTTTATGGATTTTAACACCGATGTTCTTCTTTCCTTACACCGTCGATACAATCTCGATCCCCTGCTGCAGGCAGTTAAAGAGCAACGTGTAATCAATCCCAGAGGCACCGAGCCCATCAATGTAAAAAGTGTGTTCGAGGTGATCACAGGTTCTGATCGCAGCCGTTTTCACCAGGAGATCGTTCGGCGCACACCCTGGACCCGGCAGTTTTATCCCCGGAAAACCGAGGGCCCCAAAGGAGAAGCTGTAGAGAATCTCATCGAATGGACTCGTGCTAACTGGGATAATCTGGTACTGAAACCCGAGAGAGGATATTCCGGCAAGGGGGTGCGGGTAGGTGAAGTGGATTTCGATGCGGATGAAGCGATTGAGCTTGCGATAACAGAGGGAAACTATATCGTTCAAGAGAAAATCTTGCCCTCACTGTGGGCCGAGGAGATTCCTGCGGTAGAAGATGGATCGATTGTTCTGAAAAGATATCAAACCGACTTTCGATGCCTCATAGGACCGGACATGCTGTTTGGATTCCTGGGTCGATTTGGCGGCATTCCAACAAACGTGGGAAGCGGGGGCGGTGTACAGCCACTGGCGGTGCTTAAATCGGACATGCCGGTTCGGGAAGCTGTAAATCGCATCAATGACGCCATCCTGGCGATGAATCCCGGGGAGTTGTTGGAAATTGTTAAAATGCGAAATGAAATGGCCCTGGACCATAAGTTCACATATCTGCTGGGACCCATTGAGATCGCTCTGAGACCGAGGCTGTTGACTGCCAAACAATTGCAGGCTCTCAAAATCTATTGTGCAAGGCTTTGGTCTGCCTGCTTGATCCTTGAGAAGATGTGGCTTGAAGGACAGCTTGATTATCTCGTAAAAATTGAAGAAAAAGAACTTGAGATCGCCCGAATGAATCCATGGAAAGGCTCACCGGCCATAATCGCCGGCGATGGGCTTTTTAGTTTCGGAGCCCACCCATGGCATTGAAAGCCAACCAGAACTGGTGGAAGACTTTATTCGATGAGATATATCTTCTTACCGACGCGCGTTCGGTCTGTGACGAATCCATCACTCGCCGGGAGATCAACATTATCCTGGATTTGATTCCCATTAAACCCGAACACAGGATTTTAGACCTCTGCGGCGGGCACGGGCGCCACAGCATCGAGTTGTGCTCCAGGGGATTTTCGGACTGCACATTGGTGGATTACTCAAAACCTCTCATCGACTGCGCGAAAGAACAAATTGCCGAGCGCTGCTTGAGCATTCATACGATCCGTTCAGATGCTAGGTTTACAGGGCTGTCAGAAGAAACCTTCGACCACGTGCTGATATTGGGAAACTCCCTGGGGTATACCCAGATTGCCGAAGCAGATCGTCTCATTCTAAGCGAGGCGTTTCGTGTACTTCGCTCCGGAGGCTGGGTGCTGGTGGACGTAACAGATGGGACTGCGGTAAAAGAAACATTCACACCACGGTCATGGCATGAGATCGGTGAGGACATCGTGGTTTGCCGGTATCGCGAGTTGAGCGAGACTGGCGTTGTTGCAAGAGAAGTGGTGCTCGACAAAAAAAAAGGGTTGATTCGGGATCAGACGTATGTGCTTCGTCTTTATGATGCCAGGAATCTTTCAGAACTTATTCATTCGGCAGGATTTGAAAAGATCAGGGTCCATACCGATTTTGTCCCTCATGAATCCAAGGATGATTACGGGTTTATGAATCGCCGAATTATCACCACCGCTCAGAAACCTTAAGATAGCACAGGATTGCAGGTGTTCAAATCGTTGCAATTAAAAATCTGTGACTGCTTTAGATGGCTGTTCTGTTTCTGCAGGCTTCCAGCCGCTTAATCCCTTTCGAAGAAATATCAGTCCAACCCCTGTAATGGCGGCGGAAACACAACCAACGGCCACGATTCCACCTGTCATCCATATCGGACCACCCATCAGCGCACCGATCACCCGGCCCAGGCTTCCAGCTGCCAGGTATCCGGACATCATCGTTGCTCGGGCATCCGGCAGTAACTCGGTGACAAGAGAGATTGAACAGACGATGGAAAACTCAAGCGCAATAAACACAAAAAAGAGCGCAATCAGCGCTAACGGCAATGTTAACCCGAAAGCCGGCAGTGCCAGGTAGCTGAAAGCCGTTAAGATCACACCTATGGTGATCATCTTCAACGGACCGAAGCGGTCCGCAATTGTGGCGGTCAGAGCCTCTCCTGAAAGCTCTGCAACACCGATCACAGTTGTCGCCATGCTCAAAGCGACAATACTGAGACCAAACGATTGCTCAAGCCATGCGCCATAGATAACAAATAGATTATCGTTGGCAGCACTGATACAAAACACAAAACCGATGGCCCCCCTGGCTGTCTGCATGCGCACCAGGTGCAAGAGATTCCGATAGATGTGAAGATGTTTGCCCACAGATCGAGGCTTCGGTTGATCGGAAACCATGAGAACACCCAGGGTCACCATGGCCAGAAACCCGATTGCACCGAGCACATAGAATGGTGCGCGCCATCCGAAATGGGCTATTATAAGCCCGATGCAGGGTATTCCAAGCAGGGAACTGCCGGCCCAGCTCATTTCAATGATACCAATAAACATCCCTCTTTTCGAAAAAGAGATCTGTTTGCCTATATGAGCCTGAAGTGCGGGATCAAAGATGCTTTTTCCGAGCCCTGCCAAGAAAAGACCGAAGAATACGGTTACGTAAAATGGAAACAGCCCTCCAATCAGCATCCCAGCGGAAAGAACCCCCAGGCCGGTCAACAGCATCATTCGATATCCCCAGCGATCACCCAGGGGGGCGAAAATGAGCCCAAGGATTCCGGTCATCTGATATGCAGAAATGATTAAAGTTACAGCCGACAATGACACCCCAAGCCCCCGGCTGAGCACCGGAGCGAACGGATAAGCAAACCGCCTGGCGGTATTGATCAAAAGACGGCAGAGCATGGCCACACATACCGTGGATGCCAACCTTAAACCAGAATAAACAGGGGAAGAGGGCACACCGATGCGCTGCTGCTCGGTTTTTGAAGACGGGTATGAAAAAGGGTCGTTATTGAAGGTTTTATTGCAGCATGTACCTAAAGATGAAATTTTTGTCCGCTCTGACATACTTTGTTCCAATAGCGAAAACGTCGCCCTGTGTGCCGGTTTCCGGGTCTTGTATGCATGGTTAATCACTGCCTGAGGAGCGCACGCTTTCAGCCGTTTTTCAGCAACGGGGTTCACTTAACCGTGGCCACCGGGCACGGCGACTCTAAAACCATATATTGTGCAGTGGAGCCAAATAAGAATTTTCCAACTTTTGAAGTTTTTCGAATTCCTATAACGGCTTCATCGATGTCGTTATTTTCTGTAAACCGAACCAGTGTTTCACCAGGTTCCATATCGTTTACAACGAGATGTTTCTCTAAAGGAACTTTTTCCTTTTTACAATGAAGTTCCGCCTCCCGAAGGTTCTGCTCTGCCCTTTCAATATCTTTCAGTTCCAGTTCGGGATCCTGCTTCATTGCGGTCACTATGAAAACCATACCTTTAAAGGCTTTTGCATGTTTTATTGCCAGGTCCAACGCCCTTTTTGATTCCTCCGAGCCATCATATCCAATCATTATTTTCATGACATATCTCCTTTAATTTATTTGACCAATCACAACGAACCAATTTAGCTGTTTGAGAAAATGTCCCTTCTTCGAAGAAATTCCCTTTTCTTCAACGGGAAAAACTCGAAAATAAACAAAGCCGAGGGCTTTTCTCCCAACCCCCGAGTGGAGCAATAAATTTACCATAACACAACCGGGCTGCCATCACAAAATAGTTTGCCCACAATTGTTGATGGATCGATAATTTTCTTGACCTTCATGGGGGATTTCTTATATGAAATCCGATTAAATATGCAGCAGCACTATGCTGGAGTGCATCGATTTAGCTGGTTGAAAAAACTTCCTGTTACAAGGGTGCGATTCGCTTCTGTAATGAAGACTCTCTACAGCGGTTTATTAACACATGGATATAGAGTGAGCAGCATATCGAGGAAAAACGATCGATGTCCGGGATAAAAATTTTAGGAACAGGTTCATACTTGCCGGAAAAGGTATTGACCAACTTTGATCTGATTGAGATGGGTCTTGATACAAGCGATGAGTGGATTTACCAGCGTACGGGTATCAAGGAAAGACGGGTGGCTGAACCGGATAAGGTTACATCCGATCTTGGATACGAGGCTTCAGTCAGGGCTCTTGAAATGGCGGGTCTAAGCCCGAAAGACATCGATCTTATTATCGTAGCCACGATCACGCCTGACACCTGCTGCCCATCGGCTGCTAACTGGCTTCAGGCAAAGTTGGATGCTTTACAGGCCGTTACCTTCGATGTCACGGCGGCATGTTCCGGATTTGTGTTCGGACTCAACATCGCAGAGCAGTATATCAAAACCGGGGCAAGCGAGCGCGTACTGGTCGTTGCTTCGGAAGTCATGAGTCGAACGCTTAATTGGAAAGACCGCAGTACCTGCATTCTCTGGGGCGACGGGGCTGGAGCGGCGGTTCTATCAATGGGAGATGACAGTCATGAATTACTGTCAACACACCTTCATACAGACGGTTCAAGAGGGCAGGATCTCTTGCTGCCGGGAGGCGGATCTAAGACCACCCCCATTTCTCACGAAAGTGTTGATAAAGGCCTTCATTATTTGAATATGATAGGTGCTAATTTTAGTTTCAAGGTGGCGGTACGGCATTTTATTGAGTCCATTCGGGAAGCCGCCAGGCACAATGACATCGATGTCGAAGACATCGACTGGTTTATCCCCCACCAGGCAAACGTCAGGATGTTCCAGTTTATTGCTGAGGCTCTTAAAATTCCATTTGAAAAATTTTACTTGACTCTTGAAAGGTATGGAAACATATCTTCGGCCTCCTGTGCTATTTCTCTTGATGAGGCCATCAGAGACAACAGCATCAAACCCGATGATCTCATTTGTATTCCTGTATTTGGCGGCGGTCTGACATGGGGAAGCGCCCTTATCAGATGGTGAAAAAGACAATCCTAACGATCCTCTGTAACATCTTGCTTATTTTGTCCGACGAATTTTTGATTCCTCCTGCTGTAAATAAGGAACTTGAACCGAAACAGTGAGCCCTGTTGAATTGCGCTTTTGCGCACCCCTTCGGGTATCGATTTTGAAAACCAGGTTATTCGCTGGAAGCTGTGATTTTTTTGAACACATATGAAAAAGGCGGCACCGGTTCGAGGGCCGATTCGGTTGGTGGGGGAAGTTTTTCGTGAGAGCCGATGATAAACAGGCCGGAGGGAGCGAGGCTGTTGATCACCTTTTTGAGGATGGCCGTTTTCTTGGGCTCCTCATAGTATGTCAATACGCTGTTTCTTAGAAATATCATCTGAAACTGTTCCCCCGGTGGATTGCTGGATAGATGGTGTACCTTCCAGAGAATCTGCTCTTTCAATTCTGGTACCACACAGAAGCTGTTCTTTCCTGTTATGCTTTTGAAAAAGCGCTCTTTCTCTTCCGGCGTTACTTCCTTAAGACTGCTGGAGGAGTAGATTCCGCCTCGGGCTTTCTCAAGATAGGCGGGATTTAAATCCGTAGCCACAATCTCCAGCAGAGGCAGGGAAGCTATACGTTGTTTCAGGCAGGTCCATACTATTTTTATGCTGTACACCTCCTGGCCGCAGCCACAACCGGCTGACCATATGGTGATTTTATTACATTTTTCGATGACAAATTCGGGTAATATTCGATTTTTAAGGACCTCCCACAGTTTGCGATCCCTGAAAAACCGGCTGATGGAAACACTCATCATAATTTCAGCCTGCTCTTTAAGCTTCGGGTCATTATCCAACAATCTGATGTAAGATTCCACATCCTTGCTCCCAAGCTGCTGCATATGTTTTGCGATTCGTTTTCTTACACCTTTTCTGACTTCCCGATATCCGGACCACGATAGTCCAAGGTAATCCAGTAACATCCTAAATCGGGTATCGTGCATTTCGCTGGTCGCTAAATCTATTATCGAGAATAGTTCTTTTTGAAGCTTCGGTAAGCTTTCCTGACGATCACCCAGTAAATGAATGCATTGGTGACAATGACCAGGGTTCCTAAAAGAATCTGTATTCCACGGGTTAAATTTGCCGGATATAGAATGGGTAGAATAAATTGAGCCATGTAACCCTGTGTTGCGCCATTTATTTGAAGCCACTTTTCCAGGTAGGTAAGCGGACACGGCCAGCCGCTGAACTCAATAAAACCAACCCATAGCACAGCCGGCAGGTGAAACCAGGCCGTCTTTGGCCACCGAAGGGCGAAGAGCCCTCCGATTGCAGCAAAAAGAGCAAACGCAAAATGGATCAAGGCGAGGCCATCAAGCAGAATTTGAAACAGCATATCACTTATCTGCGGGCTCTTGCTTTGGAATGTTTGAACGCTTTTTGTCGCCCAAATATTTATCTTTTAACTTCAATACGGTCTCCTGCTCCCAGCGGGCTGTGTATCTTAAGAAATCTGACATGCCTCCAGCCCAAGGGTAATGCGCCCAGAGACACAACACCAACATGCTGGTTTTAGATTCATTGGGATGTCACCGGCAGTCTTTTGTGTATTTTGACAGTCATCGCGAAGGAGAATGACCTGTCTATAACCAATTAAAAGATTACCATGATTACCTTTGTATGGTATATAGATTCGAAGAATTATCCCTTTTCTGTGTTGAAAGTATTAAAAATATTATAATTGAAGACGATGTATATTCAAGTCCATAATTATGAGGTTGTGTAATGAACAAACCATACATCAAAACAAAGCTTCCGGGGCCCAGCGCCGCAAGACTCATTAAACAGGACAAAACCTACGTATCGCCATCTTATACTCGCATTTATCCATTGGTTGTGGACAGGGCCGAGGGAGTATGGGTGCAGGATGTGGACGGAAACCGCTTTCTTGATTTTACAGCAGGTATAGCTGTAAACGCCACCGGCCATTGCCATCCACGCGTTGTAGAGGCCATTAAAACCCAGGCGGAGAGGCTGCTTCACATGTCAGGCACGGATTTTTATTACACTCCACAGATCGCGCTCGCCAAGAAACTCGCATCCCTTGTTTCCCAAAAAGGTGAACGAAAGGTGTATTTTGGAAATTCCGGCGCCGAGGCGGTTGAGGCCGCGTTTAAGCTTGCCAGATGGCACACCCGTCGGGAATTGAATCTTGCTTTTTACGGAGCATTTCATGGCCGTACGATGGGAGCGCTGTCCTTGACAGCCAGTAAAGCCATTCAAAAAAAACATTACCATCCCTTCGTACCAGGTATCACACATATACCCTATGCATACTGCTATCGATGCTTCTTGAACCTCTGCTATCCCCAGTGTGAAATGGGTTGTGTTCGGTGGGTCGAGGATACACTGTTTCGAACCACTATTCCTCCTGAAGAAGTGGCTGCAATTTTCGTGGAGCCTATCCAGGGTGAGGGTGGATACATTGTGCCACCTCCGGAATTTCACCAAGCGCTGTATCATGTGGCTAAGAAGTACGGAATTCTCTATGTGGTAGATGAGGTGCAGTCAGGAATGGGACGTACCGGCAAGATGTTTGCCATGGAACACTTCGGAGTCGAGCCGGATATAATGGCGCTGGCAAAGGGAATAGCCTCGGGTCTTCCTCTGGGTGCCATGGTGGCGCGTTCGGAAATCATGGACTGGGAAGCCGGCTCTCACGCCTCTACCTTTGGAGGCAACCCCGTCTCATGTGCCGCAGCGCTGACAACCATTGAAATTCTGGAAGATTCCCTTATGGAAAACGCCGAGATCCAGGGTGAACGACTTTTAAAAGGGCTGCTTGAACTGCAAAACTCTTATGAGTGTATGGGGGATGTGCGGGGCAAGGGTTTGATGGTTGCCGTGGAACTGGTTAGAGATCGGAACACAAAGGAGCCGGCAAAAGATTGGCGGGCTGAGGTCATCGAGGCGGCTTTTAGAAAAGGATTACTGATTTTGGGATGCGGTGAAAACAGCATTCGGTTTTGCCCGGCTCTCTCCGTGAGCCCTGAAGAGGTGGACATGTGTTTAGCAATATTCGAAGAGGCAGTGCGAGAAAGTATAGAGAAGGCCGGCAGAAGATCAAAATAAAATGTGAATATGAAAAGGCAGTCATGGCTTTGTGGGCTGATCGGCTTTGGTTACCTCCAATATTTTGCGGATCTGTAAGGCGGCTTTTCGTGCCGAATTTTTTACATCTTTTCCCAGTATCGCATCAACTATCACTTCACCCACGAGATCGCGCACTTTGTTAACCGAATTGACGGGTGGATTCCAGTGGGAAGAGGCAAGCATTGCACCTTCACGGAAGGCTTCGATAAAATCCTGTGGATATAATTTTGCGATTTCCGGATCGTTCCATGAAGAAGCCCTGCCTCCGGTTACCCTTTTCTTTAAAAGGCGCAGGGCAGTCTCTTTACTTGTAGCCCACTGGATAAACAGCCATGCAGCCTCAGGGTTTTTGCTTAAATGGGGTATAATTAAACTCCAGACAACCGCACTGGGAACACTGCCCTTTGGCCCTGCGGGAAGAATACCGTAACCTATTTTTCCGGCAACTTTCGATTTTTTCGGATTTTCAAACGTTGTACAAAACAGCGAAGCATCACAGGCAAAAGCGGCTTTTCCATGGGAAACAAGCGAGACCACTTCGTACCAATCGTTTTCGATGCTGTTGGCAGGTCCTGATTCTCGCAGCAGCCGCCCGTACATTTCAAAGGCAGCTATGGCCTCTGGCGAGTCGATAACAGGATTGCGGTTTGCATCAAGCCATTCTCCTCCATAACTATGCAGAAAGGCCGCCCATACTGAAGTGGCGGCCGCTTTCTTGCCCCGCATCGCAATTCCGTGAATATCGATTCTGCCATCGCCATCTGTATCAAGGGTCAATTTTTTGGCCGCATCCACTAATTCTTCCATTGTCTTCGGGTAGGCGACCCGGTACTTTTTTAGAAGATCTTTTCTAAAAAAGAACATCGGTTGAATCTCCATGGTAATGGGAATTCCGATTTGCTTCCCCTCAACCTGAGCCGCTTCCCATGCTCCTTTTAGAAAATCGCCGGTATCATAGTTCGGGTTTGTCAGATTCGGATCTGAAATGAACTTCTCCAGCGGAATAGCCCAGCCCTCATCCATATGCCTTTGACCTTCCTGGGCCATAATGAGTATCGTAACATCGATCTTTGCCACATTGGAGGCAAGCTCAACGGTCCGTTTTGCCTGAAACCAGTCTTCTGGATAGATATCCAGATGAACCTTAATACCCGTGAGCGCCTCGAACTGTGGAATCAAGGGCTGGATTGCTTCCTGCCATGGATGACGGTTTAAAAGGACGCGGAGTTCAACTCCTGCACACCGCTTCCAGTTAAATTCAGCATGGCCGGCGGTAATAAATGACGATATAAAAAGAAATGCTGCAACAGGAATCAACAGAACAACACGGCTTCCTCTTATGATGGTGAACCTCCTTTGAACCCGGGTACTTCGATCCAGCTGGCCTCAAGCCCGCAGGGCTTCTCGGCTGGAGCCTGGGGCCTACGCCTTTATATATTCCACCTACGCTCAAAGACGGGATCTTCGACATTGCATTATTCCATGTTACAAAAATAACGGCTCTCATTATAAAAAATTAGGAGTGAAGAATCAACCGAAGCCGGAAGAAATTACCAAAGAAAAACCATGGTAGAGTTTTATCCTTATTTAGCAAAAGGCTCTCCTGAAGCTTGTTTTGTGACAAACAGTGCAAAGAAATAGCCAACTACCGCAAAAAGGACGATCTGTGCAATACCCAAGCTGAGGGCGATTTGAGCCGATGCGATTGCGGCCAACACCGATGTCGCACCGTTTACCGCCCAGGCATATGAGCGCTGGGTCGGGTTTCTCAAAAAATATTTCATACCTAACGGAAACGGAAACCCTGCTAGAAAACCGATAGGGAATAGAATTGCAAATGCCAAAGAAACCTGCCCCGTATCCGGAAGCCGGTGGAATAGGCCAAACAGGTGATTCTGCACAAACAACATGGCTGCAGAAGCTGCAAGCAAACCTAACAGGACAACCCGCAGGGCACGCAAGGAAAGTCGCTTAGAGAAAAAACCGCCTGTGCCAGAGGAAATCAAAATGCCTGAAAGCACCACAGCAAAACTGACGATGGGATCGTCGAACCATTGCGTAAACAGTTTAATGAAGTAAAGTTCAATAAACATGAAACCTGAACCAATACCAATGAAGTAAACGATAGAAGACAAATGAGGGCCTTGTTCTATCTTTGACCTGCCCAGCATGGGGACAATCAGAAGCGTAAGAGAGATCAGAAGGGCCTCAATAAATACAACTGCAACCACAATTTCACCGGAAAGGAACAATGAGTACATTCGGCTGCCCGTAATCCTGTAAATCTTTCTTAATTGCTTCCATTTCAGAAACCTGCTGGGAAACGGCCGGTTATCGGTCTGTGGTGCTACGTCAAGAAGATAGGATGCAAAAAATCCTTCTTCTGAGCCTCTGTGGTATGCCTCCAGGAGGCGGGTAATTTCACGATAATGATAAGGCGCATCGAATACATTATAGCGATTGACATGATTCTGTGTAATTCCAGGAATAAAAACAAGATCGAAATTCATGTTACGAGCAAAAGCTCTGATCTCTTTTTGATCTGCCGGAGAAATCTTTAACGATTTCCTGGTTACAACAAGGGTGAACGCCTCCCAGTTGCGCAACATAGCCAGATGGTGTTCAGGATGAGGGATGCCCAGCGACCGCAAGCTTTCGTAAGCTGTCGCCCAAAGACGGATTGAATCCGCCGGAGGCAGAAGGAGTTTTCGGGAAAGAATAAGTACTCCATTGTCGTTTAAGTGATTCAAGTATGCATCAAAGGCTTCAACTGTAAACAGATGCCCCTGGTTTAAAGCCGCTGTTCCAGGTAAGGACGGGCCCCAGTCTTCTACATGGATGATCGAAAACTTTTCGTCCGAGACGGAAAGAAAGCCCCTGGGTGTCCTGTTTATTACGGGAAGGTGATATTGATCGCGCAGGATTTGGGCTATGTGAGGATTGCGTTCTAAAATGGTGATCTGTCGGGCACCGGAGGAGATGGCACAAGGGATGGCGGAACCGCCGCCGTTTAAAATGATGAGAACACTTTTAGGTTCGGGGTTTAAAACGTAGCCTGAAAACGGCAGGGCAAATCGTGGAGACCTTAAAGTTTCTTTGGATTTAAGGTTATAGAGAACAAGCGGCGCGTTGCCATCCTTGAACACGGACCATTGTTGGGGAAGCCTTTCTTTGAACTTAAGGCTTAAGCCCGGAGCAAACCGAATGTACGGGCTTTGAACGCTGTCCATTCTACCTCTTAAACTGGTAAAGGTTTGAGTGATTTTTGTTTTTGGATATCGAAGCGTTTGACTAAGTGGTTTATAAGCCGAAGGGGTTACACGCGTGTATGAGCCATTACCGAATACAAAACCAAGCACGGCCAGCGGGACCAAGGGCAGTGCAAGAAAAACCAATCGGCTGTGCTTTGTCTCGGCGATCGCCGCTGAAGGTCGATTCGAAAGCGCAAAGACGATTCCGCCTATGAAAACCGCTAAGAGCGGAAGAAGGTTTACGATAATGATCAGGACTTCTTCTCCGAAAACGGGCAGTGTTGGAACCGGCAGTACAGCCCCGCATGCCGAACCGCTCATGGTAGCAAAATAGGTCAGAGCGGTTTTTTCAGGGTACAGAGCGTAGGCGAGCGCTATTATGAGGCCTGTGAAAAAAAAGGGTAACGCAAGCAAAAGGTATGCGATCAACAGATACAAAGACTGGACCGGTTCCAAAGGAAGCCGCAAATAATCAAGAGGGAGCCTGTTCAAAGCGATGAAAGATCCGTTGGCCGAAACGCTGTACAGGCATACAATGATAGCCAGTGCTTCTTTTGAGGGCAGCCGCCGTCTTATTCTGTCGTCTTTTGATTGGACAATGCTCAAAAAGGTGCCGCTTGCCGCAAACCCGAACAATGCAACGCTGATGACCATGAAAGAAAGATGGTTCCACTGGCTTATGGAAAACACCCTGGTCAGAAGCACCTCATAGGTAAGGGAACATAACGATAGTAGAAAAACCGACAGTAAGATCATCTGCTCCGCTCAAGGGCATAACCTGTCAAGGGCACAAAGAGAACACCGGTAATCTGTCTGACTCTGTAATCCTCTCCCTGCTTTGTTACCAGGGTTAAGTGTTGATAATGAAACGGGTTGCCCAATGGCAGAATCAGCCTGCCGCCATCCACCAATTGCGCTAAAAGAGGAGGGGGTATATGATCTACGGCTGCCGTTATCATGATGGCATCAAAGGGGGCTGCTGCCTCCCATCCGAAATAACCGTCGCCGTGGCGGGTTTTGACATTGCTGAAACCAAGGGAGCGAAGCACCCGGGTGGATTTTTGGTAAAGTTTTTTCTTAATCTCAATGGTGTAAACTTCTTTTACCACTTTGCACAGGATGGCTGCCTGGTAGCCGGAGCCTGTCCCGATTTCAAGAACACGTTCATTTCCCGTAAGCTTCAGGCTTTCCGTCATCAAGGCAACGATATATGGCTGGGATATGGTCTGGCCTTCGCCTATGGGAAGCGGGTGATCCGCATAAGCCTGGGAGGTGAGATTTTCAGGGACAAACCGGTGGCGGGGTACCTGCAGCATGGCGTTTAGAACAAGCGGATCCTTTATCCCCCGCTTGCGGATCTGATTTTCAACCATTTTCTGCCTGGCTTGATCAAAATCAGAAGATGTTATCGCAAGCAGCTTGGTTGGAAAAACAAGAAGGGCTAAGAGAACAATTCCAAAGTATTTCATGGCAATTCTCTTAAAATTATATGGTTAGCTCGGTTGTGAACAACATGACAAAAAGGGTCAGGGTCCTTTCATTCCGAAACGGTGAACCCTGAACCATTTAATTTGTTTATAGCAAAAAACAGATCGATTGTCAGCTCTGCATTTGATGGGTGTGAAGATTTTTTTCTTTTCAACATAACGATTACCGTGTTAACGTAATATGCAGTCGGGCTTATAAAGCATCTGGACCCTGAACCAAAACAGCGAGTCCTGTTGAATTGCGCTTTTGCGCACCCCTTCGGGGATTCAACAGGGCGAGCGTATGCCCCTTAAGCTTGCCGAAGCAATTGGGCTTCGTCATCGGCTACGACGCAACAAGGGCGAAGATCCTGCCCCTCGGGGCTGCAGGGTCTTAAATCCAATCCGAGCGGAGGAGTTCATGCATTTAAAAAAACGGGTGCTTGTTACCGGGGGCGCCGGATTTTTGGGATCCCATCTATGTGAACGGCTGCTTGAGGAAGGCTGTGAGGTTCTGTGTGTAGATAACTTATACACCGGAACAAAACAAAACATAGTTCATCTGCTTAATAACCCGCTTTTTGAGCTTCTGCGGCACGACATCACCTTTCCGCTCTATGTGGAAGTGGACGCCATCTATAACCTTGCCTGCCCCGCATCTCCTATCCATTATCAGAATGATCCTGTACAGACAACGAAAGTGAATGTGCACGGTTCCATCAACATGCTGGGGCTTGCCAAGCGGCTGCGGGCGAAAATACTCCAGGCCTCCACATCAGAAGTGTATGGAGACCCCACGGTTCATCCCCAGCCGGAATCTTATGCCGGAAACGTTAACTGCATTGGCCCCCGATCGTGCTACGATGAGGGAAAGCGTTGTGCGGAGACGCTTTTTTTTGATTATCATCGACAGCATGGGCTCAAAATTAAAGTGGCTCGTATCTTTAATACATATGGCCCCAGAATGCATCTCAATGATGGAAGGGTCGTATCCAACTTTATAGTCCAGGCGTTGCAGGGTAAACCACTTACTGTTTTCGGAAACGGAAAACAATCAAGATCTTTCTGTTATGTGGATGACCTCATCGAGGGAATCATTCGGCTTTTCAACAGTGCGGATGATGTAACCGGGCCCATCAATATCGGAAATCCAGAGGAATTTACGATCCTGGAACTGGCAGAACTGGTACAGGAGCTAACAGGATCGAAATCGGAAATTGTTTTCATGCCGCTTCCGGCTGACGA
>JAFDFZ010000020.1 GCA_019309565.1 Deltaproteobacteria bacterium
TTTCGCCTCCAGGCGTTACTCTACTAAGCGGTTGACTAAACCTTACTCAGGAGGGCTTGGCCCGCCATGCGGGACTCCCTCTCAACAGGCAACCATTGCCAGGTTACCCCAGTACTCCAATATTCCAATCGGAGCGAAGCCTCTAAATCTTTTCACGATATTTAAGGAGATTGAAAGCAAAACGCCTTAATTGTATATTATAACACAAGTTCCTTGAAAGCATAGAGAACCGGTGCGGCAAACAGAGTTGCATCGATACGGTCCAACACACCGCCATGACCAGGAATTATTGTTCCAGAGTCCTTTAGATTTGCAGAACGCTTTAACAAAGATTCGAAAAGATCTCCGATCTGTGCTGCAACCACGATCAAGATGGAGAGCAGACCGCATAGCTCAAAGGATATCGATAAGTTAAGAATATATTTACAGAGCAAACCCGCAGCGATACCTGCACAAAGCCCGGCTATGGATCCTTCTACTGTTTTTCCGGGGCTTATAAGAGGACTGAGCTTTCGCTTCCCAAAAAAGGAACCAATGTAATAGGCTGCTGCGTCTCCAACAAAAACAACCGAAAAAAGGAAAAACAGCCACCAGGCTCCATCGGTTGCGCAACGGATGAATATCAGAAAAGAAAGAAGCCCTGGCACATAGACAACTCCCAGCAGTTGTCTTAGCAGTACATCTAATAATATGTTTACCTCGTATTCAACCTGAGTCAGTGAAATTAGAACGGAAGCTATCATGCTGATAACGATAATGCTCAAGACCGGTTGCGGTGAATCAAAGTAAGCGGAAGCGGCAATTGTCATTGCTGAGAGATACCCTATGATCGACATCCACCCTTTGACGGGGCTGTCGATCATACGCTGAACCATCTGGTAATACTCTCTTAGAGCAAGCAGGCTGACAACAGCAACAAATACTGCGAAAAGAAAATGAGATCCCCTGTAGATCAGCAGCACAAACAAAGGTAACGCCACACAGGCTGTCAGCAGGCGCTTGAGGTGCATCTGCGATCACTTAGACTTTCCCGAACCTTCGTTCGCGTTGTTGAAAATCAAGCAGGATCCTAATATACTCTTCTTTGCCAAAATCGGGCCACAAGGTGTTTGTTATATATATTTCTGTATAGGCGATTTGCCAGAGCAGGAAATTACTGATCCTCATCTCCCCGCTTGTTCGAATCAAAAGGTCGGGATCGGGCATGTGTCGGGTGTAGAGATGCTCGGAGATGACTTCGGGCGTTATATCACCGGCATCGATTTCACCGGTTATCGCCTTTTGGGCGAGCGTTTGAACCATCATGGTAATCTCATCCCGTGCTCCGTAACTAAGCGCCAGATTTAATAGCATCCCGTCTTTGTCTCTGGTTAGATCCATGGTTTGCTGCAACGTCAGCCGAACGGCTCTTGGCAGCCGGTCGATCTGTCCGATGGCATTCAGCCGGATATTGTTTTCCATCATCTCGGACCGCTCTGAAATCAGAAATCGATTCAACAACTCCATTAGCGCTGCGATCTCAGTTTTAGGCCGTTGCCAGTTTTCGGTAGAAAATGCGTACAGCGTTAAAATACCAATCCCCAGCTCTCGACTGGTTCGAACGATGGTACGAACCGTTTCCGCCCCCTTTTCATGCCCTTTGATTCTATTAAGAAGACGCTGTCTAGCCCACCGGCCGTTGCCGTCCATAATAATGGCCACATGCCGTGGTAGTTTGGCTGGATCAAGGATGGTATCTCCGGCGGGAGATGAACTAGAATTCAAGGATCTCCTTCTCTTTTTCTTTATAGATGTCGTCGATGCGTTTCGTGAACTCATCGGTAATCTCTTGAACCGCGTCTTGAGCTCTGAAGGCATCGTCTTCGGAAATGTCTCCGTCCTTTTTCAAGCTCTTCAGCAGATCGTTTGAATCGCGCCGAATATTTCGAATGGCGATCTTGGAATCTTCACACATCTTATGGACGATTCTTACAAGCTCTTTTCTGCGTTCCTCTGTAAGGGGAGGAATGGCAATCCGGATAATCTTACCGTCGTTTGTGGGTGTCAGTCCCAAGTCGGACTTTAAAATGGCTTTCTCAATTTCCTGTATTACGGTACTATCCCACGGCTGAATGGTAATCAGGCGGCTTTCGGGTACCGCCAGGGTCGCCATCTGATTAAGCGGGGTTGGAGTGCCGTAGTATTCGGCACGTATACCGTCAAGAAGAGACAGGGAGGCTCGGCCAGTTCGGATTCGCTTCAGTTCGTTCTTTAAGGAAACGATCGATTTTTCCATCCGCTCTCGAGTTTCTTTAAATATATCGTCAATCATGGCAGTCACCCTTCTGGCTTGGTTTCAAGGCGTCAATGAGTACTCCCCGACAAGAGGCGGCAAGTTATCCGCTTATCCAGGTACCGATTTTATCACCACATACGATCTTTTTCAGGTTTCCTTTTCCTTTAAGATTGAAAACAACCAGGGGAAGATGATTGTCCATCGCCATTGAGATAGCAGTAGAATCCATGGCTTTAAGGCTTTTTTCCAAAACCTGCATGTAGTTTATCGATTTGATGAATTTCGCATTTTCATTCTTCATGGGATCGGAGTCATATACACCATCGACCTTGGTGGCCTTCAACAATATTTCAGCGTGGATTTCCTGGGCTCTTAGTACCGCTGCGGTGTCCGTGGTAAAGTAAGGATTTCCAGTACCGGCGGCGAAAATCACCACGCGTTCCTTTTCAAGGTGCCTTATGGCTCTTCGCACAATGAACGGTTCGGCCAGTTCATGCATCGAAATCGCGGTTTGCACCCGTGTTTGTAATCCGATTTTTTCCAGGGCATCTTGAAGCGCAAGACTGTTAATGACCGTAGCCAGCATTCCCATGTGATCGGCGGATACCCGATCCATTCCATATGTACTGGCCGCAATCCCCCTGAATATGTTTCCACCACCCACCACCACGGCAACCTGTACCCTGAGCAGTGCAACGGATTGAATCTCTTCGGCCACATATTTTATGACATCGGGGCTGATACCAAACGGCTTATCCCCCATAAGGGCTTCCCCGCTTAGCTTTAGCAAGACCCGTTTAAACTGAGGGTATGACAAGATTTATGCTTCTCCAATTTGGTATCGGGTAAATCGTTTGATGGAAATGTTCTCCCCTATCTTCGCAATCACCTCGTTTAGTAAGTCTGCAACCGTTATGCTCGGGTCTTTAACGTAAGGTTGTTTCAACAGGCAGTTCTCATTGAAGAACTTCTGAAGTTTTCCTTCGGCAATCCTGTCCACGATATTTTCGGGCTTGCCCGTTTCCAAAGCCTGTGCTCGATATATTTCCTTTTCTTTTTCAACGATTTCATCGGGCACGTCTTCCGGGGTGATGCCCACTGGATTTGTAGCAGCAATCTGCATGGCTATGTTTTTCGCAAATTGCTGGAAATCATCGGTCTTGGCGACAAAATCCGTCTCACAATTGATTTCAACAAGCACCCCGATTCTCCCGCCGGTATGAACATAAGCCTGAATGATGCCTTCGGTTGCAGCCCTGCCGGCACGCTTTTTCGCGGTTGCCAATCCCTTTTTTCTCAAAAACGAGATGGCGGCATCCATGTCGGCGCCACTTTCGGCAAGGGCTTGTTTACAATCCATAATTCCGGCCCCTGTTTTCTCCCGTAGTTCCTTTACCATTGCTGCACTGATGTTTGCCATACTCATTCTCCTGTGGTCTGTGGCTGCGTTATCTCATCTGTCTCTAATCGTTCCTGTTCAGTTTCAGTAGAGGTCGATTTTCGAATGATCTCCACAACGGGACCCTCTGTGCCATCTGAAATAACCCTTCTCTCCCCGGGCTGAAGTTCCGATGCAGCGGCGGCAATTTCGGGTTCCACTTCCTCTTGCTTGTCGGCCTCGGCCTGCTGTTTCTCTTCAAAGCGCTTCTTGCCTTCGATACAGGCATCTGCGATGCGTGAGGTGATCAGTCGAATCGCACGAATCGCATCATCATTTCCAGGAATGACGTAATCGATTTCATCCGGATCGCAATTTGTGTCTACGATGGCTACGATCGGTATTTTAAGCCGGATACCCTCACGGACGGCAATGCCCTCATTTTTCGGATCCACGATGAAAATTGCGCCCGGCAGTTTGGTCATGTTCCTGATACCACCAAGATTGTTGTCAAGCTTTATTCTTTCCTTGGCAAGTTTCAACCGCTCTTTTTTCGGAAACAGATTGATGGTTCCATCGTTTTGAATTCTGTTCAAATAATTCAGCCGGTCGATGCTTTGCTTGATGGTCTGGAAGTTGGTCAGCATTCCACCCAGCCATCGATTATGGACATAAAACATTTCACATCGATTTGCCTCTTCATATATGGATTCCTGAGCCTGTTTTTTGGTACCTACGAAAAGAACTGAATTCCCATTGGCAACCGAATCCACCACAAAATCATAGGCTGTTTTAAACATCCGAACGGTCTTCTGCAGATCTATAATATAAATACCGTTTCTGGCACCGAAGATATACTGCTTCATCTTCGGATTCCAACGTTTGGTCTGGTGACCAAAATGAACTCCCGCCTCCAGAAGCTCCTTCATAGTTACATAGGCCATGGTTTGCTCCTTGTTATGATTGGTTTATTCCACCGCCCTCTTCATCCCTGTTTCCAACTCTACCCCTTATTGAGGCGAAGCACCCGAAAACAGATCCAAAGGCGTGCGATTTATATAAATTTATATCATTACCAAATTATTACCCACTGCGCAATACCTTTTTCTGGTTATCCACAAAGCTCAAGCGACACCGATCCGTCGTTGAACACAAAATCTGCTTCACCGGAAATTCTGGGTTGAAATTCGGGCATAAGGTGCAATTATTGCATTTTGGAGTTAACCGATAATTGTGCTAGCCTTCAGCCTTCTTTCTTATCCTGACAATTCGATCAATACCACTGTAATCCATGCTGAAATCGGGTCTTTCATACCAGATCAATGGCTCGACTATCTTCTGGATGGATTCTTTCTGGTCGTGGCCAATTTCTAAAAGGATTTCCCCTCCAGGTTTCAGAAATCGGTGAGCATTGAGAATGATGTGCCGAATCCATTGCAATCCGTCTTCACCGCCGTCTAAAGCCACCCGGGGTTCATATTGTGAAATCTCAGGTTGAAGTAAAGGGATATCGCTTGTCCTAATATATGGTGGATTTGAAATAATCATGTCAAATGAGTCTGAATTCTCTTTGAGCGCTTGGAACCAGTCTCCTACAAAAAAACAGATCCGATGCTGAAGTTGATGTCTTTTTGCGTTTGTCACTGCGATCCTAATGGCTTCTTCGGATCGATCTGACGCATAAAACCGATGATCGCTTCTTTCGGATGCCAGGGCAATGGAAACCGCACCTGAACCGGTACCAAGTTCAAGAATCTTCATGGGAAAGCCGCACGAAATACGGCAAAGGGCGGTTTCCACCAGGCATTCGGTTTCGGGCCTTGGAATCAAAACACTTTGATTGACAAGGAGTTCCTTGGACCAGAACTCTTTGCTTCCAAGAATATATGCAACCGGTTCATGCTTGATTCTCCTTATTATCAGGGCCTTGAAAGCAGAAAGTTCGTTTCTGGTAACGGGTTGATCGTAACGAATGTACAGCTCAATCCTCTCCATCTGCAGAGCACTCGCCAGAAGTATCTCTGCAGTAGACCGTGGGCTGTCTATATCCCGTGATTTAAAATAATTTGTTGCCCATTTAAGAAGGTTCAGAACGTTCCATTGAAACTCTCTGCTCTGGGGATGATTCTGCATGCTGTAGTGCCTGGCTTTGGTAATAAGTTGCAAGCTCATCGATTATCTCATCAAGTTCTCCCTGCATAATGTTTTCCAATTTATATAGCGTCAATCCGATTCGATGATCGGTGACCCTGCCTTGCGGGAAATTATATGTCCGAATGCGTTCACTGCGGTCGCCGCTGCCGATCTGACTTTTCCGCTCTTCGGATCGCTTTTCGTTTTGCTCTCTTATCATCCGATCCAAAAGACGAGCACGAAGAACTTTCATGGCCTTGTTTTTATTTTTTAGCTGAGATTTTTCATCCTGACAGGTGACCACAAGCCCCGTCGGCAGATGGGTGATTCTGACCGCAGAATCAGTGGTGTTGACAGACTGTCCGCCTGGACCGGTGGATCGGAAAACATCAACCTTTATGTCGCCGGGATCTATTTCCACTTCAACCTCCTCGGCTTCGGGCAGAACCGCAACGGTTACAGCCGAGGTATGAATCCTTCCCTGCGCCTCGGTTACCGGTACGCGTTGAACCCGGTGGGTGCCACTTTCAAATTTCAACCGGCTATATGCACCTTTGCCGTGAATTAATGCGATAATCTCTTTCAGTCCTCCCACTCCGGTGGCATGCTGGCTCATGATCTCCACTTTCCAACCTTTATTCTCAGCATACCGGTGGTACATTCTGAACAGGTCGTTCGCAAACAGTGCGGCTTCTTCTCCTCCGGTACCGGCTCTGATTTCTATTAAAACATTCTTTTCATCATTGGGATCTTTGGGCAACAGAAGCCTTCTTAATTCCGATTCCAGTCTTGTCTTTTTCTCCTCAAGCGCATCCATCTCCTCGCGAGCCAATTCCTTTATTTGAGGATCTAAATCTTTTAAAAGCTCCATACTGTCATCCATCTCTTTTAAAACGGCCTTGTAAGCTCTGAAAACTCCAACGATCTTGCTGAGTTCTGAATGTTCCCTGCTCAGTCTCTGATAAGAGCCACGATCCTGGACAATCTGAGGATCCCCCAGCCGATTTTCAATCTCAACAAATCGGTTTTCAATCCCTGTAAGCTTATCAAACATTGATATTTCGTCCTATTCTTATTCTTACTTGTTGCTCCCGGATGTGATCATGACAGGGCGCCTCTGCCTGGCCCCCGATGGTCGTCTTGTTATTCAATCGCTTGTTGTTAGGAAACCATAGGGTGGGAGGCCGATACTCTTAAGCGAACCGACCCTCAAAGAGCGGTGTTTAGATATGCATAGCTACTGGTTTTGGAATTTCTCGTATTTCTTGCGAAATCGCTCGATTCGACCGGCAGAGTCAACCAGTTTCTGTTTTCCTGTAAAAAACGGATGACATTTAGAGCAGATTTCAACCCGTATGTCTTTTTTGGTGGAACCTGCCTCAATTACATTACCACATGCACAGGTAATGGTCGTCTTATAGTATTCCGGATGGATGTTGTCTTTCATGATGCCTAATCTGTTACCTCCTTATGCATTCATAGAATCAAGAAATTCTTTATTATCCTTTGTTCCCTGCATTTTTTCAAGCAAAAATTCCATACTGTCCGATGTATTTAAAGTGGCAAGAAGCTTTCTTAAAATCCACACACGATTCAACGTGGCCTCGTCCAGAAGCAGTTCCTCTTTTCGAGTTCCTGATCTTTTGATATCGATTGCAGGAAAGATCCGTTTGTCGGAAAGCCTTCGATCCAGCTGTATCTCAAGATTTCCGGTACCCTTAAACTCTTCGAAAATGACTTCATCCATCCGGCTTCCGGTGTCAATCAGTGCGGTTGCAATAATCGTCAGGCTGCCCCCTTCTTCGATATTCCTGGCTGCACCAAAAAACCGCTTGGGGCGTTGAAGTGCATTTGAATCCACACCGCCCGAGAGAATCTTGCCGCTTGGTGGAATCACGGAATTGTAAGCTCTGGCAAGACGGGTGATGCTGTCAAGCAAAATAACCACATCTTTTTTATGTTCTACCAGTCGTTTAGCCTTTTCCACAACCATCTCTGCAACCTGAACATGACGTTCTGCAGGTTCATCAAAGGTGGAGCTAATCACCTCGGCTTTCACGGATCGCTCCATGTCCGTAACCTCTTCGGGCCTTTCGTCAATAAGGAGTACAAACATCATGATATCTTTGTGGTTGGCAACGATGGCATTAGCAATCGCTTGCAATAACAAAGTCTTACCCGCCCTGGGTGGAGAGACAATCAACCCTCTCTGCCCGAATCCAATAGGGGTTAACAGGTCCATGATCCGGGTGGAATAGTTATCTGGATCCGTTTCAAGCTTTATTTTTCTGTTGGGATAAAGAGGGGTCAGGTTGTCAAACAGGATTTTTTCCCTGGCAACTTCCGGGTCCTCATAATTGATTGCTTCGACTTTTAGAAGGGCGAAGTAACGCTCGGACTCTTTCGGTTGCCGAATCTGGCCGGAAACTGTATCGCCGGTTCTCAGGTTAAACCTTCTTATCTGAGACGGAGAAACGTAAATGTCGTCAGGGCCGGGCAAATAATTGTAGTTCGGTGCCCGCAAGAATCCAAAGCCGTCAGGCAGGATTTCGAGTGTACCCTCCCCGAATATGAGACCATCTTGCTCAATCTGAGCCTGGAGAAGGGCAAAAATAAGCTCCTGCTTTCGCATACCCGCGGCTCCATCGATGTTAAACTCCTTGGCCATCTGGGTTAACTCACTGATTTTTTTGTCTTTAAGTTCAACGATATTCATCAACTTTCACCCCATTCCATATGAATTGGTATTGTGGTACCTAATTTTAAATCTTATTTTAAAGCTTTCGGAAATTATATAACTTATTGAAAGTAAACTACTTACCGACTTTAAAGCCGATAGCTTTCAGGATCGAAGATTCTGCGGGGCTGCAGGGTCTTCAATCCTTGAGCCCTCATACTCCGTATTGAAAAAATCAAACCGAAGTCTTCTCCTAACCCCGTTGTTGAATAACAACTTTTGTCTGAAACCTGTAAGCTGGGTTTGAGCGTGTGCCAGGGACATTTTGCCATGTGTTTTATACAACTACGGGGTAAAAGCAAGGGGTTTTCTCACATTTCCCGATGGGTACAATTGCCCCATTCCCGTTTCAAACCGGTGTATGTTCCAAACAACCAGGCTTTTTGCGCCTTCCATCATCTTCGGTGACCCGCGAATCGCCTCAGACTTGATCCGTTAAATATTCGTGCATTTATTTCGGTCTTAGTATCTGCAAGACCCCGGGCTGATCAGGCTAGGGAAGTAAATCCCATTGGAGTTTTAACCAAAGATAAAGCCCTCATCTATAGCATATTAATACACGACCTGGATCCCTTTCAGCTTAGATGGAGACGAAGATGCTCTATGATATATATTTGAAGAATTTAAGAAATTCTTTCAAAAAGGCTTTCACTCCAACAGGTAGGGGTTAAATTTTACAAAATAATAAACCAGAATGACACTTCTGTCAAGCGGTTTTGAAAATTTTTTGGTTTAAACTCCGTATGAAACGATCGGTTTCCCTTATCAGCTGTTCAATGGAATCATTATTTAATATAATAAAATCAGCATGTTTTACTTTCTCTGAATCAGGCAGCTGAATCTGCACAAGGGCTTTAGCTTCATTTCTGGTTACATGATCCCGCTGCATGAGCCGCTGGATTTTCAATTCCTTGTCGGCAGCTACCACAACGATCATATCAAAGTGCTTTTCCAGACCTGCCTCGAAAAGAAGCGGTATCTCAACGACCACCAGGGGTTTTCCTTTTTTTTCCAGCTCATCGATCTCTGCGTTCATTTGCGCTATGATTTCAGGGTGTATCAATTGCTGAAGGGCATCTCGCTGTTTCTCATCAGCCGTTATTATCTGCCGCAGCTTTCGGCGATCAAGACAACCATCGGGCCCGATGACCTTGTTGCCGAAATGGTTGACAATCGCTTTTAACAATGGAGAATTTTGAGCTACGAGTCTGCGAGCCAGCCAGTCTGTGCTAATGACATTCAATCCTCTCTGTTTGCAGTGCTCGCACACGATCGATTTCCCTGAACCGGCGCTTCCGGTAACAGCCACTTTCAATATAGCCATGCCGATGCCTCTAAGGGGTCATTTTGAGTCGTTTTTTGGCAACGGGGTTCAACGAGAATTGCTTATGCTGCTTTTATATCCCTGCGTATGTGGTAACTTATAAAAAAATGGTGTATCCTTCAAGCAATAATGCACTTGAAAAACAAAGAGAGGTTCTTTTTGCTCCGCAGGTTTGTAAGCGCAATTAGTAATGTTAGCTCATTCTTTTATAAAGCTGCCAAGAATCGATAATGCCTACATTGTTGGTGGCGCAGTCAGAGATTTGTTGCTCGGGGAAATTCCTTCCGATTATGATATGGTTGTGCTGGACGATCCACAAGAGGCTGCTTCCCGGGCGGCACGACATCTCAACGGTCGGCTGGTTAAACTGGGCAGGTCGAACGAACTTTTGTTTAGAATCGTAACAGATGAAATGAAGATCGATATATCGAGATTGAAAGGAAATTCCATCAGGGAGGATCTTCAGCAAAGAGATTTTACCATCAACGCCATGGCTTATGATATTTCCTCAGCACAGATCATCGATTGCCATGGAGGCCGACAAGATCTTGGAAACAGAATCGTTCGACTGGTTTCTAAAAGAGCATTTCGGGATGACCCTATCCGGCTGCTTCGGGCCTACAGACTGGCGTCGGCTTTGCAATTTGACATCGACCCTTTTACTGAAGAGATGATTCAGAAGGAGGCCGGGTTAATTCCACAGGCTGCCCCAGAGCGGATACGTGAAGAATTTTTCCTCATGTTAAAGACACCTCATGCTTGTTCGTATATACGGCGAATGGTAACCACCGGGGTACTGTTCGGCATTTTTCCAGAATTGAAGAAACTACAGGGATGTATTCAAAACGGCTTTCATGTTGATGATGTGCTGGATCATACTTTGAAAGCATTTTTTCACCTTGAATCCATTATCAATAATCCCGAAAGTATCGGTCCGGATCTACCTCGGCCGGTCCGCAGGATAGCCGGTAAGAAAAAGACTGTGCTGCTAAAATGCGCTCTTTTGCTTCACGATATCGGAAAGCCGTATGCCCGGACCACGGATGCCGGAGGACGCATTCATTTTTATCGTCACGAACAGATCGGCGCTGAAATGGTAAAAACCATCACTTTGCGGTTGCGCTTTTCGACATTTGAGACCGATTTTTTAGAGTTTATGATCCGAAACCATCTAAGACCCCTTTTGCTGTTTCAGGCCAGCGAAAACAAGAAACTAACTCATAGAGCCAGAGTGAGATTTTTCATGAAGGCGGGGGAGAATACACCCTTTTTGCTGCTACATGCCATAGCAGATCAAAAAAGCAAATATAAGGCCTCTAACGATTCTTTTTTAGCATTCTCACTCAATATGCTTAACCGCTTCTATAAGGAGTATCGAATCATGCGGACAAAACCACCGTTGATCACAGGCCATGATTTGATCAAAGAATTCGGATTGAATCCATCCCCGCGGTTTGGAAAGATTTTACGCATGGTAGAGGAGGCAAGGTTATCCAGGCAAATTACAAGCAAAGAGGAAGCTTTGGGTCTTGTGCAAAATTATTT
This sequence comes from Deltaproteobacteria bacterium, assembly GCA_019309565.1. Lineage (GTDB taxonomy): Bacteria > Desulfobacterota > Desulfobacteria > Desulfobacterales > SURF-15 > JAFDFZ01. The sequence goes on from JAFDFZ010000020.1 coordinate 11,393, forward strand.
GGCATCCACAGGATACTGAAGTGGCCCTTGACAGCGCCCTTTCGTTTTATTAGGTAGTGTCCATCCAAAATGGTCTTTTTCCTGCTGGGCGGCGTTCTCTTCGGGTTTGCGGCATATAGACCCGAAAAGATTCAACCCGTTTTGAGCAAATTAACACGTCTATCGCTCTCAGCATTTTTGTAAACTGAAAGGAGATGGTGATGAATATTTTGTTTTTTGGTCCCAACGGAAGTGGAAAAGGAACGCAAGGGGCAATTTTGAAAGAACGATATAAAATTCCTCACATTGAATCCGGTGCAATTTTTCGTGAGAATATTCAGAAGGGAACCGAACTGGGTTTGAAAGCAAAGGAATTTATTGATCGGGGAGAACTGGTACCGGATAACATCACGATTCCAATGATTCTTGAGCGTCTCAAGAAGGATGATTGCAGAAGCGGATGGTTGCTTGACGGTTTCCCGAGAAACAAAAATCAAGCGGTTCAACTTCAGGAGGCTCTTGGAGCCGAAGGAATGGCGCTGGATATTGTGGTTGAAATCATCCTTGATCGTGAAATCGCTAAAAATAGGATAATGGGGCGAAGACTGTGTGTAAAAGACAACAATCATCCCAATAATGTTTATATCGACGCCATCAAACCAGATGGAGACAAATGCCGTATTTGCGGCGCAAAGCTAAAAACACGTTCCGACGATCAAGATGAAGCAGCCATTAACAAGCGACATGACATATATTACGATACAAAAGAGGGCACCCTAGCCGCCGCCTATCACTTTAAGGATAAATTTGAAAAACACGGAACCCCCCGCTACATCCAACTGGACGGCAAACCAGGTGTTAAAGAGGTAACTGAAGAGTTGCTTTCCAAGCTGTAATTATTTTCCTTGCCAATCCAGTCTGAATTGATTATAGATATTATCGAGTTCTTTTTAAGGGGGGATGGTAAGCCTCACATAGGCTTTCTTGTTTCATACCTAATTTCAGGAACGTCAAAAAAACAGCATTAGGTAAGCATCAAAGCTCTATCCTCTACTCGTTCATTTAGATGACGCATGATTGAATGGCTGCTGGTCGGAAATTGCTCTTTATTAACCATCCGATACATTTTGATGGATGGAAAGAAGGAGGCGAAATAGTTGAAAGCGATTGAAGTTAAGGTCATGGACAATGACTTAGAAAAGGCCATGCGAGTTTTGAAAAAAAAGATTCAAAACGACGGGCTTTTCAAGCGATTGAAACTGAAAAAAAGTTACGAAAAACCCAGTGAATATCGGCGCCGGAAACAGCGAGAGGCGTTGAGAAGAAAAAGGATTGCTGCCGCAAAAGCTCAAAGATAACACGAGCCAAAACGGCATCCAGCACTTTTTGACCCGGCAAGTTGCCGGGTTTTTTTCACCATGACACGGAAGGATACTTATCATGAATGCATAGAAGAGATGTACGGCCTGAGACGTTTTGGGATTATTCTGGGCCTTTCCACCATACGCAACATACTGAAAAAACTTGGAAACCCTCAAAATCGATTTAACATAATCCATGTGGCAGGAACCAATGGAAAGGGCTCGGTTGCTGCCACCCTCTCCTCCATTCTTCATGCTGCAGGCTACCGAGTGGGCCTCTATACCTCCCCTCATCTCGTTCGGTTTAACGAAAGAATTTGTGTCAACAACCGCCAAATTTCCAATGAAGGTGTCGTAGAGGCATATTATGCTGTAAAAGCAGTCCATCACGGTAGAAGAGAGCCCACTTTCTTTGAATATTCAACCGCCATGGCATTCTATGAATTCGGCAAACGACATGTGGACTGGGCGGTCATTGAAACCGGGATGGGCGGACGGCTGGATGCAACGAATATCGTAAAACCGATTGTTTCCATCATCACTAATATCTCGTTGGAACACCGAATTTACCTGGGAAATACAGTTGCCCAGATCGCGACAGAAAAAGGCGGTATTATTAAAAACAAGGTGCCGGTTGTCACAGGGGTTAAACAGAAACAGGCACTTGATGTGCTAAAGGCAATTGCTTCAGCGAAATCGGCGCCTTTTTACAAACGGGGGGAGGCCTTTAGAGTCAAAAAAAACTCTGACGGCACTTTTACCTATTTTGGAAGGAAAATCACCTGGCGAAATTTGAAAACAGCCTTAACCGGATTTCATCAAATCGATAATGCCGCTCTGGCATTGGCTGCCTGCGAGGTACTGTGCCAGAAAGGAACCAATCTTACCATATCCGCGATCAAAAAAGGCCTCATTAAAACTCGCTGGCCTGGCAGGCTGGAGGTGGCAAGAAAAACACCTCTGGTTTTGCTCGATGGTGCCCATAATTTTATTGCAGCCAGAACACTAAGAAATTATCTATCACAACAGTTGAAAAACAGAAATATCACGATGGTAATTGGCATTCTGGATGACAAACCGTATAAATCCATGCTGCAATGTCTTTTAACGAAATGTTATAGGGTGATTATTACGCAACCAAAAACATACCGCGCGCTTCCCACTGAGACCCTGTACGGCGTTGCAAAGCGCATCGTGCCGAATACCGAGATTATATCAAATGTAGCCGAAGCTGTGAAATATGCGATTGAAACCTCCTCTGCACAAGACGCTGTTTGTGTTGCAGGATCCCTTTATGTGGTTGGAGAGGCCAAAGCGTGGCTTGACGAAAACACAAACGATGCTTGACTTGTTTGGTCCTTTGAATTATGGATATCGAACTGAATATCTTTAAGTCCTGAAGCTTCACAGAGCAGTTGAAGAAGGACGTTTGCAGCTTTAGTTCAAAAAGACGAAAACTGCTCTTAACTGCGCCCGTGGCCTAGGGGATAAGGCGTCAGCCTCCGGAGCTGAAGATCGCTGGTTCGAATCCAGCCGGGCGTACCACGACTATTTGGGAGTTAATCAGATATGATTAGCTCCCTTTATTCAAAGACCCATCTTCGATATATTCGCTTTGTTAAATAAAAACAAAAAACCGCGACAATTTTCTCGGTGAACGGCGAAATATTTTGTAATTCACTGCAATAATTGCATTTTAAAGCGTGTGGAACTCGCGAAAACATGCATACGTCTTGAGGAGGCCGATTTATGGCGGAGATGACACGCAGGGAACGGATCATGGCGGCGGCGTATGGAAAACCAGCGGACAAACTACCGTTCTTTCACTATTGGAGACATTGCCAGGTTGGTTGGGCGGAGCGAGAATGCCGAAACAGAGGCATGGGGATGAACTGGCTCAGGCCACCTTACACTATGACCATACATGGAGTGGAAATTGTCGAGTCACAAAAAAAAGTGTCCGGTCAGACAATATATCGCCGGACTTTCAATACGCCGGTAGGAAAAATATATTACGACGAAATCCGACCCCCCGGAGTCGGACAATGGCATGCCCAAAGAGGATGGAAAGATATTCAGCCCTGGCAAACCGATCGATTGATTAAGGGACCTGATGATTACAAGGCATTAAAGTACATTATTGACCATACAGAATATAAGGCTGATTACTTTCCAATTGAACAGGCCATGGATTGGCTGGGGGAAGATGGCGTGGTAATGGATGCACTGCCGCATTCTCCGATGCAGATGCTGATGATCCACTGGGTTGGCAGTGAGGCGGGACGTTTTTTTTATCATTATACCGATTATCCTGACCTGATTGAAGAGGTTTACGAATCTTTATGTAAAAGCCGCGAACCCCTCTATGACATTGCAGCCAAGTCCCCGGCTCCGATAACGCTATGTGGAGATAATATCGATGGTGTTCTTGTAAATCCAAAGCTTTTTGAGAAGTATTTTATGCCGGTGTATGAAAACCAGGCAAAGATTCTCCATGCTCACGGAAAATTAATGGCCGTTCACATGGACGGCAGATTGTCTGTGCTCACACACCTGATCTCAAAAACCCCAATCGACATTATTGAAGCGTTTCACCCGCCGCCCATGGGCGACCTTAGCCTGGAAAAAGCCCTATCCCTATGGAAAAACAAAACCATCTGGATCGGCTATCCCGGATCGGTTTACGAATTGGGCCCAGAAGCAACAAAGAAACATATGCTAAGTCTGCTCAGGGAGGCTGGCACCGGTGAAAGGCTGGCGGTAGCCATGTCTACGGAAAATATCGTATCCAATGAAAACCTCAGGATGCTAACCGCGGTGTTGGAAAAAGCTGAACTTCCCTTAACCCATGAACATATCGACAACATTGAAAGGTCTCTTGAAAACAGCTGACCCGAATCGGAGCGTACCTATAGAGAAACAGGTCAACAACAGCATTTCGATTTTCGAAATCCTTTGCTTTTCCCAGGAAAAAGGCACGCATGAAAACAGCCGGTATGCATCCCCGGTGCTGCATGTACGTTTTTTTGGCACCTGATTTGCAGCTTTGCGTTTTGCTCAGAAATGATTATTGTTTAGTTTACACGGGGCTATACAGAAACCGATAGAGGGTTGAATATACGGGAAATCTTAGAATTTTCAGCCCTCCCATAGTAAAACGGGAAAGACACTCACTGGTTCGGTTCAATACCGACTCAATACCATAGGATATTCAGCAGGGAAGCATGAAAATAATGGACGAAAAAATTCCAAACCCAAAAGAAATTGAAAAAGAAATTAGTGAGTTTCTATCAAAGAAATTTGGAGACAGCGTAAAAATCGTATCTCCCATCGTCGTACCACAGGAGGCCCTGCTTAAAAAGGCTACCCAGCCTCCGCCAAAAAGAGAAAAAAAGATCCAGTTTGATTTAAAACCCGAAGAGCTCGTCGCCTATCTTGATCAATACATTATCAAACAGGACAACGCCAAGGCAATTCTGGCAACCAAGATTTGCACTCATTTTAACCGAATCAAACACGCAGAAGAATATCTGGGTGTCAGGGAAGGAATCGTCGGAAGTATCAAAAACAATGTGTTGATGATCGGACCAACCGGCGTGGGTAAAACATATATGATCAAGTTGATTGCCAACAAGATCGGCGTTCCGTTTGTTAAGGGAGATGCAACTAAGTTCAGCGAGACAGGCTATGTGGGCGGGGATGTTGAGGATCTTGTGAGAGACCTGGTCAGAGAGGCCGACGGGGATATCGAACTGGCACAATATGGAATCATCTACATCGATGAAATCGATAAGATCGCTTCCAGCCGAAATATCATTGGGGCCGACGTGTCCCGAACCGGTGTCCAGCGTGCCTTGCTGAAACCGATGGAAGAAACCGAGGTGGAATTAAAGGTGCCCCACGATCCGATTTCCATGCTTCAGGAAATAGAACGGTTCCGCAAGACGGGAAAACGAGATAAGAGCACAGTGAATACGAAAAATATCCTGTTTATCATGAGTGGCGCATTTTCGGGCCTTCCGGAAATCATCCAAAAAAGGCTGCGTGCCCAGGGTATCGGATTCGGAGCTCGAATAACAAAAACTCAAGATCCGAACGACATTTTAAAACACGTGAAATCCGAAGATTTGATTGAATTTGGGTTTGAATCGGAATTCGTCGGGCGGCTGCCGGTTCGGGCTATTTTTGACAGACTCACCGAGGAGGACCTGTATGAAATCTTAAGAAATCCCAACAATCCCATAATTTTGGGAAAAAAATTGGATTTTTCGGCATATGGCATACGACTGAAATTCGAAGATGCTGCACTTCGGGCTCTCGCCCGCCAGGCATATGACGAAAATACAGGAGCAAGGGGCCTGGTAAGCGCGGTTGAGAAGGTGCTGCTGCCCTTTGAAAAAAAATTACCATCAACGAATATAAAAAAATTTGCAGCCACATTCTCAGTGGTGAACGATCCTGAAGGGGCACTAAAGCAGCTTCTCTCGCATGCCTCCGATACCAGCACACAACAAGAATTTGAGCGATTGGTGCAAGAGGAAAAAGAATATATTGAATCCTATATTATAAGAAATCGAAAACATCTTTCGGAAAAATACGCACTTACCTTGACCCCTTCCAGGGTGGAGGTAGTTTCCTCTTTCTATTGTGAAAACGTGATGGATATTGGAAATGTTATTCGAAAAATTAAATCTTATTATGATGAGATAAAAAAGCTTGAACTTTTCTTCTTTAAGAACCACGATATCAACATTGTTCTGGAGGAAGATGCCATTGACCTTATTATCGAACAGATCATGCAATATGACATGAGCCTTGGTGATATATTTCAAAAGCTTTCAACGGATTTTCAGCATGGCTTGAAACTTATTGTCGAAAAAACCGGAAAAAACAGGTTCTTTCTGTCAAGAGAGGCACTCATGGACCCGGAAACTTTCTTAAGCAAATTGATAAAAAATGAGTTAAATAAAAATCAGTTACCATCCTGACCAGAGCGCCGGACGATGGTTCTTAAGACCCAGCCTTTACATCTAATTGAACGAAAGGCGAGGTTTTACCGGTATCTACTTGTTAAAAAGAAAGAATCGGGCTATACTTATTGAAATTACGCTGATTTTCTCAAACAGCTTCCCGGTTACAGAAGTGAATTTCACCGCTGCCGGGGTTTAACAATACATCACTGTGGGTTGAAGAGAGCCAGGGGCTCATCGATCGATGATTGGAATCTCAAAGCTATATTGCGGAACCGTTGAACCATCGGATGCAATTCGATATGGAAGGCGGTCCTCTTCTTTGCCCTCTCATCTTTTACAGTTTTCCCGTGATAAAAAACCAGTTGTGGTCTGGAACGTCACCCGGCGATGCAATTTACGCTGTGTGCATTGTTATGCCCATGCCAGGAACGAATCTTTCGCCAATGAGCTTTCTTTTCAGCAGGGAATGCAGGTAATTGACGACCTGGCAGAATTCGGTGTTCCAGTGCTGTTGTTTTCAGGTGGAGAGCCGCTGCTTCGCAAGGATATCATCCAACTGACCGGTTATGCGGTCCGGAAGGGACTGAGAGCCGTGATATCAACCAATGGAACATTAATAACGGAAGATATGGCTTACGCTCTTAAAGATATCGGTCTTTCATATGTTGGGATCAGTGTTGACGGAATGGAGGTAATCAACGACCGATTCAGAGGTGTGGAAGGTGCGTTTCATTCGGCGCTTAAAGGAATAAGCAATTGTCAAAAGGCGGGCATCAAGGTGGGATTGCGGTTTACCATCAACCGGTTTAATGCTGGGGAGGTGCCGCAGATATTCAATTTGCTTGAAGACTTGGGCATTCCACGGGTATGTTTTTACCATCTCGTATATGCCGGCCGGGGATCATCACTGGTAAAGGATGATTTATCCCACAACCAAACCCGCGCCGTCGTTGATCTTATCATGGATCTTACCAAACGGCTGAACGAAAAAGGAAAACCCAAAGAGGTTTTAACCGTCGATAATCATGCGGATGGACCATACTTGTACCTGAGGCTGTTGAAAGAGAATCCTGAACGAGCAGCACGAGTTCTTGAGCTGATGCGAATGAACGAAGGTAATAATTCTGGCAGAGGTATCGGATGTATCAGCTGGGAGGGTGAGGTTCATGCCGATCAATTCTGGCGGCATTACAGCTTTGGTAACATCAAAGATCGGCCCTTTTCCGAAATTTGGATGGACTTGACAGATCCTTTGATGAAAAAGCTTAAGGAGAAAAAAAAGCATGTGAAAGGCCGGTGTGCAACCTGCCGGTGGCTGGATATATGCGGCGGGAATTTTAGAGTCCGTGCAGAGGCCGTGACAGGTGATGTATGGGCTCCCGACCCGGCCTGCTATTTGACGGATGAAGAGATTTCTTAGGGCTTGATATTTCTTCAAGGAGTTGAGGTTTATGCTATTTCCTGACTATCGACCGCGCCGTTTACGACAAAGTGAAAGTTTGCGTCGAATGATACGAGAAACGACGCTGGCGGCAGACGATCTGATTCTTCCTCTTTTTGTCATAGAGGGAAAAGGTGTTAAAAACCCGATCCCTTCAATGCCGGGCCACTATCAGCTTTCAATCGACAATCTCATCGATGTGGCAAAACATGCATGTGGGCTTGGTATCCCAGCTGTAATGCTTTTCGGAATCCCAGACAGAAAAGATTCCCTTGCAACACGAGCCTATGCAAAGGACGGTATTGTTCAGAAAGCAACAAAAGAACTGAAAGAAACTCTGGATAAGCTGATTGTTATAACAGATGTGTGCCTGTGCCAGTACACGGATCATGGCCACTGTGGCGTTTTGCAGGGGCAAACCGTAGACAATGATGCGACCCTGGATTTGCTGGCGAAGACCGCTTTATCCCATGCAAGGGCAGGCGCGGACATGGTGGCACCTTCGGATATGATGGACGGAAGAGTGGCCGAAATACGGGAAACCCTGGATGAAAACGGGTTTAGCAATACAGCCATCATGTCCTACGCGGCTAAATACTGCTCTTCGTATTACGGCCCTTTTCGATCTGCAGCAGAAACTGCAGCGAAGTTTGGAGATCGCAAGACATATCAAATGGATCCTGCCAATGCGCTGGAGGCTATCCGCGAAGTGACCCTGGATATAGAAGAAGGTGCCGATATCATCATCGTTAAACCGGCGCTCGCCTATCTGGATATTATCTATCGAATTCGCGAAGAGATTCTCTTACCGATCGCTGCCTATAATGTGAGCGGAGAATTTGCCATGATCAAAGCGGCAGATAAGATGGGATGGTTAGATGGCCATAAAGTCATGATGGAGACTCTCACCGCCATCAAGCGAGCGGGAGCCGATATGATTTTAACATATTTCGCACTGGAAGCCGCCGAAACCCTCAGGAAGATTTGCAGCGAATGATGCCCATGGAAAGTTTAAAACCATCCAAGACTGAAACCCCTGCCCTTAACAAGGGAAAAAACAACCATGACACGCTACGCCTGGTGGCCTGGGAGATAACTCGCAACTGCAACCTCGCTTGTGTTCATTGCCGGGCTGCTGCTACCAGGGGCTCTTATGACGGGGAGCTGGACTCCAACACCTGTTTTCGCGTACTTAATGAGATTGCAGAAGTTGGAAAGCCCATTGTCATCTTAACCGGTGGTGAGCCGTTATTAAGACCGGATATCTTTAACATTGCGCGGTATGGCACCGACCTTGGCCTTAAAATGGTAATGGCTCCCAATGGGACTCTAATCACGCCAAACGTAGCCCAAAGAATAGCAGATTCCGGCATAAAACGCATCAGCATCAGTCTAGATGGCGCCACAAAGGAATCCCATGATCGATTTCGAGGAGTGGATGGCGCATTTGAAGGGGCACTGAATGGCATCCGCCAAGCGAGGGATTCAGGCATCGAGGTTCAGATAAACACAACCATCACGAAACAGAACTTAAAGGAGATCCCAAAAATTCAGGCTTTAGCGGTCGAATTGGGTGCGGTGGCCCACCACATCTTTCTTCTTGTTCCAACGGGACGCGGTAAATATATCTTGAACCAGGAGATAACTGCGACAGAATATGAAGAAACACTAAACTGGTTCTACGATCAAAGAGACAAAAGTTCCTTGCAGTTAAAAGCCACTTGTGCTCCTCACTACTACCGCATCCTTCGCCAACGGGCAAAACAAGAAGGCAAATCAGTGTCTTATCGTTCCTACGGGCTTGATGCGGTTACCAGAGGTTGCCTGGGAGGGACCGGGTTTTGTTTTATTTCACACAAAGGGATTGTTCAGCCTTGCGGATTTCTGCAGGTAAACAGCGGTGACATAAACAAAATTTCTTTTGCGCAAATATGGCATGGATCAGAAGTGTTTCTAACCTTGAGAAGATTCAGCGATCTTAAGGGCAAGTGCGGTGAATGTGAATACAAACGCGTCTGTGGCGGGTGCAGGGCTCGGGCATTCGAAGCCAGCGGCGATTACATGGCCGAAGAACCTCTTTGCAGTTATAAGCCTTTTTCAAGGAGTTGATAATCTAACGTTGAGAGGATGAGATTTTTTGTTGGAAATCGCTTGCAGATCAGAAACCTCAAGGGGTGAATTAAAATACTTCGCGCATACACCCCGTTGTTGTAAAACGACTCGAAAGCCGCAATCGTCGGGTACCGATAAAATCATGCGTACAGACCGTTTTGCCATGTGATTTATGCAATTACGGGGCTCACCAAGAAATGTTGGCATTATCGTGTTTAAAGGGTATTCATAAGTAGAAGGGTGTCACCATGAAGATCAGCGCATTGATGGTTCCCAACCCGATCACCATAACCGAAAAGGCGTCCATCAGCGAAGCAATTGAACTGATGAAATTGAACTCCATCCGTCATCTGCCCGTTGTATCGGAACGAGGAAATACTCTTAAGGGCTTTGTGACCCTGGCAGATCTCAAACAGGGACTCATCCCCTCGATGGTTGGAGATCTGTCCCTTCAGGATTTAATGATCAAGAATCCCATCACGGTTGATCCGGATGACGATATCGAGAGAGCCGCTCAGCTCATTTACAAGTATAAGATCGGAGGGATGCCGGTTATCAAAAGCAATGTAGTTGTCGGCATTATCACGGAATCGGATATTTTAAGAGCATTTATCGACATGATGGGCATCCTTTCGGCAAGCTCCCGAATCGATGTAGTCATTCAAGACAGCCCGGATGCTTTCAAAAAAGCACTGCAGATTATTCACGATCAGGGAGGAGAAATCATAAACGTAGGCCAAACCACCCAGGGCGGCCGGAAACGCGTCTTTTATTTTCGACTCACTCCTTGCAAGACCAGCATCATAAAAACGGCTTTGGAAAAAAACGGCTTCCAAGTTGTTGATGCCATGGATTAGTTGTGTTCTCTGGCAAGCGAATTTAAGACCAGCGTAATCGGCCTATCCTCTTCGCTTCTTCCGGTGAATCGAATGGGACCAGGCCTTCTGTAATTGTCCGGACCAGGTTCTGCGGCCAGCCATCTTTCCCGTAATGCCCTGACCACTTGGTAGGCTGCGGAATTGATGTCGACAATGCTTTTTTCCAATACTAGCTCAAGCCTACCTTTTCTCTCTTCCAGATGCATAAGGGGGGCAATGGGTATCCCGATGGGCTCCCATTTGTCAAATTCCTGTTCTAAATTCTTAATGGCTGCCATCTGCCCGGTCGCTCCGTTCGCAATAAGACTAAAGACCGTAAGGCCCAGGTTGTAGCTATAGATACAGTCAAACCGGGTAGGATCACTTCCTCTTCCGTCATAGCCGTAAAAATGAAGTTGTGTGCTGAACTTCGGCACCGATTTATTATATATTTTAAGGACAGCTTCCGGGATTTCCTCTTCCTTTTTCAAGATACCCGCCTTGACCAACTCCTGGCCCAGTGTCTTTACTGAAATGATAGATGGCCTTACAATTAACAGCTGGCCATCCGTATAATTTTTGAAAAGAACGGGCCCATAATGTTCCGGATCCAGCCCGGCCTGTCTTAAAGTCTTCTCATAATAGCCGCGGCTGATACCGATTTTATAGACCCCCTCTTCCTTGAGATAATTCAAATAGTCCTTCACAAGCCCCATCAAGACCTTGTCGGTTTCCACCTTGGAGAATTGAAAATTCCCATGGCTGTCCCGTTCCGTCAGCAGGCCCTCCTGGAAGAATTCAGGAAGATCATTAAACAATTCGTCATCCCTTGTATTCCAAATGGTAAATGACGGATCTTCCCGAGAACGCCTCGCCTGCCTGCGCAGGTATTCCAGTTTATCCTCAAGATACGGAAAATCCGAATGAAAATCCGTATCATGGGTGTTATTGTATTCCGCTATTATCGCGTTCAGCTTGATGATGAACACCTGGATTTCGTTAATGAACTCCAAAACACCTTCTGGGATAACGATCACACCGTAATTCTTGCCTGCCAGCGCACGGCGCACAATGCAGTCGCAAATCACTCGCGACAGATGTCGCAGGGTCATACCGTATGCGGTATAATCTGTGGTGCCTTCCAGCCTGGCCTTTTCAATCCGCTCCTTGTCCACATATTCAGCCAAATCCTCTCCGATAAGCGTGATATTGGCATGGGTCTGCAACGCCACCTCCAGTGCCAGATGACTTGCCACCCGGCCCATTACCTTGCAAATATGCCAGTACTTCACGTCCGAGCTGCCATCCGTGCAAAGGTTGCTGACTTCTTTTGCAAAGGCCCTGGCAGCGGTATGGAAACCAAAAGACATGGCACACAACACGCGACCATCTGCATCTCTTACCTGAATATCGCCATCGATGGTTTTGGGAACGCCAATGATCTGTATCTTGTCATCATACATCTCTTCAGCCAGAAAGGCAGCATTGGTGTTGGAATCGTCTCCCCCAACAATCACAAGCGCATCGAGTCCGAGCTCCTTGCAGGTCTTTTTAGACAAGTCCATTTTTTTTTCGGTATCGATTTTGGTTCGACCTGTTTTGATCATGGTAAATCCGCCCAGATTCCGGTATTGATCCACCATATCACCGGTTATTTCTATTACTTCATTTTCGATGATGCCGTCTGGGCCCAATATAAACCCGAATAATTTTGTTTCTGGATTGGCTTTCTTGGCTGCATCGTAAAGTCCAGCGATCACATTATGCCCGCCTGGTGCGGGGCCCCCTGAAAAGACGATACCAATATTCCGCCGCTTGGTATATTCTTGAGGTATCTGCTCTTCTGGTGCGCCCGCCCCCTGGATCTTTTGAACCGTATTTTTAATGATGCGCCCAAGTCTTTTAATTGTCTCTGGGTGAATCGTGAAACGATAGCGGTCATCTTCTTTGAGACGGGTATAGGGGCTTTCGAACACCCGGCAAATTGGAGGGTTATACGCCCGTCTCTCCAGTAATTCAGAATTTATATTGCTTGTCATTCTCTTCACTTCAGGATGCTTCAACAGCTCCTCAATACGGGTTGCAACGCCTGACATTGATATCCTCCATCTGAAAAAAAATGGTACCTACCCAAAAAACCCCTCGAAAGGTTATTTTTAAGCGGGTTTAAATACCTTTTATATCCACCCCGCAGTTGCACAAATTACATAACAAAAAGACAAGACCTTTGCAAAATGCTCGTTTTTCAAAGGTCTCACGGCATATATGCATTATTTATCAGTATCAGACGATCGAGTCTTTTGAATCACTTTTCAACAACGGGGATCATCGGAATTTGCGGTGTTTTGGTTCAACCGTCTGATACCGTAACCATGATAATATATTCTTTTCTGTTATGCAAGCATCACAAATAATAGGTGATTGTCGGTGGAATTAGGGCTATAAGTTGATAGGTGTCTAGTGAACCACAACTTTATTGCGGCCTTTTTTCTTGGCTTCATACAGCGCTGCATCGACTCTTTTAAAAAGATCTCCGGCATTAATATCGGTTGAGGCTACCTGGGTGACACCAATGCTGATTGTTATTTCAACCGCCTCGCTCCTGTGAATGAATTCTGTTTTTTCGATACACTGCCGAAGCTTTTCAGCCACCTCTTTGGCGCCTTCCTTTTTTGTTTCCGGCAGCAGCACTACAAACTCTTCGCCCCCGAACCGAGCCAAAAAATCACTCTCTCTCAGCAATGGACGGATACGTTTGATTATCTCTTTAAGACACAGATCTCCGATAGTATGCCCATACTTATCGTTAATCGATTTAAAGTGATCAACATCCATCAACAACAAAGAGAAAGCATGCCCATGGCGTAAAAACCGCTGGAGTTCCTCACGGATGCGCTTTTCATAGGCACGTCGATTATAGACCGAGGTAAGAGGATCTACGAGCGCTTCATGTTCAAGAGCCTGGGCGCGATCCTTTGCGGCGCTGATTTCGCTTTTCATCTCTTGAAGATTATTCTGAAGCAGCTCCATTCTCTTGTTCAATTCTTTCATGCGTGCCCTGTCCTTTTCCCTCTGCTTATCGATTGCCTTTTGAATTGTACTGAGGCTGGAGACAACCGTCTGCTTCAACTCTGCAAGACTTTGACTGAAATCCACATCCTTTCGAAGCTCCCCGATTTTCTTTTCAAGCAATGTATTAAATTCCGTGTTGGCTTTGTGGGTTTCTTCTGTATAGGGAAATGAATCAAGAATATGGCTTTCCACCTCAAGAAGCCGTTTTCCTATCTCTCTTATGAATGCTGCCGCTTCTTCCCTTTCACCGCTGATTCGAGAAACATATTCCTTGAAAATCAATATGATCTCGTTCCGAATATGAGAAAAATCCTCCAGGTGGTGAAACTGTTGAATGCCATCCTCAACAGCCTTGAGATTTTTAAGAGATTTTTCATCCAGGTTCAGCTTTAAATCCTCTATGATTTCGCTGTACATCTTCTTTAGCTCTTCAACGGCGGTTTTTTCCGATACCCTCTTTTTTGAAAACCGGTTGAGTAATCGGTCAGCGCGGCTGATATTTTTCTTTGTCGAAAGGGACGTCTCTTTAAGGGTGACATCTTTTATATGCCGGAGCTGAGCTTCTAGTTTCTCTATACTGGCATTGTCCTTTAAAAGTTGTTTTAGCGTATCGAGGAATCTGTGAATGTTTCTGTTTTCTTTTGTTCTAAGCAGTTCAACAAACATAAGCAGGCTGTTACGATAAAATTCCGAGAAGCTGGAGTCTCTTTCTTCCCATTCTGAGAGTTGTTTCAGCAGCCGGTCTCTCTGGGTTTGAAACTGTTCAAGTTGAAGTTTCATTTTACGGATCTCAGCCTCTGATGATGCTTCCAATAGACCATCAGATGAATCTTTGCTCATAACACAATGAATCCTTTCTTTATCAAAGGGTGTTGGGTCATGGAGTTAAGTTGCAATTTTCGTTCCAGAAACCCAGACACCTATATTTCGCTCAATATCATGAGTGGTTTGAATCGGTTGTGTAATCCTTTAACTCCGAGCCCCGAATCCGGAACCGATCAGTTTAGATGATAATAACAAAGCAACTGGTCGTTAACAATGCCATTGTACCGGCAATTCACGGTGAAATTCGGTCCATATGCTACAATGGTTTCATTTTTCAGTGGGTGGTTGTTTAAGCGGAAAAATCGCACCTTACTTTTAGTAGCTTGAAGGTCGTGGCTTAATCGGCAAGAAACAGGATTTCTGTCGATGGTGATGTTCCCTTGACAGAATCGTCTCTTTACCCTATGTTGACAGAACAAATTATTAAAATTTCCCACCCTCTTCTGTCTGGAAGGGCTTTATGACCTTGGCCGAATGAAATTTTTAGGCGAGGAAATTACAGTCAGCGTAATGAGACCTTTGAAAAATGTTCATTTTTGTTTAAGTTCAAGAAAGCCGAAAATTTTAACCACAGAAATGCGTTTAGTATTTTGATGATTAAAATTTGAGACTTGCACGGAAATTGGGCAAAAAGAAAGTTTAGTAAAGATATCATGGCCTTGGGCAATGGACGATCACTAATGCCGTATATCAGCATCACAAAGGACAAGGTTTCGAACCAAAACAACAAACTCACCTCTTCTTCAGCTGTGCCGCTATGAGATGGCTTCAATTATATTTTAAGTAAAATTGGGGCGTATCGATGAAAGCTGAAAAACAGGCACTCGTGGTAGAGAACCTCCACAAGCGTTTCGGGCGGCTTGAGGTTCTTAAAGGAGTATCGCTTCGTGCGAAGCAAGGAGATGTCATCTCCATGATTGGCTCCAGTGGTTCGGGCAAGAGCACGTTCCTTAGATGCATCAATCTGTTGGAAATCCCGGACTCGGGTAATGTCTTCATTGGCGAGGAACTTATCCGGATGAAAAAGAACCGCCGTGGAGAAACGGTGCCCGAGGACCCCAAGCAGGTTGACAGAATCCGAACACGCCTTGGGATGGTTTTTCAGCATTTCAATCTCTGGACCCATATGACGGTACTTCAAAATATCATCGAAGCCCCGGTTCATGTCCAAAAAAAAACCAAGAAAGAAGCCACTGTCATAGCCATGGAACTGCTCGAAAAGGTTGGTATCGCTGATAAAGCAGGCTATTATCCGGCTCAACTTTCGGGCGGACAACAGCAGCGAGCCGCTATCGCGCGGGCACTTGCCATGGAGCCTGACCTTCTGCTTTTTGATGAACCAACCTCTGCACTGGACCCTGAGTTGGTGGGCGAGGTGCTTCGGGTGATCCAAAAACTGGCAGAAGAAGAGCGTACGATGATCATCGCTACGCACGAAATGGGCTTTGCCCGGGAGGTTTCATCGTATGTCTTATTTCTTGACTCTGGCTATATCGAGGATGAAGGATCCCCCGATTACCTTTTTAGCAATCCACGATCTGCTCGTTGTCGACAATTTTTGTCGGGTTATCTGTGAGGGCAAGCTGAAAGGAAAAAGAAAGCGAACTTGAGTCAACCCATAAACCAGCAAGGAGGTAGAGACATGAAAAAATGGTATATCCTCATCTTTTTTACAGTCGCATTTCTCTTATCAGGAAATATTGCCGCCAAAGAATGGAAAAAGGTTCGCATTGGAACGGAAGGCGCCTATCCACCGTTTAACTATATCGATAAAAACGGCCAACTCCAAGGATTTGATATTGATATAGCAAAGGCATTATGCAAATCCATGGGAGTTCAATGTGAGTTTGTCATTCAGGACTGGGATGGTATAATCCCCGGACTTCTTGCCAAAAAATACGATTGCATTATTGCTTCCATGTCGATCACCGAAGAGCGCAAGAAAAAAGTCGATTTTACGGATAAATACTACATGACACCGGCAAGATTTGTGGCCAAAAAGGGATCGGGTTTCAAAATCTCGAAAGAAGGTCTCAAAGGAAAGACGGTTGGTGTTCAGCGAGCGACGGTCGCAGAAAACTTTTTACGGGATAATTTTGGAGATGCAGTCAAAATCAAATCTTACGCCACTCAAGACGAAGCGAACATGGATCTGGCATCCGGCCGAATCGATTTGGTCATCGCCGATTCAGTGGTATTGCTGGGAGGATTCCTTCAAACCGATGCCGGCAAAAATTTTGAGTTTGTTGGCCCAGGTTTTACGGACAAAAGATGGTTCGGTGAAGGTATCGGCATTGCCGTTCGCAAAGGCGAAGACGAGCTGAGGGAGATGCTTAACAAAGCAATCAAACAGATTCGTGCAGATGGCACCTACCAAAAAATCAATGCGAAATATTTCGATTTCGACGTTTATGGCCGGTAGTCTCCTTGGGCGGTGAAATCGGATTTTTGTAACTTTTTAGCCTTTTGAAAAACTGCAGTTATGGATTGTACGGTCCCGGCACCGGTGAGAGTCTCTTTTAAAACCGGGAAACTACTTGAGAAAATAAGGGGGAGCCCTTATTTTCGAGTCTTTCACGCTTGAAGAAGGGAATCTCACCGGGAATCTCACCGTTGGCGGGACATTTTTTCATATTTTTTATAAGGGATTTCGCTGCCCCCTTTCATTGCTTAAAAAGCCACCATTTTTTTGCCTTTTGAGCTCTGGCTGCTCAGTTGTTATTTTTGGATGCCATGCAGTTTTTGCCTGTGCTGCAGGCGGAATTTCCGCTTCGCCCTTATAGGCGGCAGGCAACGGGCTGCCTGTTTCGGTTCGACGGTTTATTGGAGAAGATGACAGTGCTGAATTTAAAAGGCTATGGTTGGATGCTTTGGGAGGGCACCCGGATAACCATCCTCGTTGGAATTTGCTCCATGATCATCGCCGTTGTTTTGGGTCTCATCGGCGCATGGGGCAAATTGTCACGGGTAAAGTCCGCTCGAGCCATTGCTGACACCTATACCACCATCGTCCGCGGCATCCCAGAGCTGGTCTTGATATTGCTTGTCTATTACGGAGTTCCGACATTGATCCAGGACATCATGAAGGCAGCCGGGATGGAAATCCTGATCAACTTGAATCCCTTTGCCGCAGGTGTGTTTACAATCGGATTTATCTATGGCGCATTTTCAACGGAAGTCTTCCGCGGAGCCTATCTGGCAGTGCCCAAAGGTCAGATTGAAGCAGCACGTTCAGTTGGTATGAGTGCACCGCTCGCTTTCCGGCGCGTCATTCTTCCCCAAATGTGGCGTTACGCATTGCCGGCCCTGGGAAACGTCTGGATGATTCTCATAAAGGCAACCGCTCTTATTTCCGTCATCCAGTTGCCAGAGCTGATGCGAAACGCAGATATAGCCGCCCGTGCCACACGTCTGCCATTTACTTGCTATTTTGCCGCATCCCTCATCTACCTCGGCATCACAGTGGTTTCGATGCTGCTTCAACAGAGGGCAGAAGCCTGGGCTGCCCGTGGTATTCGGAGGGCATAAGGGATGGATATAGAAATCATTTTAAAAAGCATCCCACGGCTTCTGAATGGAACATTAGTTACCATTGAGCTGACAACAATCAGCGTGTCAATTGGGCTATGTCTGGCTGTGCCGCTATCGCTGATGCGCATTTCCCGCAATCCGCTGCTATGGATGCCGGTCTATGCTTTTATCTTTTACTTCAGGGGTACACCGCTGCTGGTGCAGATTTTTCTCATATACTATGGCAGCGGACAATTCCAGAATATCTTATCCCAGATAGGTCTTTGGATGTTTTTCAGAGAAGCTCATTTTTGTGCCATTCTGTCGCTTACCCTCAATACGGCTGCCTACACGGCGGAAATTCTCCGAGGTGCCATTGAAGCCGTGCCATTCGGAGAAATTGAAGCCGCCCGCTCCTGCGGTATGTCAAGAGGGTTGTTATACCGCCGGATTATTCTTCCAAAAGCGTTTCGCCTCGCTTGGCCCGCTTATACAAACGAGGTAGTGTTCTTGCTTCAGGCAACATCTCTTGTCTCTATCATCACCTTGATGGACATAACAGGGGTGGCTCGCGTGATTGCTGCTCGAAGCTTTGCTTTTTACGAGTTGTTCATCACTGCTTCGCTGCTCTATCTCGCCTTGGTCTATGGAGTGCTTTTTACCTTTAAAAAAGTGGAATTCCATTTAACCCGTCATCTGTATCAAGAAACCACTGTGTCTTCTCGGCAATTCTCCGTAAAATTCGAGTCATAAGCCGCAATGGTCGTCTTTTAAGTCATTTTTCAACAACGGGGCTTTCCGAGAATTGCTGGTGTATTGTCTTATTTCTTGAAATTATTTAAAAAAAGTATAAAATAAATAGAACTATAATATCAAAATATTTTAAACTACCCTACATGTTGTATGTATCTGAGTCAAAATACACCTCTTCTTGTGTTTTTTCCTTTACAAACACCCTCCTTCCTGGTATTGATTACCCGCGATTCAACGGGGCAAAAGATTTGAGACGGCCTTACTTGTGATTGCAAACAACAGGAGAGTTTCTTGTATGAAACTGAAAAAATTGGAAATAACCGGTTTTAAATCCTTTCATGACAAGGTCTCCATTGAATTTCCCCCTGGCATTTCGGCGGTTGTAGGCCCAAATGGCTGTGGGAAAAGCAATATCATCGATGCACTCCGATGGGTTATGGGGGAACAGAGCGTTAAACAGCTTCGCGGCAAATCCATGGAAGACGTCATCTTTTCTGGTACCAATGGAACGCCGCCGCTAAATATGGCTGAGGTCTCCCTTATACTCTCAAATGACAATGGAACAGGGCCGGAAGAATTCAAGGAATTTTCTGAGATTATGTTGACCAGAAAACTCTATCGCTCCGGAGAATCTGCCTATTTCATAAACAAGCGCCCTTGTCGCCTTAAAGATATCCATAACGTCTTTCTTGGAAGCGGAATTGGTACAAAATCTTACGCTGTAATACAGCAAGGAAACATTGGGGCTATCATCGATGCCGGACCAGAGGAGCGACGGGTTTTCCTGGAGGAAGCCGCTGGGATTACTCGATATAAAAACAGGAAGATTGAAGCATTGCGGAAGGTTGAATCTACGAAACAGAATCTTTTGCGTGTTTCAGATATAATGACCGAAGTGAAACGACAGATGAGCGGTCTGAAACGCCAGGTAAAAAAAGCCGAGCGCTACCGAAACTACCAGGCTCAAATCAAAAGGCTTGATGTGGCCCTTGCGATTCATCAACGTGACAACCTTGATGCACAGATAAAAGAAACAGGCTCGCTTTTAGAGGAACTTCAGAATGCTGACATCCAGCAATCTGCGAAACTTAAAAAACTTGATGCAGCTATAGAGGAAATCAAACTTAAACGCTCTCAGAAAGATCAGGAAATTGCAGAGCAAAAATCCCGACAATTTGAAATGCAACGTTCCATTGACCGGCATGAGAACCATCTTGTTCACTTAAGAGCAGAGATAGATAGACTAAAAGAAGAAATAATTCGCATCGAGGCTGCAAGGAAAGAGCTGGAGGAAAAAAACAAGAATATCCAGACCGAGATTCATCAGCTTGAAAGACAACAGATCGATATCAATCAACAGATACAAGGTGTATCATCCCGCCTTAAGCGGGAACGAGATGCTTCCGAAGGAATCACCCAACGACTATCTGTGCTGAACCAACAGATAGAATCTTCTAAAACACAGCTAATGAATGCCGTCGCAAGGGAGGCAAAATACAAGAATATTTATCAGAATGCCTCAAACAGCAAAGAACGCCTTAAAAAGCGATTGACAAGACTGGAGCGGGAAGAGGCTGAAGCAAAAAATCGGGTCGAAGAGCTGCAAAAACAAGAAGCAAAAGCAAAAGCAACGCTGGCTTCCTATAATGAGGAAATGCAGTGCATCAACAAGCAAATTTCGGATATACAAAAAGAGCTTAGCGTAAAAAGCGAACACCTTGGAAAACAGGTTAAAAAAGTACAGACATTGGACCTGGAGATAAAAGGGCTTCGATCCCGTTACACAGCCATGAAGCGAATGGAAGAAACATACGAATGGTATAAGGATGGTGTCAGGGCCGTAATGAATTTGAAAAACACGGAAGCCACTGCACAAGGTGTGATAGGTCTTGTTGCAGATGCTATTGAGCCGACTGCCGACTGTGCTGCGGCCGTAGAGGCTGTTTTGGGAGATTCCCTGCAGTATGTCCTGGTAAAGGACCAGGAAACAGCGGCTCGGTTAATTGAATATCTCCAGGAAACCTCCAAAGGTCGTAGCGGCTTTATTCCAGTATCCGCGATAACGAAAAAACATCCCAACCTAACCGAAAGACAGAGCCCTTCAAGCAGGCTTCTGAACTATGTATCGGTGAAGCCGGGATACGAAAAGATCTCAGAGACACTGCTGGGTGACGTTCTGGTGGCCGAAGACATGCAGCAAGCCCTGAGAATCTGGAACGAAGAGGGGTGCCGTGGAACCATTGTGACGAAATCGGGGATGGTAATCCTTCCCGGAGGCACAATGATCGGCGGAAAAGCTGACAACGGTTCCGGCATTCTCATGAAAAAGCAGGAATTAAAAACTCTTAAAACACAGATCTCAAAGCAGGAACGGCTTTTAAATGCCGCACGAGAGAATCAACAGTCCCTGGAACTTGAAGTTAGAAACGTTGAAAAAGAGCTGCAAAAAGCAATAGAGCGAAAAAAGGCGATATCGTCCAGTCACGCAGAAGCCGAAAAGATCCACTATCGGCTGAAAGAAGACCTAAAATACTCCAACCGTCATCTTGATGTCGTTCGTTTGGAAGGGGAACAATTAATGGGGGAGGAAAGCGATCTGGACGACCAGATTGCAAAGTTCAGGCGCGCTGTTTCGGAAGCAGAAAAGGAAGTAAAGGCTTATCAGGAAATGGTAGCCGGGCTGTCGGATGAGATTGCCTGCGCCTCGGCGCAAATGAATGATTATTCGCAACGGATGGTTGATTTAAAGCTCAATCTTACCTCTCTGAATGCAAAGCTGGAAAACAATACGACAAACTTAAGGCGACTTAAGGTATTTCATAAGGACGGCACCGATCGACTCAAGGAGATGCTTGAGGATATTGCTCAAAAAACACAGAGACGTGTGATGCTCAAAAGGAAAGTCGGTGAGACTGAACAGCTACTTTCCAAGATGTACCAGGAACTGAAACACCTCGAAAAGGCGCTCGAAACCAACCGGTTCACTTTTCAGGCCTTCGATGAGAAACTGAGAGAGAACAGTGCACTAATGGACGATATTCAGAGCAGGCGGGAAGAGATTGTCGGAAAAATCCGTATGCTTGAAATGGAACAGTCCGAGCGGCATCTGAGGATAGAAAATATCATCCACCAGATACAAGATCGATATTGCCTTTCATTTGACGAGCTCAGGGAAGAAATTGGAGATCTGCCGGAAATGACGATTGAGGAAATGGAGACATCCCTTTCCCAGCTGCGGCATAAGGTCTCGCTTATGAACGATGTCAACCTTGCAGCCATCAAGGAGTATGAAACACTTAAAGATCGGTACGACTTCCTGGCAGAGCAGCATGATGACCTGGTCAAGGCGATTGACGATCTTAACAGGGTGATCAAGAAAATAAATCGGATTACCCGCAAGTTGTTCTTAAAAACGTTTCATATGGTTAATGAAAAACTAAACGAGGTCTTTCCACGTTTGTTTGAAGGCGGCTCTGCTCAGCTTGTTCTGACAAAACCGGATGACCCGCTGGAAACAGGTGTTGAATTCATGATTCACCCGCCTGGAAAAAAGCTGACCCGTATGAGCCTTTTGTCTGGGGGCGAAAAAGCGCTTTCGGCAATCGCATTCATCTTCTCCATTTATCTCATCAAACCGACGGCGTTCTGTCTGCTTGATGAGATCGATGCGCCGTTAGACGATGTAAATGTCTTTCGGTTCAATAAACTGTTACAGCTTATCGGGCAGAATTCTCAAATCATTATGATTACACACAATAAAAAAACCATGGAATTTGCGGATACACTCTTTGGGGTTACCATGGAAAACAAGGGTATCTCTAAGGTCGTATCCGTCAATTTCAATAACTCGTAATAATTCTGATGAAGACTTTTTTTCGAAATAAAAAGAAACGGAAATCCGAATCAAAAGAAAATAAAAGCACTGTTTTTAAGCGGGCAAATACAGCCGGCACCTTCACTGAATCGGCTGCCCACACATCAACTTCCGGACTTAAGGAAAAGCCTCAGGGGCCTTCAGGTTTTTTTGAGCGTCTGAAATCAGGGCTTTCCAAAACCCGAAAATCTCTAGCAAGCGGTCTTGAAAAAATATTTTCCACAAACACCTGTGTTGATGACGAGATGCTTGAAGCGCTTGAGGAATTGCTGATCACAGCTGACATGGGCGTTCATACGACAATTGAGTTGATCGAGCGAATATCAAAGCGTTCAGCAGAAATATCCGACGCCGACCGACTAAAAGAGGTGCTGAGGGAAGAGACGCTTACTTTTTTGGAAAATGCAGCAGAGGTTTCCAAAGATATTAATTTAAAGCCTTGTGTGATTTTGGTTGTTGGGGTCAACGGTACAGGCAAAACAACGACCATAGGCAAATTGGCAGCGCAGTTTTCGAAAGAAGGCAGGAAGGTGATTGTCGCTGCAGCGGATACGTTCCGCGCCGCAGCGATTGAACAACTGGCAATCTGGGCCGAAAGAGCCGGTGCTCATATCGTCAAACACAAGGAAAATGCAGATCCCTCCGCAGTTGCATTTGATGCCGTAAACGCCGCCATCGCCAGAGATGCCGATGTGGTGCTTATAGACACAGCGGGGCGGCTTCATACTCGCGTAAATCTAATGGAAGAGTTGAAGAAGATAAAACGCACCGTCTCCAAAAGGTGTGATGGAGCCCCTCACAGGACAGTGCTGGTTCTGGATGCCACGACGGGTCAAAATGCTTTATCTCAGGCAAAACTTTTTCATGAAGCATTGGGGATTACGGATATGGTACTTACAAAGCTGGATGGAACCGCTAAGGGAGGCATCGTTGTCAGCATCTGCAATACATTGAGCATACCAATATCCTATATCGGAGTTGGGGAAAAAATTGAGGACTTGCAGGAATTCGATCCAAAACTATTTGTGGATGCTTTATTTTAGCGATGGACAATTCCTCACTAGGCTTTGCCCGCCATCGGTTGCAAATATTTTTGATGGAGGCCTTTAAATTTAAGGTTTTAAAAAAAATATTACGAAAAAAATGCTGTGAATGCTGATTTTTCTTGACATTATGAAAAGTATGCTGTATGAAGCACGTTAAATCGTCCATTTATGGAAACTTTATAGAAAAGGGGGTGAGATAGTATGACGAAGGCGGAATTGGTGGACAAGATGGCAAAGGATGCGGGCATTTCCAAGGTTGCGGCGGCAGCAGCGCTTAATTCTTTCATGGACGGCGTAACCAAATCGCTGAAAAAGAAAGATGGCAAGGTGACGCTGGTGGGCTTTGGCACATTCTCTAAAGTACGTCGCAAGGCTCGGAAAGGTCGCAATCCACAGACGGGTGCACCGATAAAAATCAAGGCAACCAACGTCGTAAAATTCCGGCCCGGCAAAAAGCTCAGAGACGCTATTTAAACGGTTTTGGGGCGGTTTATTTGTTTGGTCAGTAATAAGCCGCCCACCCCCTTCTAATAAGTAATATCAAACCGAGCATACGTTCCCGAGTATGGCTCCCATCTCACGTCAACGCCCATGACCTCTGAAAGCGCAGGGCCTGTCTCACACCATTTAATTAGTTTCTCCACGCGCCATCGATCACCTTCAAAAAGCGCTTCCACCGAACCGTCGGGAAGATTTCTCACCCATCCAAACACCCCGTATTTGTTTGCCGCCTGTTGTGTTTCCATACGAAAAAACACCCCCTGAACTTTTCCGTAAACTCTAACATGCGCACGAACTTTCTCTTCCATAGAAACCTCTTTTTAATTAAAAAAGCTCTCAATGAGCCGGTAGATTTTCCGGCGTGTATTTTTAAAGCGCGCTTCCTGAAACCCCGGCCTCCATATCATTGTGGAAAGTTCGTCAGACACAACAAGAACTGCACTCACTTCGACCTGTCGAAAGTGGCCCACAGTAAATAAAGCAGATGTTTCCATTTCAACTCCCAGTACATTACGATTCTGAAAGAATAATACTTTTTCCGGTGTTTCCCTGTACACTGCATCCGTCGTCCAGATAACACCTTCATGAAAGTGTAAGTCTTGGTTTTTTAAAAGCCTAGTAATGGTGCTCGCCATTTGCGAAGACGGAACCGATACTGGTATATTGTCTGAGCAGATCTCGTAATGTCTTGAAGTGCCCTCATCAATAATAGCCTGGGTTGGCACGATAATATCTCCAATCCGAACATGGTGCGAGATGGACCCACACCAGCCGAAATATAGAACCTCGGTGACACCCAGAGCAATGAGTTTTTCTAAAACCATCACGGCATATGGCGCCCCTATTACCGGTCCTGTCAGAGAGCAATCACCTTTCGGCCCTTTATAAACATAAACCCTGCTCATAAACAGACTGGAAAAACCGTTTTTCTCGATTTGCATATGGTGGCATAGTCCCTGAAGATCCTCCCGGCTGCTGACCAGAGCCGCAGAACGCCCCGGTTTCACAAGCTCAATGCCGTCCGGCGGATTGATGACTGCATCATATTTGATGTCGATTTGTTTTTGTCTAATACCATCTAGAGTTTTCATTGCAATAACACGGGCGGACCTTGGCTTGGTAATGGATACTGCTATTGAGGCCGGGCGAGCCTTGCCAGTTCATCCTTTGCTTCATCGATAATATCATAGAACCACAGCACATCTTCGATCGTAAGCCGGCCGGCTTTTCGCTGGATTTCCCCGCCATCTCTTTTGGTAATCACCCTGGGGCCGATCTGAAGCTTTGGTTCTCCCTGATCATACTGGTTGATGGTGACCACAAGGCCGGTCTGCTCACATTTCCATTTTTTTAAGATTTTATCTTTCTGCGGATCAAATGGCATTTTCCCCTCCGTCGTAAAACATCATCTCAAACCCTATTCCACAAAATTATCTTTTATGTTGAAATCTTTGAAAAATCAGCGAAGCTCTCAAACAGCCCCGCAATCTGGTTAAGCAGTGCAAGACGATTATATCGAAGTTTTGCATTATCGGTCAAAACCATAACACCGTCAAAAAAGGCGTCCACCGCCGGGCGTAACGACGCGATATCGTGCAGTACTTGCTCGAATCGACCGTTTTCAAGGTGGATTTTGACACGCTTTTCAACCCTCAGATATGCATCGAATAGCAACGACTCACATTTCTCCTGAAAAAGCTCTCTTTTCACTGTTAGCGGAATATTTCCTTCATCCATCTGTTTCGCCTGTTTTAGAATGTTAACAACACGTTTGAAGGCAATGACCAGAGGTTCAAAATCGGGGACATTTTTCAAGGAAGCCAATGCCCGTATTCTGTTCCAGACGTTCGGGACATGATCTATAGATACATTGACAACCGCTGCGATAATATCTTTCGCATAACCTTCCTCGGCCAGTAGCTGCACCATCCGGTTTCTTAAAAACTCATACACCTGATCGGCAACCCGTTTTTCTTTTTGAGATATTGTTTCCTCAAAAAGCCGGATTCCTTCTTCAATCAACGCCTTCAAAGAGAAAGTAAACCCTTTATCGAGAATGACCTGAATGATACCGATACCCTGACGCCGAAGAGCATAAGGATCTGAAGTGCCCGTTGGAAGAAGGCCGGCACCAAAACATCCGCAAATAGAATCCATCTTATCAGCGATTCCTAAAATCGCTCCTGTCAAGGACTCGGGAAGAGGCCCTCCGGAATAGACCGGACGGTAATGTTCCTCGATCGCATTTGACACCGCTTCAGGTTCCCCTGAAGCAGACGCATAAATTCTTCCCATTATCCCTTGTAGTTTCGGAAACTCTCCAACTACATGGCTGACAAGATCAGTCTTGCACAGTCGAGCAGCCCTTGCAACTTGAGCCCGAATATCTTCGTCAACCCCGAGCAACGCAGCCAGAAATACCGAAAGCTTTTCTACTCGTATTGTTTTTTCGTACATCGTGCCTAGCTTTGCCTGAAACAAAACGCCCTTTAGCCGCTCCAACCGCTGATCCGGAGATGTCTTGAGATCTGTCTTATAAAAAAATTGTGCATCTTCAAGACGCGCTTGCAAAACCCTTTCATGCCCCTTTGCGACAAGCGCCGGATTCTTTGTGGATGTATTGTTTACTGCAACAAACCATGGCATCAATTCTCCGTTTTTACCAACAACGGCAAAATATTTTTGATGTTCTCGCATGGCGGTAATCAGAATTTCACGAGGCAATCGAAGAAACTCCTTCTGGTATTTGCCCGACACTGCCGCCGGATATTCAACAAGATTTTTAACCGTATCTAACAGTTCTTCATCTGCAAGAATGCACCCTCCGATCTTACCGGCTGCCCTCTCTATTTTGGCCCTAATGGCACGTTTTCTTTCCTCAATATCTACGAAGACATGAGCACCTCGCAACCTTTCAATGTATTCTGCGGACTCGGCTATCTTTATTTTTCCGGAAGACATAAATCGATGCCCGAAGACGTATCGGCCGCTTTTTGTGTTTCCCAATCGAAAAGAAACAACGTGCGAATCGAAAAGTGCCAGGATGGAGTGAATAGGCCTGGCAAAGTGGATGGTAAGATCGGCCCACCGCATTGTTCTAGGAAAGGAAATGTTTAAAATAACCTCAGGCAACATCGTTGTAAGTAGAGATTTTGTAGGCAATCCCATCTCTTTCTTTTCAAGATACAGATAGGGGCCTTTTGGTGTATCTTTTATTCTTATTTTGTTGACAGCCATGCCCACCCGTTCGGCAAATTTCTTGGCTGCCAACGTAGGCCGGGATTCGTCGTCAAAACCGACGCTCCGTGGAGGGCCAATAATTTCAGTGATAAATGGTTTCTGTCTTTCCGACACATCGAGCACTAATATAGCCAATCGACGCGGGGTGCCCATTGTCTTTACTTCCCCAAAGTCAACCCGGGCATCCGATAGCGCTTTCGTCAGGTTGTTTTCCAACACCGCCAGTGCAGGTTCGATATATCCTGAAGGAAGTTCCTCTGTTCCGATTTCAAGTAATAAATCTGCCATTCTCACCTCAAACGCGACTCATCCCGAAAGCACCCCCTGCGATGGGTATTTGGGAACACACAACTTACTTCTTTCTTTGTTGGGATAACGGAAATCCCATCTCCTCTCTTTGTTTTAGATAGACCTCCGCACATAATCTGACGAGGCTTCTGATCCGCGCAATATATCCGGTTCTCTCGGTCACACTGATTGCTCCCCGTGCATCCAGCAGATTGAAGGTATGAGAGCACTTCAAACAGTATTCATAGGCCGGCAGTACCAGTGATTCATCGATGATTCTCCTGGCTTCTTTCTCATACATGTTGAAAAGTTTCAACAGGGTATCCACATCTGCCTTTTCAAAATTGTAAATCGACTGCTCCACCTCCTGACGGTGGTGAACATCTCCATAGGAAATGTGACCATTCCAATTCAAATTGTACACATTGTCGATCTCTTGAAGATACATAGCGATTCTTTCAAGGCCGTAGGTGATTTCCACTGAAATGGGCTTGAGCTCAATGCCCCCTGCAACCTGAAAATAAGTAAATTGTGTTATTTCCATACCGTCCAGCCAAACCTCCCATCCAAGACCTGAAGCGCCAAGAGTAGGAGATTCCCAATCATCTTCGACAAACCGGATATCGTGTTCCAGCGGGTCAATGCCCAGTGCAAGAAGGCTTTGAAGATATGTCTTTTGAACCTCCATGGGAGAGGGTTTGAGCACTACCTGAAACTGATAGTAGTGTTGTAGGCGATTGGGATTTTCCCCGTAGCGGCCATCGGTCGGCCGTCTGGAGGGCTGAAC
Organism: Deltaproteobacteria bacterium; assembly: GCA_019309565.1. GTDB lineage: Bacteria > Desulfobacterota > Desulfobacteria > Desulfobacterales > SURF-15 > JAFDFZ01. Next base: position 40,012 of record JAFDFZ010000020.1, read on the forward strand.
ATATGCGACATTCCATGGTTCGGGCCCAAGCGCTCTCAATAGTGTTGCAGGATGAAATGTACCGGCACCAACTTCCATATCGTAAGGCTGAATTAATATACATCTGTTTCGTGACCAAAACCGCTGCAAGGATACAATGATATCCTGAAAATTCATGGGTTACCTCTTCTTTTATACATAACGACATAAATCATTGCACATACATAGCGTCGAGCATGTTCAACGCTATATTGCATTTTTAAAACGAGCGTTGCAACGGATGAATCGCAATTTAACGCTGTGTATAGTCATTGCTCTCGACCAGAAGCCCCAAGGAATCAACTTTAGCATCAAGCAGGCGGGCCGACGGGTAGCGGGCCAAAATAGCACCCCATCGGTCTCTTAACCGGCTGATATTTTCAGCCGTGCCCAGGGCCCATATGCACCCCCCGCCTCCGGCCCCTGTAAACCGTGCCCCGCAACCGCACCGAACTGCTGCTGCGACAAGCCTCTTTCCTGCGGGGTCGATCACCTCCGGAGTCATTTTTCTGCGGATTGCAGTTTCTTTGTTCATCCAGGAAACCGCCTGATCCAAATTTCCTGCTGCGATGGCGTGGGCAAACCGTTTGGTGCATTCAATAATTTCAGCCCAGTGATTACGGTTTTTCCCAGCAAGAAACTGATCGACCCATTTCTGATTGATTCGCTTAGACTCGTGGGGGATGCCACAATAAGCTACCAGCAAAGAATTATTCAAATCCTTGCAGGCGCTTCTTGAAATAAGTGCCGTTCTTTTAAATGAAGGGCCCCGGCTGTCTGCCTGCCAATACCAGGCATTAACTCCACCATAGACTGCAGCCAGTTGGTCCTGAATTCCGCAAGGCACTCCTGCAACACTACCTTCGATGGCATGTGCAAGTAAAGCAATATCTTTTTTCGATGTATTCTTTCCGTCCAAGGCTTTCAATAAACCGGCGACAAGACCGACAGCAGCGACAGAAGACCCTCCCAGTCCGCTTTTAGGCGGCGATGCCGAATCAATCTGAACATGAATTCCTGATTGCCCGAAATATGCTATCACAGCAAACATCAACCCAAGAGGATGGGTCAGCGGAACGGAGCCAAGGGAATATTCTGAACTCTTGAATCCCCGTGAAGATATTTTTATCCTGCCTTCTGTGTAGGGAAGAAGCCATACCTGGGTTCTCAAATTTATCGCAATGTTCACCGTGCAGGGTGAAAGATGTCGCAGCGGAAAATAAAAGGTATTGATATCCAGTGTCCCCCCCACATCGACTCGACAGGGAGCAGATGCTCTTACCGGCGCATTTTCCAAGATCCGTTTAATGGTTTCTGACATCAAAAACCCCGCTTGAACGTTAAGAATCCGCTCCCTAAAGTAGCATCCTTTTTGACGGTTGAACGGAAGCGGCTTTGATCTAATCGCCAGCGGTGAGTTCTACCGCTTACATGTAGCTATCTGCCTCGAATTTGTTGAAGAAAAGCCAGAGTTCTAAGTCTCTTGCCGAGATGATACGGTGCAAATGCCTCCAGCAATTTGAGGCTCTCCCCTATTGCCTGATCGGTGAATCTACTTCGTTCTGCCTTTTTCAATGCTCCTGTTTTAAGCCACTGAAGCTGCTTTATGGTTCCTTTCTGAAGCTCTGTCTGATTTGGATGCCTTAAAGCACACTGGCGACATAGCAGACCTCCTTTCTGCAGATCAAAAAGTATCTTACTTTCGCTTATTTCTTCAACATTCTTATGGCATTTTGAGCATTCCTCCAGATTGGGAGCATAACCGGAAAGCAACAAGAACCTGAGCTGAAACAATACGCTTAAGACCGCTGCCGGTTGAAACTCGCCATCTAAGGCTCTTAGCACATATAGATACAGCTTATATATGTCCTGATTTTTCTCTCCTTCTTCCATGCATTCATTGATCATTTCGGCCCAATAGCTTGCATATGCGGTTCTTAAAATATCGGACCGGATTCCGGGAAACGGGTGGATCAAAACCGCTTCCGTTAGTACCGGAAGTCCTTTTCTGCGGCCCGTTTCACACACGATATTGAGGGTGGAAAACAGCTCAAGTATTCCCGCAAATCGCCTCCTGCTCTTTTTTGCAGACTTTGCAATGGCGGACATCTTACCTTTGCTGATCGTAAAGAAGGTTACAATAACATCGTAATCACCAAAATCAATCTTACGCAGTAAAATAGCAGAGGTAGATAATCTTGGCATCTGTCTATATACCAAGAAGATTGGTAGCAATAATAAAGTAGAAAAATACGCTGATAATATCGATAGCGGTGGTTACAAAAGGCCCTGTGGCAACGGCAGGATCAATATTAATCCTTGCAAATGCCATCGGCACCAAAGATCCGAAAAGCGCCGCTATCGACATGGAGCTGACCACCCCAAGCCCAACGGAGAAGGCAAGCGCTGCGGTTGAGTATCTAACCTGAGCCACTGCTCCGATCAGAAAACCATAAATGAGCCCCAGGATCAATCCAACCGACATTTCCTTTAAGACCACAGGCCAGATATCGTGTATATTCAAGCGACCTGTGGCAAGACCCCTTACGACAATGGTAGCCGACTGGGTTCCGACATTGCCACCCATGCCCATGATAACAGGAATAAACGCTGCGAGATAGGCAACTTTATTAATACTTTCTTCAAATTTACCGATAATAAAAAATGCAACAATCCCACCGATACAGCTTGCAAACAACCAAGGGATCCTGATTCGTGTACTTTTTAGAACAGATTGTGTTTCAACAAATTCTTCTCCGGCACCTGCCATCTTCAATATATCCTCAGTGGCTTCTTCCCTGATGATATCTATCACATCGTCCACGGTAATGATGCCAACGAGCCGATTGGATTCGTCTACCACCGGGACAGCAAGGAGATCGTATCTTGCGACAATCTTGGCCACCTCTTCCTGGTCCACGTCCGTTCGAACGGAAATAACATCGGTGGTCATAAAATCTTTCAACGGCGTGTCAGGGGCAACCAACACCAACTGCCTCAAGGAGCTTACCCCAACCAATTTGCCGTATTCATCGACCACATAAAGGTAAAAGGGCATTTCCACATCGTGGTGTTCTTTCTGTAACGATTCGATGGCTTCACGGGCTGTGATATCCTCTCTTAAGGCTATAAACTCAGGGACCATGATACCACCGGCCGTATCATCGCCATAGCTGAGTAAATCTTCGACCTCTTCGGAACCTTCCTTTCTCATTTTTTGCAGAACGGCATCAGACATCTCCTCAGGCATGCGGCCGATTAAGTCAGCAACATCATCTGTGGGCATTTTTTCCAGTATGTTTGCGATTTCTTCCGGCTCCATATCGGAGACGAGGCTCAGAAAGGTATCCGAATCCAGCCTGCTGAAAAGTTCGCCCTTTTTCACATCATCATCGATAATTTCAAACAGCCTCCGCTGCTCCGAAACGGAGAGAGATTGAAATATGGGTTGAAGATCTCCCGCATGGGTTTTTTCCACAATCTTGCGCAAATGGGAGACCGCCCCTCTTCTAAGAAGTCGCTTGATGCTTGCTGTCAGTATCCTGTTTCGATCGGTTTCCATTTAGGGTATCTGTACGGTTACCACTTGATTGTCTTTACCAAAAACTCGAACCGGCTTATCACCCAAAGTCAATTCGACCCCTTTCGCATCGCCTATGAGAAGATTGAAGCCTGACTCAGCTTCTATTTCCAGATGATCTCCAGGATTTAAATGGTACTGCTTGGCATCACGGCTATCGACTATTACCTTTATCCAGGTTTTTTTAATGGCCTTAACCTTTAAGCGTAATCTGTCTGCAGTCGGTTCGACCGGTCGGCTTTTCGGCTCTTGCCTTTCGTCTCCTGCCCTTGACTCTTGGTGCACGGTTTCCAAGACCTGATGTTGGCTCTGTTCAGAGGGGGACGGCATCCTTGTGCTCGAACCTGATAGGACATAAATGCTAATCGCAATAATGCAGCCTAAGGCTCCAAAGGAAAATATAATCCGCGACCAAAACCGCGAGGTGGCTTTCTTCAAATCGGTTTCAAATCTTTCCGTATCCCTGAATGCTTGAATATCGGTAATGTATCGACGGATTACTTCATCGCCATTGGCATCGATGGCTTTTGCATATGCCCGTAAGAATCCCCTGGTAAAAACTTCGGCTGGCAGTTTGCCCAGATCTTCGTTTTCGATCAGAATAAGTGTTTCCATGCCGATCCGAGTCTCATTTGCAACTTCCTTTAATGAAATTCCTTTTTCAAGTCGCAGGGTTTTAAGATATCGACCGAATGAAAGCGATTTTTTTTCATTGTACATCACGAATATCCGCTTTAATACAGAACGACATAAATCCTTTCGCATACATACACAGCGTCCAGAATGTTCAACGCTATGTTGTATTTTAAGAATCAACGCTGCAACGGATGAACGCGCAGTTTATTATGACGTCTGTGTATAGCTACTGACTTGCTTCCGTTTACATACGATCAAACGCGGCTTACAGACAAGACTCGTTATTCAGCAACGGGGGTTACCTGATAATTTTTATATGCGATCTCTTTCTGAGATCTTTGAGCCACGATTGAAATTTTTTATTCACAATTTCATTAAACAGTTTTTGCCTGATGTCATCAGTCACTTGCTCAATGGGCTTGCCTTCGGATCTTATTATCTTTTCAACATAGAAAATCTGGTAGCCCTGATCTGTGTCCAGTATTGAAGTAAACTCACCGGCCTTCAGTTCTTTGATGGCCGCTTTGATTTGAGGGGACAGCGTATCCATATCAAAGCTTCCCAAATCTCCTCCATCGCTCGCCACCGGTGATTCAGAATACAGCCGGGCCAGCTTCTCAAAAGACTCACCATTTTTGAGCTTCTCATATATCATTTTCATTTTTTGATATGCCGCCGGTTTCTCCGCTCCATACGGCACCTTTATTAATATGTTCCGAAGATGATATACCTCTTTTCCACCATACAATTCAGGATGATCCTCATAATAATTCTGGATATCCTCCTGGGTGATGACAATCTTGGATTTTACTTCCAGGTTGACAAGTTTGGTTCTGAGAATCTGTTCTTTCATTCTTTTTCTGTATTCTTCATAAGTCATGCCCTGCTTTTTGAGTGCTTCCCTCAGCTCTTCATCTGTTAAGAACCGTGATTCTTTTATTCGTTCGATCATGTTATCTATTTCGGCTTCGGATACCTTGACGCCGGCTTTCTTGATTTCTTGATCCGTTAATTTCTGATCGATCAGTTCGTTAAGCATATTCTCTCTTACCTTGTACAGCATTCTTCGTTCTTGTACCGGGGAATACCCACGAGCCTTAATCTGTCGGGCATAAGGCTCAAAAACAAAATTCAACTCAGAAAGCGTAATAACATCGTCGTTGACGACAGCAACAATCCGATCAATATATTCGACACCTTGTGAATGTGTCGCGATCATCGAAAATAGCACGATCAGACAAATCGCGCATTTTAATGAATAACCAAATAATTTCATCTGTTCTGGTTTCCAAATTAAATTAGACTCAAGTTTCGCATCCCTAATCCTTTGAAATGCCTTATATAATGGTGTCGAATGAAATTTTTTGAAGGCAAAATACATTTTGTCACTCGTCGATAACGGCACAATGGTAGTCAACAAAGCGCTTAAACCGGAAGTAACAGGATCTTCCGCTACTTAGTGGTCGTTTCCCTGTGCCTGGAACCGACGTTTCGTAGTGGCTGCCCCTTAAGAGCCTCGGTGTAATTATTTTGCCCTTAAAAATTTTATTCGACTTAACATCCATTGGCAATTTTACAGTAAAATAGGATGTGAAACTTGAAATTCCTGCTATATCACGGCATCAGGGGTTTATGATCTTCTCCCATTCTGCTTTGTTTATCTCAACGGTATATTTTTTTCGAAGCCTTTCTATCCATGCCCTGTATGCATTTTCGGCCTTTTCTCTTCGTAGTCGCTTGACTATCACGCTGTTAATATCATTTGGCTTGACATCAAAATCCAAGTCAACGCCATAATGGGAGGCGTAGTAGTCCAAAATGTCCTTGGTTGAAATATGGATTGAATCTTTTAGTTCTTGTTCTATCACCTTCTCCACAACCAAACGGACTTTCAACCGTTCTTTCCAGTTTTGATAGGAAACTGCATTCTCAAGCAGTACCTGTTCAAAGGCGCCTTTTGGATAATCCTTGATAATCTCCGCTTCTGCTGCTTCCAATTCTGATGGGCTCACCTTAATATTAAGTTCTTGTGCCCTTTGTACAATAATCATCTCTTCTACCAACTGGTTGAGAAGGCGAAACTGAGCCTCTTTCAATGCAGCGGGGTCTGTCATTTCATTATGAGAATAAGCCCCCTTTTTAATTTCAAAAGCTTTTTTGAAAGCCAAGGGGGATAGGACACTTTCCTGGACACGGATCAAAAATACCGTTTCCTCTGCCTGATTTGCCTCTGAGCATGCCACGACAGCAACAATAACCAACGAAGCCAGAAGCAGAAAACCTCTTCTTTTTGGTTGCGATTTCACTATATGCAACATAACGTATTCTGAGGTCATTGTCCTTTGAGCTGTTCTTTGAGATGCATCAAAAAATCCCTCGTTTCATAAATAAATGAATTGTATTATAGTTTTTGGCAGTCGGTATAACAGAGGCCGCTCAGGCGTTAACATGTTGTACAATTTCTTGCAAGATATTTTTGGTCTCCTCCCATATGCCCGCCATGCCTTTTCGTGAAAGAATCACCTTCAAACCATAATCCGATGCAAATTCAAACCCATCTCTCCGGGATGAAATCATATCCACAAGCCCTTGAGGATTCCGTATGTGCCGTTCGGAGAATTTCATCACAAGCTGTTGGTCGGCCAGGTCCAGCCTTTTGATACCGGCCTTTTTGGACAATGTCTTGATCATGATCTTTAAAAGCAGGTTTTGAACCTCTGAAGGCAATGGACCGAAACGATCCTTTAATTCTTCTCTGAATGCCGATATCTCTTTGAGCTCGGCAATCCTAGCAAGCCTTCGATAGGATAACAGACGTTGATCGATGTCCGGCATATAGGACTCGGGAATATATGCAGATACATTTATATTAATTTCAGGCTCAAGTGGTTCGGGGATCGGTTCGCCTTTTAAAGTGCCAATGGCATCCTCCATTAATTGCAGAAACATGTCATATCCCACAGCGGCGATATGCCCGGACTGGGCGGCTCCCAGAATCGTTCCGCCCCCCCGGATATTGAGATCGCTCATTGCAATTTTGAAGCCAGATCCCAGATCACTGTGTTCCATTAGAACCCTGAGCCGTTTTTGTGCATCTTTACCCAAGGAATGATCCCTTGGAATGAATAAGTATGCATAGGCCTGTTCAACCGCACGGCCGACACGCCCCCTGAGCTGGTACATTTGAGCAAGGCCAAACCTGTCTGCCCGATTGACGAAAATGGTATTGGCTGCTGGTATATCCAGGCCTGACTCGATGATGGTGGTACAGAGAAGCATATCGATCTCGCGGTTGATAAACCGAAACATCACCTCCTCCAACGCCTTTTCGCTCATACGACCGTGGGCTATGTCGATACGGACCTCAGGCATCAACTCTTGCAAATAATTGGCCATCGCTTCTATGTTATAGATGTTGTTATGAACAAAAAATATTTGCCCGTTTCGATCAAGTTCTTTATATACTGCAGCTTTGATGATGTTATCGTCGAGTTCAGACACATATGTCAGAATCGGGTGTCGGTGCTCGGGGGGTGTTGAGATGACACTGATGTCCCGGATACCCATCAACGACATGTGAAGAGTTCTTGGAATGGGAGTGGCCGTCAACGCCAACACATCAACCGAATTGCGAAATTGCTTCAATTTTTCCTTGTGTTTCACCCCGAATCGCTGTTCTTCGTCGATGATCAAAAGGCCGAGATCTTTGAAACCAACATCTTTTTGCAGCAGCCGATGGGTTCCAATAACAATATCGATTCGACCCGTCTTTAGATCGTGCACGATTTTACGCTGTTCGTTTAATGATCGAAATCTACTCAAACATGCAATCGATACAGGATAATTTCGGAACCGCTCCACAAACGTGCGATAATGCTGTTCCGCAAGAACAGTGGTCGGAACCAGCAAAGCCGTCTGTTTACCATTGTAAACGGCCACAAAGGAGGCGCGCAAAGCCACTTCGGTTTTTCCGTATCCCACGTCGCCACAAACCAGACGATCCATTGGCACCGGCTTTGTCATATCGGCCAGTGTATCCTCTATGGCCCTGATCTGATCGGTGGTTTCTTCGTAAGGAAATGCTGCTTCGAAATCTTGTAAATATTCATCCGGCTTGCTGAATGCAAACCCTCTGCTAACCTTTCTGGCGGCATAGAGCTTGAGAAGTTGGCCGGCGATCTTTTCAACAGATCGTTTCACGCGGCTCTTCACGCGTTCCCAGGATTTCCCTCCCATCTTGTCGAGCACCGGTGCGATGCCATCCACTCCGATGTATTTTTGAATCATATTCATTCGATCTACAGGCAGGTAAAGCCTGTCGTTGTCTCGGTATTGAATCAGCAAAAAATCATTTGTAACTCCATCCACCATAAGCTTCTTCAATCCCTGATATTGACCGATTCCATGTTCGATGTGTACTACCAAATCACCGGTTTTCAATTCATCAAAAGAAAGAAGCTCGGTTCGAAGTTGCTTTCTGGCCGCCGGCGCCCGTCGGGGCCTGGCTCCGAATATTTCCCCTTCAGTGATAATGGCAATAGATTCATCCACCCAGACGAACCCGGAAGAAAGTTGGCCAGAGCATATATACGCATCACTTTTGGCTGATTGGAGGTGGGCAAATCTGTCGATAGAGTCGACCTGAATACGATATGATGCCAGCAACGATTTGAGTCGATCTGCCTGAACCCTGTTCCGGCAAACAAGAAATGGGGTTAACCCGCACTGTACCTTGTCTTTAATCCAATTTACCAATGGCAGAAGGAGATTCTCATTTTCCCGCCGATGTTTTAATTCATTGCTTAAAGCAGCGTTCTCTTCTATCGAAAAATGAACCTGACAGAGGCTGCTTCTTTCATTCGTTCTTTCTGCATGAGTTTTAAGCATTTTGAGTACAAGCGGTTTCTTCTCGTAAAGAACCTTCTTGGTACCTTCCCATTGCAAATAGAGCATCTGTGGCTTGATACAAAACCGTCCTTCTTGTCTGTCGGTTTCATATGATTGTGCACTCAGCCTTTGCAGCTGTTCAGCAGCTTCCTTTAGAGCAGCCGGCTCCGAAAGAATGAAGAGCATATTTGGCGGAACATAATCGAATAAAGAATCCAGCCTGGGATACATCAGCGGTATCCAGCTTTCAATTCCCGCAAATACCGTTTTGTTCTTTATCCGCTCAACCACATTTCTAAGCTCTGTGATGGAAGTACCGAGCTCAGCGGCCTGTTCTCGAAACCGGCGAATCACTTCATCCTGATTTTGTGTTCCAAAGATGATTTCGCTTGCTGGAACCAGAACCGCTTCTTGAACGCTGCTGGTGGAACGCTGGGTTTCTGTGGAGAAAAACCTCAGCGTATCTACCGAATCTCCATAAAACTCTATGCGTAATGGCATATCATACAGCGGACAAAAAACATCAAGTATCCCACCTCTTGTGCAAAATTCCCCTGGGGTTTCGACAATTACCGTTCTGTCATACCCTCCGGATATCAATTTGTGAACCAGCCCCTCTCTGTCGATCTCTTCACCCACCATCAACAGTTCGGCATATTGGATCAATTCAGCCTTAGGGATGAGTTTTCGCAACAGCGCATCTACAGTGGTTATCAGAAAGGGAGGATGGGAGGTAGCGGTCAATTGAAACAGGGTTCGGATACGAGCAGCTGCGGTTTCTCGATAAGTGGAAAGGTAGGTGAAAGGCAGTCTTTCGTATGTTGGCAAATAAAGTATCGGTGTTTGCGAAAAATCGAAAAAAAATTTCAAATCCTCTATGAACATTTCTGCCTCTTTTACAGAAGATAGAATCACAGCCAGAGGCCACTGAAGTTTATTGTAAAGTTGCGCCAAAAGAAAGGCCTTCTCGGAACCAGAAACACCCGTGCATTCAATTCCGGCGCTTCGTTTTCGAATGAAATTCACTAACCTTTGAATTGTAGATTTTTCTTGATTTTGCATGATAAACAACTTAAGGATAAACAATATTCTGCCGGCGTAGCTCAGCTGGTAGAGCAGCTGATTCGTAATCAGCAGGTCAGCGGTTCGAGTCCGCTCGCCGGCTCCATAGATCTAAAAGAATTTTGTACCGGGCGCGGTTAAATATTTTTTCCATTCAGCTCGTTTCCTTAAAAATATCAATATATCAAATTGTCTGTACTGACTTCAATTACGAAATAAGCGTCCTGTATCGGCTGTCAAAAAAAACATAAACTCCTGCCCTGTAATTTATCGATGCTCGGTGTTCGTCTGCCCTCTGTGCGCAAATTGCATCCAGGGCAGGTATAAGGGGAGTTTCAATGGAGAATCGGGGAATAGAATAAAAAAACCCGAGGTACCATGTACCCCGGGTATAAAAAAGTTTTCCGGCAGCGTCCTACTCTCCCACTCAGCTTCCCGAGCAGTACCATCGGCGCTGAAGAGCTTAACTTCCGTGTTCGGGATGGGAACGGGTGTTACCTCTTCGCTGTAGCCACCGAAAAACCGTTTTTTCTTCCGATAGTTTACTCGGAAAAAATGGCCTCTTTAGGGGCAGTTGAAATAAAACTCAATTGTAAGTGATCTAAAGTGCGTAAAATTAAGGTATCGCTTCGCTCTTCCATTTTAAAAATAGATCAAATTCCTTAACTTCAGTTCACTTAAGCCCACTGTTTTTCTCTATGAACATAGCATGTTATTCAATATCGACAACAAATTGTCGATATGATGCCCCTTAAGCGCCTGTAGAAAACTCACTTAGGATATAACCACATAAAAGCGTTCAGTTATCTGTGTCAAAAAATGTGACCAAGCCGCACGACCAATTAGTACCAGTTAGCTAAATGCGTTGCCGCACTTACACACCTGGCCTATCAACCTTGTCGTCTACAAGGGGTCTTCAGTTCCGATGTCTCCATCGGAAGGGATATCTCATCTTGGGGTTGGCTTCCCGCTTAGATGCTTTCAGCGGTTATCCATTCCGAACATAGCTACCCAGCAATGCCGCTGGCGCGACAACTGGAACACCATTGGTTCGTCCATCCCGGTCCTCTCGTACTAGGGACAGATCCCCTCAAATATCCTGCGCCCACGGAAGATAGGGACCAAACTGTCTCACGACGTTTTAAACCCAGCTCACGTACCACTTTAATCGGCGAACAGCCGAACCCTTGGGACCTGCTCCAGCCCCAGGATGTGATGAGCCGAC
>JAFDFZ010000089.1 GCA_019309565.1 Deltaproteobacteria bacterium
TCAAAGTAAAAGCCGCTGTAATCGTGGGATATTTGATGAATCCTGCATGGAAATTATTTGAATGTTCTGCTAAAATTCTTAGAAAATCATATCGGGTGAAAATCCAGGCTATTGTTGTCGAAGTGGTTTTTCCAATCCCCTGCAATCCCTTTTCCGAAAAAAGAGGTGCGATCTTCCTGTCCGGGGTGCCTGCCGTTTGAGAGCTTTTCAAATGAGCCAGCTTGTTTGCACAAATCAATCATATGCTGGGAAGCATCCACGCCCAGGAAACCAAGAATATCCCCGATGACTTCATCGGCCCGATGATGAAGATCCTCATAGCGCAGCTCGAAATACCTGTCAGGATGTTTCTGGCCAAAACTTCTTGCTTTTCTTACATCCAGATTCCATGCCCGGGCGATATTTTCAACATATGCCTTGAAGGTTGCATACTGCTGCTCAAGAGATTGCCTTTCCGTCCTTAAGTTGTGAAACCATCCTGAGACCGCAACGTCACGTCCGTCGCGGATAATGTGAATGTACTTCATATGCGGGATGAATTTCGCTGTTGTATGCATATTAATGAGGTGATCCGGATTTTTCATTCCGATGCAATTAACAGGTTCTGTTTTCGCCAGATAGGTAAACAACAGGCCAATGGCGGATATGAAAAGATAATTCAGATCAGATTCCTCTAACACGGCGTATGGTTCATCCTGGCCGATATAGGCAGAGTTTATTTTGCTGACATCGGCATTGTAAAGATCGCAGGCCTGGCTCAGGAACCGGCGAATCATGTTGATATTGGATTCACCTGCACACAGAATCTCGGGGTGGCCGTTGATTATATTTTGAAACCATGTAGTACCCGACTTCGGGCAGCCCACGATGAAAAACAGGTTCTTGTTGAATGTTTCATTGATAAGCTGTTGGGTATGAAAAAAAGTTGCGGGCGGTTTCACTGAATGTTCATCTATCAAGCCAGTAGAATCCCTGCTTATCAGTCTGCTTTCAACTTTTTGCCTGATTAATTCAAGATCCTCTTCCGTAAGGTTGTGGCCGTGGCAGTTGAGGGCTTCCTGAGCTTTTGTCCAGTTATTGGTTTCAATATAATTACTAATCAGATTGAATATCGCGTTTTTGTTGCCGTCTTCTAAATCAAGCGCCATGCAGAAAGATTTCTCTGCTTCCTGGTGCCGACCCAGCCGGTTTAATACGACTCCTCTGTTACTTAATGCCAGAACATTATCTGGATCTTTGTTCAGAATGGAATCGAATATCCTCAACGCCTCATAGGGCCGGCCGTTTTGAAAAGCATGTTCTCCCTTGCGAATTTTTACGTCCATAGGATCGGCGCTCATGATATGCCTCCTTTGCTATGACATAGAGCCTTTACCTGTTTCAGTGTGTTTTGGATATGCTCAGCTCCCCGTTGCTTTTTGTCACGGAAAATGTGCCGCTCCGATGTTCAATATATCCGCAAGATGGATTCAGCCATGGTTTCACAGCCTTTTCTCCGTACCGTATCAAGATAATGGTTGCCTTATGAATCCTTGAAAAATATTCCCTGGATGCATCAATCTGAATAAGGAGCCTTTTCTTATTGTTCTTCTCTCTTTCACCCATGAACTTGGTGCGATACTGGTTTATTATGATCGAATCCAATCGTTGCCTTATCAGTGCCATATACAGCTTATGCGCATCGATTTGCTCCACGAGGTGGTTGACATCTTCAATTTTTTGAGTGACTCGTGAATCTTTGGGTCCGTATGCATGGATATCCTTTAAAAGGCTTGAAATCGTGTCCATGCCCTGTTTCGAGAGCGATCTGACTTTTTGGGCTGAAGTGATAAACTCCTCGACCTTTCCGGATATGCGGGATGAATCGATCTTTTCTGCCTGTTCCCAAATTCTTGGAAAATCGATCCGGGCATTTTTTGAGGGACTGACAAATCGATCAAGGACTTCTGTCAGGGACATGATACGGGTTCCCTCAATCAACGCGCCCCCTTCGGTTGCGTCTATGCAGGGAATATTGGTAGCTGCTATCTGAGACTCCAATACGGTGATCGCATCTCTGAATGCAGGAATGGTCGGAACATAGCCGCCATGGATGTCAGGAGTTAAGACATAGTTGATATCCGGAGATAGACTCCAGGAATCACTATGCTTTGAATGAGCCTGCATGAAGGGAAAGGAAAGATCCAGTCCGACAAAGATGATATTTAAAGGCGACATAAACTTTGCTAGAGAAAATGCGTAATGGCTTACACTGTTTCCTTTGGGAAATTGAACAATCGGCGGGGTCGTTTCCAGAAACCACGAATTCAAATCCCCAGGTTCGTTAAAAAAAAACCTGTTTTTTGAAAAAATTCTTGGGATCTTGTAATGAACAAAGAAAGAAAATACCGGCACAATCTGGTCGAATATGTCATTCGGTATGGAGTGAAATTTTTTTAAATTTGCTTCTGATGGATCAACCGATACAATGATATCCGGCAGAATTCCGGCCGTTGAAAGCGGTTTGAGCGCAGAATCGACAGCAATGACAATCGCTTTGCCGTTGGCTTCTTGAAGAGTGTTGATGTTTTTATCAAGGGACGGTCCAGCCGCCACTACAATTACCGATCGATTTTTTGCAATGCCTTCCAGACAATTAACCGGCGCTGCCGAATTAAGGAGAGAGAGATTTTTAAAAAAATTTTCAGTAGAGCATTCCTCGTTCTTATAGATCGCAAAATAATAATTATGAACAAATCGAATGAAAGATTCAACCCAGGATTCCATTTTTTTGTAAGACTCAGGTGCAAGGTCGATGCAGGGTGGATAGACCAGTTTTTGAACTTTGCCAGCAAGGATCTTCAGACGATATTGGTCCAGGGTCAGCCTGAGTTGATTCTTCTGATCCGCAGCAAGCAAGTGAACCCGGCTATCCTGCAGAAGCTCTGAAAGACTTATCGTGCTGAGAGCTTTATGAAGAACATCCCTGCTTGCTTCGACAATAACAAGCACATGCTCCGGATGCATCCGATCCCTGATGGCAAGGGGCAGGTAACCGAGCCCGAAACCGAATAATACGGTGATGTCTTCTCCTCTGAACGAACGGTCCTTTATCAGGCCACAGGCTTCTCGAACCGGATCTTCGGGGCTGTGAAGGTATCTGGCATTTCCGGTCGACGGAATATACAATAATGTCGGCGCCGTCGACGGGGTCTCACTTATATAGAATTCTCCCGAAGGCATATCCCGTTCGATCATTAATCCGAGTTCGGGATTTTTTTCGGAAAGAGCATTAAGGTTTGTGACCAGAACCGAGTTGTTCTCATGTTGGTGATTATACATTTGACAAAGATATTCTTATTTGATGTTAATTTTTTGAAAAGAGGAATTTCAGATATGGAATGGCAAAAAATAAGCCCCATTGGATACCGAGGCTTTTTTTGATGTCAACGGTTTCTCGCATCGTTTTCCTTGTTTCCTCGGGGTATCTGAAGATGAACATGGTGTTTGGAGAGATTCCAGCCATCCGGTTATTCCGAGCTGCTCTTTTCGCCTGTTCAGCCGCGGTTTTTTTGTTCATTTTCGTAGAGATTTAACGTGCTTCCCCAGTGCTGAATACAATATACCTTGCCAGGGCCCAGGTACATTCTTTTGCTGGAGAAATGCCTCGGGATGAAGTAATGACTCGGGTATACCCTCAGTCTATCATAATTGTACTTGAGTACCGTCTGAGTGAAAAAAAGCGGGCCGGTTTCAATCCAGGGTAGATCCTTTACGACTGATTCCTTTTTATATAGCTCCTGAATCAGCAGCCACATAAGCTCGTTACCTCTGGTGGCCGCAAGATATCCGTTTGCCAGCAAAATTCCCCTGTGGTCTTCATTTTCAAAGCAACAAAAGGAATCGTTTTCTGTTAAATAATCCTCTAATGGGTTTATAAATTCGGTATCGGCATCAACAAAAAAACCACCATATCTGAAAAGAATCTCATATCTCATAATATCGGATTGTGCTGCCTCCGGATAATTTGGTTGATGTTTAGAGATGCTTTCAATGTGTTTCTGGTTAATGAAGTCCTTCGGCAGGTTCTCTTCTGTCCATAGCCGGTATTCCCATGTGGGATTCATGGCCTTGCAGGTCTCCATCAACACCCGGGGCCTCGGCTTGTTTCCGATCCAAATCTGATGAATGATTTTAGGTATCTTCATGTCATTCATCGACAGCGCCCATGGTTTCAAAAGAGATCTTAAGCCCCTTTGGTAATTGGTTAAGTGCGCAAACAAGCCTATCGAGATTTCCGGTATCCCTGCAAGCCCGTACTATTCCTTTTAAAGCATCGGTATCATCTGGGTATGCCTGGAGAAGCTCCGAATAGAGTCGAATGGCCTGATCCGGTTTGTTTTCAAAAAGCTGCAGCCTCGCAAGGGCCAGCCAGATTCCTTTATCGACCTTTGGGGCAGATTTGCGGGCCAGTTTAAATATCTCAACTGCTTCTTGAAATCTTCCTATCTTTGACAAAAGAAATCCGTATGACCGTAATGCATCCAGGTCGTTTGGCTCCGATGTGATGGAGCTCTTGTAGATCTCCGCAGCTTCTTGCAGCCGCCCCGTTGCCTCCAGGCATCTGCCCAAAAAATACAGGATGCGAGCATCTATATTTGACAGCACCGGGAAATCCTCTATCGTCTTTCTACAGTCAAGAGCCTTTGTCAGATACGGGATGGCTTCTTTGTATTTTCCAGAAAAAGTTAGCGTCGCACCCATCAAATAGCGCATATACCAGTTACCCGGGTACTCCTTAAGCGCGTATTGCAGCAATTGTACTGCTTTGTCTGCCTGCCCCGTCTGAATATAGCAATCAGCCATCATCGTATAGGACTTTTTATAAAAGTTTGCAGATGAGCCGGCTGTCCGTGCCCTTTTGATATACTTAAGGCATCTCTTATAATCCCTTATGCCAAAATAACATTCTGCCAGTCGACAGTAGTCTTTTGGTGTCTGTTGTTCGCCTTTGATCTTGGACGACAGGATGCGAAGATTGCGCTGTGCTTTTTCAAAAAGAGACTTTTCATTTTTATATCCAGTGTGAACGATCTGTATGTTTTCTTTAACGATTCCAATGCCGAGCCGGTTAAGCGAAGGTGCAATCTCTTCATGGATCTGCCCTTCAAACATCACCCCTTTTACGTTGGGAAATATTCTAAGCTGGTAATAGACAACTGATTGGCCGGCAGCACTTCTACAGATAATCTGCAATGCAAAGGCGGTGTGTTTTTCCGGGGGAAACCCTTTTTTCAAGTATGCAAGCTTTTGTTGATTTTCCTTTGAAATCCTGTCATCGGCGTCCAGCCAGATAATGTAATCTCCGGTTGCGCATTTAATGGATTCATTTCGGGCAGCTGAAAAATCGTCTATCCAATCAAAATAGCAAACCCTGGCTCCATAGGCTTTGGCAGTATCAACGGTTCGATCTTGCGATCCGGTATCCACCACCACAATCTCATCCACTACCGGGGCAATGGCCTGAAGGCAACCACTAAGGTCCTTCTCTTCATTTCTAACAATCATACACAATGACAAGCGCAAGGGATTAGCCTTTTATGTGAAAGGGCGGGATTTCATCCACATCTCTTAAATTTTTTCAGGAAGAGAAGTGTTCGGCCATATCGTGCAACAAAAAGAGATTGTCAGATTCTTTTTCTACTTAGGAGTTGTCACTAATGAAATGTTTTCACCGGGTGTTTACCTGCTTTCGAGGCGAGAAGCCGGTTAAACTCCATAGTCCATTCTCTTACAATGGTTTGCCATCGGTTTTGCTCATAAATTCGCTTTCTACCCACCTTTCCAAGGAAATTCCAGCGGTTTGTATCCAACATCAAGGTGCATACGACGTCCACAAAACGAGACTGATATTCATCCGTTCTCGGATCGCCATCTATCAGAACTCCTCCGTTGCAGACTGTTTCCGGCAGGGCCCCCAGAGAAGTGGTTACCACAGGAACGGCTGCGGCCAAAGCCTCTAACGCTGCGATACAGGATGTTTCGGCGAAATGGTTCGGATAGGCCATGATCCCGGATGACAGTAACGCCCGTGCAAGCTCCGACTGGGTTACACTTCCTTTAAGCACAACACCCGGCTGATCTGCCTTACGATAAAGGTCGCCGTACATGGCTTCATCTTCGCTCTTATCAATCTGGTAAACCTGCATGCTGCTGAAGATATCCAGCTCTGCATCAGGAACACGCTTGCGGATCTGAGGAAAAATATCCAGCAAAACGTCAAGCCCCCGAAATGGTGTGCTGGTGTAAACCAGTTTCCTTTGGTTTTTAGACTCAGGGATCGTTTGAAAATGTTTCCAGTAAACCCCATTGCGGGTAATAAAAAAGCTCTCAATCGGAATATTAAACCGGGAAGACAACATATTGGTTTGCCAGCGGCTTACGGTGAATATGCGATCGATATTTTTTGTGATTTCCCATCTGTCCAGTGACTGTACAAACGGCTGGTCGTGGGCGTCTTCTGTCCAGAAAATTCGAACCCGAGCGTCAACCTGATGAAGGAAAGGATGGAAAAGACGGCAGGCAATTAGAATATCTGCCGGTTCCTGCCGCAAGGAATATACATAGTTTTGTATATCGTCATACAACACTCCATTGTAAAGCCCGTTTCCATCTTTAACAAAAACCTTTACCTTATGGCCCATGCTGGCAAGGCAGCTCGCCATATGAATAATGGCGGTTTCGGTTCCTCCAAGCGCCTTTTTGTTTAGCGTATCCCCACAGAAGGGAATACCGCCCCATAGAAAGGCAATCCGAAGCCCTGCTGTATCTGATTTCAAGGCTTTTTTCTGCTCCTCCTGTTTTTCCAAAATGCGTGCCAGGTTTAAATGAGCTTCTATATGATGGGGGGATTCTTTCAGTAATTCACGATAAAGCGTGATGCTGTCTTCCAGCAATCCCTGGTTTTCGGCTTCCACAGCAAGCTGAAAGAGCACCCCCGAATGTGTCGGGTTCAGTTTCAACGCTTCCTGATATTGCTCAAGGGCCGCATCTTTCTGTCCGAGCCTCTCCAGGGCATAACCGCATCTGAACCGAAGATCGCTGTTGTTCGGATTCTGCTCAATACCAGTAATCAGGGCATTCAAATCTTCGATTAACTTGTTTCGCTCACTGAGAGACACTGTTTGCCGGTCTGGTTCGTTTGTATCAGGCCCCTTAAGAATACACGGATTACTAGTGTTCGTATCAGGACGATTTTCATTCAGCATCCTCCTTTCTTCTCGCTGCATTTGATGGATGCGCTCAAGGCGGTTTCTTGCCGGGTCAAAGCCATCGTCTATGGCCAAAGCCTTTTGGTATTGATTTTTTGCTCTTAAAAAACGTCCTTTTTTTTCCCAGAATAATCCATAATTATAATGCAGCACATGATGCTGTGGGTTTCGATGAAGGGCTATCTGGAAGATTCTGTCGGCTTTTTCAACCATTTCATCGTGTCGCATAAAAATCTGGGCAAGATTATTGTATGCTCCGATATGCGTCGGATCGAGTTCAATGACCTGTTGATAATAATGGATCGCTTGAGTATCTTCTCCAAGCCGGGACAGAGCAATCGCCAGGTTGAACATGGCGCGGATGTTCTGAGGATCTATAGCCAGGGCTCGTTTTAACACCCGCTCTGCTTGATCATAAAGGTTCATTTCAATATATTGAACTCCCAGCTCGCAGCATGCACGGGCATCTGCGGGTTGATCTTTGAGCTTGTCTTCTCCTATCATTCGGTACAAGGTCTGTTTACGCTTAAGGCGCCGGGCGTCTAAGACCTTTCCGTAATGGTGAATCGGAATATCTGTGTTAACGATGACTCGACGCTGAAAGAGCAGATCGTACTCGATCAGTTCGTGAACTCGCCCCCTGAAGCGCAGTTCTGGAAGATTTCGAAACAGCCGAACCAGCGGCGATGGTATATATCCCGGACATCCACGAGCAAAGGGAGTGTTATCTTCCAGCGCTTTCCACCCCGCTACGGTTGATTGCCTCTGGTAGGTCCTCTGAATCAGTCGGTAACCGTCGACCTGTCTTTTGCTAAGGAGTTTGTGAATTCGAGAATGGTCACCCGGATCGATAACCTCATCTGCATCCAGCACAAGAATCCAGTCGCCCGAGGCATATCGCAATGATTCGTTGCGAGCTTCCGAGAAATCATTGTTCCATGGAAACGAAAACACATTCGCTCCCATGGCACGCGCTATCTCTTTGGTATTATCGACCGAACCCGTATCAACGAGGATGATTTCATTCACCAATCCACTAACGCTTTCAAGACAGGTTGCAAGATTAGCCGCTTCGTCTTTTACGATCATGCAAAGGGAAAGCTTGGTGTTGTTCATGATAAGCTTATATCCTTTGTTTCAAGAGTGGTTTCAAGTTGTCTTATAGCCGCAGTGCCGAAACATCTAATCTTATCTACTATTTGTATTAACCGTTCAAAGAAGATATGGGATTTGTAGACTCCAAGGCGAAGTCTTTCGGCTTCTTCGATTTCTCTTTCCAGTTGAAACTTAAGTTTATATTGCTCAATGAAAACCTTGCCCATCTGGTCTCTGATCACGTTCAGGAAGGTTCTGTGCAGGTTTACCTGATCAGAAATTTCATTTATCTCCTCAAATATTCTGGAAGCATCTGTTTCAAGCGGAGCTTTTTGATCGAGCAGCTTCAATACAGGGGATAGCAATTTCATTGCTCTTTGGCTTAGCTGGTAAAGATCATCTGCTTCATCCAGCAGCCATTTCAGGCCGGATTTTATGTGCCGACAATCGGCCAGCCGATGTTTATGCCATATTTCCCTGATTTGCCGCTGGGTAAGCGGTATGTTGTTGTAAGCGCAAAGCTCCCTTGCATCCTCAAGCGTCATCACTGAAGTTCCTTCAATAAATGCACCGCCTTCTGTTGCATCGATGCATCTTGCTTTAGTGTTTTTAATCTCTTTTTCAAAAAGAGTAATCATTTTGGCAAATCCGGGAAAGCTTGGAACCGCTACTCCTTCGATCCCGGGGACAAAGACGATATCGGGTCTTTTTAAATCCGCAGACCAGATGTTCGAACAATTTTTCGCATGGGCCCTGTAATGGGTGAATGCAAGGTCGAGACCCACAAAAATGATAGGATCCGCTTCCATTTCTCGGGCAAGATAGAAAGCATAATGTGCGACGCTGAATCCATAAGGAAGCTCTTTCACCTCTCCCAGGTGGCTTAAGGCCCATCTGATGAGGGAATTTGGCATTCCGAATACAAATTTTGGCCCATGAAAATGAGATGGAATTTCATGGCGTACATGAGGTGAAAAAATAAGCGGAATTTGATCTAGAGACGCCCTTGGGATTGAGGTTATTTTTTTTAAATTCGCTGCACTGGGATCCACCGAAACAACCATATCGGGAGTGATGCCTTCTGCTGCAAGAGGCTTAAGCGCTGTATCCACGGCGATGAGAAGAGCCCGGTCCTTAAAAGTTCTGATATTAGAAATATTTTTGTCCAGGGAAGGGCCGGCTGCAATGACAAGGGCGGGGTAGCCTTTCAGGGATTTGAAAAGAAGATCTGCGGCAGATGCATGTAATATGGAAACCATATTTTTCAGCACGTTTTCAGCCGTCAGGTTTCTCTGAGCTTCAAGTGCCTTGAAGCTTTCTTCTTGCATGGTCACAAAGGCTTCCACCTTGTTTTCAACAATATGGTAAGCATCGGGGAACTGAAGCCGGCTGGGGGGATGAATAAGTTTATTGACTCTGCCGGCAAGCAGTTTGAGTTGTTCTTTTTCTAACAGCTCCCAGATAGGCTTAATCTGATCTGCCGTGAAAATATGAACCCTTTTGTTTGCAAAAACAGGGGAAAGATCCATTGTCCGACACGCATTGAGAATGATCTCCGGACATGCCTCAACGATTACCAAAAAGTGCTCAGGGTGCATGCGTTTCAGTATCGCTAAAGGCAGGTAACCGAGGCCGAATCCCATAAGAATCGTGATATCTTCACCCAGGAAGTCATGATGAGAGATCAGGCGTTCTGCCTCTTGCAGCGGATCATTCAGGCTATGAAGAGGTGCCCATTCGCCGGTAGGCATTCGTCCCATAAGAGAGGGATGGCCGTTTGGTGTGGAAATGGTTTTACAAATTCCGAGAGGCTTCAACTCCTCCAACACTCTGCTCAAGGCCGGGTGTCGTGCGGCAAGGATCTGAAGGTTTTTGCAGAAGAGATTTTCTTGAGTAAAGTTTAGAGTGGACAATTTACAATTCCAGCCCGCATACGGTTAACACGCTTTCCTGTTTTGGTGTAGACAATTAGAGGAGTTGTCCAAAAGCCTCAAGCAAGTGATCAGAAGAGAAAGATTCCAGGCAGGGACTAAAATCTTTTTTCTTAACAGATGCCTCCGGGCACTTTTCTTTTTTTATCTTTTTATCTGAATAAAATTCAGAAACCATACTTTTCCCGCAGGGTGATTTACATGTAAATCCGCTGTAGCAAGATTCGATGGAAAAGACCGTAGGATAATAATTTGTGCGAAGATTCTTACTGATGGGCCCGAACAGCGCCAAACAAGGTTTGTCAAGAGCTGCCGCCAAATGGTAAGCCGAGCTGTCTGTGGTCACAACAACATCACAGCAGGTCAAAGCGGTTATATAGGCTGACAGGGATTCATTGGTATCAAGCAGAAAAACATTCGTTACATCGAAAAGTTCTTGTGCGATGCGCTGGTAGCGATGAAAGTAGGCTTTTGGAACTATAAACAGGGTATCTGGAAACTTTTCTGGAAAAATCTTGAGGATGTGCAGCGGAAGGTCCCTGAGTCTGTCGCTGGCCAGGCCGTTTAGATATACGCTGGCGCGAAAAGCAGCACCGATTTTTTTCACCAGCCCTGAAATATCGCTATGATAAAGATTATCGAGCACCAGAGTTGGCCGCTTATCGTCTACCTCAGATGGATCTATGCCCATTGAACATAAGTAAAAATCTATCATAGGAATGCGGGACATCAGATCCTCATGATCATTGAATTCTTTGTAATAATCAAACCGCATCAGATCTCCAAGTGTGAGCGGCTGTGCTATCACAGCATCTATATGGGGGTTTGAAAAGAACAGGGGGGCATTCATTTTAAAAGTTGCAAGTGTTATGCTTGCAGAAGGGGGGATGCGATTTCGTAGTTCTCTTAGTCCAGGAGTTAACATTAGCACATCCCCGATACCTCCTCCCCTGATCAATACGATTTTGCAGTCGGCCGGCACCTGATCCCATGGGGGAAGTGCAAGGGGAAAGCCTGGCAGAAGATGTGTGTCAAATACGATTTTATTAAGTTTCCCGTTGTTTCGTTCCAGGATGCGTCGGCCCAGCGCCCCTTCCACTACCAGTATGTCTGAGACATTAATTTCCGGATATTTGATCGGGCTTAGAATATGATCTGCACCATATACCTTTACATATACGTTGGGTTCTGTTGCGGTAAGGAAAATCACTTATTTTTATAGGATCAATTCCAGCTTTTGAAGCAGGCTGACAGCAGAGTGTTTCCAGGTAAAATGCTTCATGTCTTCTGCCGCCTGTTTGCCGATGGATGTCAGGGCATCTCGATTTTCATAGGCATATTCAAGAGTTTCAATGACTTCTTGCAGATCTGGCTCTTCCCATTTAGCCTCAAGTTTTCCTTCTCTATTCCATAGCTCAAAGGGGCGCAGGTGTCTTAATTGCAGGCTGTTGTGTTTGGTTAAAACGTCCTTGTGTCCGCTGGTATATGAGGCAACCACCGGCTTTCCGCAGGCCATGTATTCCATCAGCACAAGGTTGGTCCCGCCTTCACATCGATTTGGGAACAGACCGATATCGGTACACGCATAAATTTTTCGCATTTGATCCTGTGAGATCCGGGGGATGATTTCCGTGCGATTTAAATCTATCCCGTTGTCGTGTAAGATCAGCTTAACCCAGTCGATCCCCCATCGCTTGGCAGGTCTGTAGTTTATCCAGGGTGAATGGACCATGGTGTTCATGGTAAAGGGCCACGCATTATACCAGCAATTTACGAACAGAACGTCTTTGTGTCTTTGCTGCATCACCTTTACCGCTTTTATAACGATGTCCTGGGATTTGCGAAGTTCGAGTTTTCCACCCGAGAAGATGACAAAGTAGTCCTTTGCCCCTGGCTTTTCTCCACAGACAGGATAGAATAGCTCAGGGTCAATCCCCTGAATCAGGACATCTGCCCAGGTTATGCCTTTTTCCACAAGAATGTCTCTGCACCAGGTGGAGCCGGCAAAAACGATGTCAAAATGAAGTGCATTGCCAACCGCTTCCTCGGCAGGCAACTTTTCAAAAAAGGTATAGCCGTAATTTTCGGTTCCGGTAACATCCATCACCTTTGTGAGATGGTGATCTCCGATGGTATGGAAGATCTTTCCATCATACCGGCGACAGCCATGCGCGCTGAGTTCTTGAGGACTGATGAGGGAGGTTTCGGTAAGTTTTGAAAGCTCCCGGATCAGGTTCTTGCTGCAGACTGCCCAGCCTACATAGTCACCTGGAATTAAAGCCAAATACAACATACTCTTCTGGTTTACGGTGTCCCGGAGGTTTGTGGTTTCATATCGAGCAGCGCTGTCAGCTTTTTCGCTCGGTTGATGATTCCACTTGTGATCGCCATTATGTCACTGTAGCTTCCAATGGTTTTGGTGGATAGCTCCAGGGGTTCTTCCTGTTCGATGTTTTCACAAAATACGGTGAAAAGTTCAGATAGGAACGAAATGGAGGATGCTTTATCGAAATTTGAAATCTTATCTTCGATTCGGGTAAGTTTCTCCCCAAGTTGTCTTACTCTTAAGGTATCGAAATCTATTTTCATCAGCTCTGCTTGAATATCAACGGCAACCTGTTTTCCCTTTTCAAGCAGGCTCATAAATTCCCCTAACCTGTCAATGAAGCTTTCAACGGCTTCGATCAACCGCTCGGAGCGGCCGTCGGTATGAAAGAACCCAAGCATTTGGGACAGATATTCATCTTCCGAACTGTTCAGGTCTTGCTGTTTACCATAGAAATACAACCATGTGGTCTTTAATAATAAACGTTGCAGCTCATCAAACCCAATGGGTCTTCGCTCTAAAGGCAGCCACTCAAGATTACCCCATGGATCAAAATCAGAAACGAAAACCTTCACTTTTCCCCTGTCTGATTTCAGGAAATCCGTGCTGCCATTTTTTTCAAATACTCCCCTGTTTGCGATAACTGCCTCAACCGTTTCCGGAGAAATGTATTGAAGGCAATCTTTGTGAAGACACCGAGCGGGTCCCTGGCAGGGGAAGCAGGAAATGTTCGGATGTATTGCCACATGGCCTGCGCCATAGGGGCCGGTTTCGATGAAATGTGTTGTGAAAAAAAGTCCGATGGTACGTGTGTTCACTGCAGAAGCAAGATGCATGGGCCCTGTATCATTGGTAATCAGCACATCACATAGCGAAAGAAAGGCCGTAAGTTCTTCAAGACTGGTTTTTCCGGCTAGATTTTCAGCTCCACGGCCTATCATTTGCTTTAACCGGTTTGAAAGATGCTTTCCTTCCAGGTTGCCGAAAATGAGGATTTTATAGCCATGGTTGTTGATCAGTATTCTGCTCAGTTCTGCGAATTTTTCAACAGGCCACATTTTATACTCAACGCTGGCACCTGGATGGATGCCGGCAATTTTTTCGTTTGCAAATCCTGTCTGATTGAAAAACTCCTTGGCTTGGACAATGTCCAGACGATTCGGTTCGATAAAAGGGGGATGGGGAATGGAATCGAGTCCTATAACATTTTTGTTGATATCAACCCAGTTGAAGTTGCTGTATCGTCGATTCGGAAAAGATGCCAGCGAATATGCAAACCACCTCTCTCTCGCTCTGTATCGGCGCCTGTCATCGACCTTAAAGCCGGAACGATACTTGGCGTTTAAAATAAAACCGAGCAACGCAGAGGAGAATGTATGGCTGAAATTGATAACCCAGTCCCACTCAATGTCGCTCACAGCGGCAAGATCGTTCTCAAGCTGCTCAAGTGCCGAGATAACATCCGCTTTGCTGCCTCGGGACACGAGGGTGGATATGGTTTCCTTGTTTAACGTATAAATCGCGGCAATGTCTGGTTCAATGTCGAATACCGACTTCTCAAGGTGCGAGGTGAGAAGACATATTTCGGATTTCGGAAAAAGCCTTTTTATACCTTTAATCAGGGGGAGCAGCTGCAGGGCGTCTCCCATTCTCAGTATCTGTATGATTAAAATTTTCATGACTATCCTGTTTTAGGCAAATCCATAAGCAGCCTGATGACAGCTTCTTCCTTGGTCATATGGGAGCTGTCGGCCTGTATTTTTTCCAGAGCAACTTCAAGAAGGTTTTCACCTTCGCTGGCCTTCAGAATTTTTTTTATAGCGCTATAGTCAATGCCCATTTTTTCAAATCCTTATTTCGATTAAAACACCTTCTTCAATCCGCTTAATGTATCGCGCACTTATTTGCTCAAACAACAACTCACAGGTTGCAAATGCATCTTTGGGACTTTAATGCAGTTCGTTGATTTTTGCTGTCGCTTCGATATTTTCGGGATCTATCTGTAATATCTTTTCATAGACGCTTCTGGCATCATCCTGCATTCCGAATGAGTTCAACAGATCGGCCACTGCCAGCAAGGTTTCTGTATCGTCTGGATTGTCTGAAATGATTTTTTTGAATATTTCTATGGCTTCATCAATTTTGCCAAGTTCCAGATACAAATCCGCCAGGTTCTTTTGGGCCGTATGGTTTTCCTGATTGAGTTCAACCGACTTTCTGAAATGAAACAATGCCTCCTGTTTCTTGCCTTTCCAGTAGTAAAACGCCCCCAGATCATTGTGCGCAAGAGCATGCTCTGGGTCTGATTGAATCAGTGTAGAAAGTGCTTCCACAGCTTCTTTATCCTTGTTATCGTTAAAAAGTTCTATTGCTTTAAGGTAAAGAGGATCGGATTTTTCAGAGCCCTGCTCAACGGCTGTGGGGAGTTCTGATCGCATTTTCATATACAGTTTAGAGCACTCTTCAAGAAGCTTCCCGCCGGACAGCTCTTCATCGGTAATGTGATGGTGCCTAAGGGAGTGGGAGATTGTCTCACAGGCCCTGTTGAGCTTTTCTTCACAAACCGGCAGTCCTATCCAGCTTAACACCATGTGCAATTCCTTGTGCGGATCAGTGAAATAGTTATCAAAATCTGTGATCAGTCTTATTTTGGGACAGGAGCCATCTATCAGCCGTTGATTGTAACTCAACCACAGATCCAATCCAAAATTCACGGAATTGCCATTGCGCCTGCTCAATGAATAGGCGACGGCCAGCGGATTTCTTACACATACCAGTATTTTCATATCGGGAATTAAACGCCGCCAAAAAGGGAGCGTTACACTGTTTCTGGGGTCTTTCCATCCCCAGACTTCATAATCCTTGAAAGAATATATGATTGTTTCCGCCTCCTCTTTTATCGAAGTGAAACATGGATCAGATTCCCAGCTATCTCCTATTCGCTGTGGGAAATAGTCCCAGCCGGCATCGAGGCACTCTAAAATTTTTTCGTTTATGCTTACAAAACCAAGATGTTCCCAAAAACCTTTGGGATTGTGGGGTAAAGGGTTAAGCATTTGGTCTACTTCGCCCAGCTGAAGCCCGCACAAATTAAGCAGCCGCGCAATCATGGAGGTGCCTGATCGATGCATTCCGGCAATGCACACAACGGTTTGGGATTTGCCTGTATTACTCATCTGTTGATTTCCTTTCATTGAATTAGTTCTTTTCGCTCACAATTGGAGTAGTGGAATGATGGAACACTGGGGTAACCTGGCAATGGTTGCCTGTTGAGAGGGAGTCCCGCATGGCGGGCCAAGCCCTCCTGAGTAAGGTTTAGTCAACCGCTTAGTAGAGTAACGCCTGGAGGCGAAAG
>JAFDFZ010000021.1 GCA_019309565.1 Deltaproteobacteria bacterium
TGTTTATAAGTTAATTATACACATAACATATATTGGCATGACCTATAGTCAGGGACGCTGTCCTCTCCCCAGCGGCGTTAGGACCTTTGGACTCCATGGGAATCCAGGCTAATGGCGATTCTGTGATATTTAGGAAAGCGGATTGCTTCACCGAAAAAGCATCCTGCGGCTTTCTTTTGGCTAATGCATTTGCCTTTTCTGAAGAGGATTTAGGTCCAATTAACCGATACGCTGTAATCATGTGCTCGGGTTTTGGTAATAAATTACGAAGGGTAAAAAGAACAATATTAACAACTTCGCCGCTGATTTCGGCAAACGCACGCGGTCCTAAATGTGCAATAGTTTCAATCGTCGATTCTCGCAGGAGCCCCTGGAACCTATCTTTCGCCTTCTTTAGCTTTTCTTCAGGCAGTGCACGAAGGTTGACAAAGCTACGGAGAAACATCCAGCTTTGCTGAGTTACCATTCCGACATACCCATTTTGTCTGGATAGTTCTATACAGCGGAGAATAAAAGCGGCGTATAGGTCCCTCTTTCCCTGGGGATAAGCTTTAGCGACAAATTTCTTGAGCCTATCCCCCATATTCTTGCTGCCCATATAAGGCGGATTGGTATAAACCACATCATACCGCTGCATACTGAACCTGGCGAAATCAAAGCCTCGCTCTGCATCGGCAGCCATTATGGCCTCTTCAGCTAATCCATCGGCAGCCATTATGGCCTCTTCAGCTAATCCGTCCTGTCTCGCCTTTTGATAAAAGGCATCAAGTTCTTTTTCGATCACTGGCCCGAGCCGATCAAAGAAGGTTTCGTCTGTGATTTCCTGCTCAAAAGGCAGCCCTTGCTGTTTTGGTTTTTCAAGTTCAGGGAAAAGATTCATTTGCCCTTTCCCGGCTTCAGCCTGGGCTATCCATTGCTTCTTCTCCTCTTGAATAATCTGTTGCATCTCATCTTCGATGCGAAGGAGCGATCCAAACTCATCCAGATTTTTTAGCTGGATACCCAGGGCAGCCAGGACCCTGGCCACACTATGCTTCCCATTTTCTTCTAAGTTCTGGATGAATTGAAACCAGGCATCAGATTCAAATGGAGCGCTATTGGCCACCACTAAATTTAGATGATTGATGGATCCCTCATAGCCCGACTCACGAGCTTTCATCACAAGTACCAAAGAGGCGAGCTGAATGGATCGGGCATCTATATCAATGCCAAACAGGTTGTGGTCTAAAATGGCGGCGGGAATATCCTTTTTATCTTGTACCGAAGGAACATCCGGCCATCCGGGCTGTCCGGTATTTTCGAGTTCTTCTTTATACATATCCAATAGAAGGTCAAACGCAACTAAATGGAAATGGCCGCTTCCAACCGCAGGATCCATCAGCTTTATCTCTATCGCTTTCTTCAGCTCCCTTTCTATGGGCGGATTTTCCTCTGGAGGTTTTACATAATAAGCCCAATTTTCGCAGAGTTTAGAATCGGGGTGCATCTCCATCCATAAACGGCCGAGGCTATTCTGGACCAAATATTCCACCATATAGTGCTCGGTGTAAATCTGTGTCACGGGGATGATGTCATCTTTTTCAATCTTCTTTTTCTTCTTGGAAGCGGCTTCAAACACCTGGTCTTTCTCTTTAGTCTGGAAATATTGGTAAACCCAGCCAAGAAAGTCAGGCGATGTAAAAGGACTGGGAGTTGATGATTTGTCCAGTTCTTGAATTTTTCGGAGAATGGTATTGAGTGCTGAAGGCGATGGCCAGATGAGACCATGATCGTGCTCAGGATCGAAAAGGACTTTGATTTCCCGGGTAAGCTGCCTGCAGGCATCAGCTATGGCCTCACATTGAAGGTCATATAGCTTAGCGGTCTGCCAATTCTCTGGATTCTTACCCTTGATGAGCCAGGCCCTTCGCGGGAGCCCGCCATAGTCATCGAAGGGCGTGACCACATAATCAGGTTCACCTTGCTCATCCTTGAGCAAGCCTCTGGCTTCCATGCACCTAAGACCTAAAAGGCGGTTGATCCATGTATAGCACGTCTGGCGTATATAGGACCTCATGCCGCGGCGCAGGGCGGCCCTCTCAGAGAGTTTGCCAAATATAGAGACCTCACGCTTAATGGCAGCGCAGATTCTCTCTCTTTTCTTTTTTTCCTCATCCGTTAGGTACTCAGGAGCGCTTTCACTTTTAAGAGACTCGGGCTTATTTACATAAATGCCATATCTTGAGAGTTGCCTTGAGATATCACCGCCGGGAGGAATAGGTTCACCTGTATTAGGATCAAACTCGCCCTCCAATAGTTCCCTTAATTCAAGAACCACTGACTTAACTGCTTTCTTGGTTTCAGAATTCAGACCGTAGCTGCTCATTGAATAATGACTTCCTCCACGCCTTCTCCAAACTGTTGTTGGAGTTCTTGTTTAAACTTCTCAGCAAGTTCATCCGCTTCTTCTTTTCGTATAATCATGCCTCTTGCTATGACCTTTGGCCGCCAGGTTCGCATCTTGGGTTTAGGAACTGGCTTACCTTTATCTTCTTCATCTTCAGATTTTCTTGTTAGTTGCTGAATATCTGTAAGTATATCTGCCAATAACCCGCTGACAGTTCCTACCCGACCCGCCAGGGCATCCAGGGAAGCGGCCTGGTCGGCATCCAGTAACTCTTTAAGTGTCCCGATAGGATGCTTTGATATTCCCGCCCTTGCCAATCCTTGAGCACCAAACCACCTTGATATAACAACTTCCTGTTTATCAGATGGCAAGAAAGAAAATTCAGGCCGTTTCTGCACGCTCTGTTCAAGTTTTTGGAGCTCTTTGGCAAATGCCTCTCTATACTCCTTATAAGCTGAACGATAAGCGTTTTCCACTACTGCACGATAGTTCTGGAAATCGGCCCATTTGGAGACGACCTGACGGTTTTTAATGAGATGTCTAAGTTGATTTGTTGCTTCAGCTATTGAACCGTCCTTGTCTCTTTGTTTAAGTATCTGAGAGGCTTCAGCCCTGGTAATAAGGGGCAACGCGTGCTGAAGGGCAATTTTGTTGCTCTCAACAAAATTTCTTACTTCGATTACCTTCTCATGAAGTTCCTTGAGTTCATCCTGATTATCCAAGATCCACCTAACGAGTTCCTGGGGCTTGTTTTTGGCTTTTGAAGCCTCAAGCAGTTGAGATTTCGCCTGGGTGGGATTTGGCAGTGGTAATCCCTGAGCAATAAAATCCGCAAGAGTTGTCTTAAAATGTTCGAGTCCCATTCGATAGTCTATGAACTGAAGGAAAATATCATTTACGCTTTCGGTTATACGCTCAATCTGAAGCGTATTTTTACAAAAAAGATAAGCGGTCTGGATCTCCTCAGGAGTGAGGATATCTGTAACCTTCCCAATTTCCAGTGCATCGAATGAGCTGATCTTTGAAAAAACTTTATAAGCATCCTGCAATTGACGGAAATCATAAACAGGATTACCTTTGTGGGTAATCTCTATCTGGCCGCATCGAAAAAGAACAGCCAAACCAAGCTGTATGACGGATCGGGGCCAACCGTAAGGAATATCCTGGAGTTTCTGTCTGATGTCCTGGGCTTTAACAATGGCCTGAGTATTCTCTAATACAGTCAGTACATCCAGCATTTCACTGACCATCCCGGTCTGTGACCTTATGTGTCCTTGAGCATCAACCAGGTTAAGATTCCTAATTCCGTCTAATGTAGAGAGGTTTCCGGCAGGATTGAAGATAGCTTTATAAACAGCATCCCTGTCATCATAAGTCTTGTCCGCAAGGTGAAAACGATCAAAAAGGGCTGGGATAACGACTTTCCCTGCTATGGGGAGGATCTTCTTCAGGGAGTCTGCCTGGAGATCCCGCAAGTTGTGTTCCTCGCCGGCGAACAACAAACGCCCCTCCATGAAGGATTGGGCGATCAGTTCATCGGCCTTCTTTTGAGCGCGGGCAAGATCTGTATTCTTTTTGCGAACCGCATCTTTTGCAGCAGCTGAGATTTCATCACGGTCTGCCTTGGGCTGGTAGTGGTTTATAGTGTCTTGAAGTGCTCTAATTTTACGAAGAATTTCTGCAAGTTCGACTTTGCCGGAATCATCGGCAACCCAATATACGGTCTTGCCCTGAGGGCCGTCTGCAAGGTTGGCAGTTCGAATCTGTTCAAGCTTTACGCCCGAAAGGGGACTATAAAGTTCCAGTTTGAGCGGTCCACTACCAGGTGGTGATATAACCTCTTCATCCAGCCTGGCTTCAAAACCGAAAAGGCCCATGCCGGAGGAACCGTATTTAAGCTGATACTGTTGAGTCCCATCTGTGATTTTATTGGCTGCCATGATAACTCGACCACGGTCTTTGATATCTCTTTCAAGATCGGGTATCCTGACTTTTCCTTTTCTGTCCTGGAAATATTGCTCAATCTCCCTCTCTTCCTGGCTCAAAAAGCGATAGGACTCTCCATCAAATGAGACCATGCTGGCTTCAACCAGTTTTTCCAGGCCCTTCGTGACTTGCTCTCTGAGGGATGTTAAATTGGTATTTACATGGTCGGCCATGAGCTTTGCTATTGTATCGGATGTTTGTGATATCCAGCCCTTTTCCTCCAATCGTTGGATGAGGTATAGGATTTTCAGTATTCTCGACGGCTGTGCAAAATCGGATGTATCACTCCAACCCAATTTTTGATCTGATTTATTGATCTCTCTTACCCCATGGGTTCCCAGGTGGTGAATGCTGGAAAGCTCACTTTCATTGGCATCAAACACTGCGTCAAATGGAACCAAGATGCCAAGATCCTCTTCAAATCTCTGGGCAACCGCCTCCTGTACGATTTGAATCATGCTACGTTCCGTGCCACTGAGGCGAGGCCCCCGCAAGGTGGCAAGGATATCCTGCGCAAGTTGAACCTGATAGGCCAGCAGCGGGTAGTTGGCTGAAAATGACTTGGAGTTACTCGTGGGGTAAGTAATGCCCCTTGTCTGAAGGTTTTCAAGCTCGCTTAGCGGTCCTTCCCAATCCTGAAAATATTCATGAAGTTTCGTATCACCTGTGGGGTTCTTGACAAGTAGTCTCTCCTGAACGATTTTTAAGACATTCTGGCTTTTGAGATCTATCTTTACTCCAAACCGTGCATTAAGCTTGTTCATCTGGTCCCCTTTAATAATCCCCCCAATCGCCGCTGCCAGGTCTTCTTGAGATGTCATCACATGGAATATCCTGCCGTTTCCGACCATAGCACTTCTCTCTACAATACTCCGGATCTCTTCAATCCGCTCGCTGTTTGCAGCGATGAATTGACCTACTTCATCCACAACAAAGAGTGCCAGGGGAATTCTGCCATCTCCCTCTTTAGCCTTGCGTTCAAGATATCTATTTATCTCTTCAACCAGACCTTCAGGAGACGCCACGTCCTCATCTTCTGCCTTTTCAATCCCCGCCTCTACATCCTCCTCGTTGCGATAGTAGGTTGGATCCACTTCCGGCAGGATCTGCATCAGGATGGCAGGGACTTTGTGAGTTGCCTGGCGTTCTTCCTCCCATTTACCCATTCCCTTTTCATAAACAGCGTGTTTAAACTTTTCATAAATACCCCGTTCATCAAGATCCCTCTCAATACGTGCTATCCATAAGCTGGAGGCGTACCCCAAACCTTCAAAAAATTTTCTTAAGAAGATATCAGATATCGAGTCGTGAACGCCTTTCTTAGCGGCTGTAATCTCAAAAACCACGAGGATTGGATCAGCGAGGCGGGAGAGCCTCGAAAGTTCCGCCTTGAGGTCTTTCTCTCCCTGGGTTACCGGTTCATGTGTTTGATAGAATAAATCAAGGGCTGGTAAGGAAGCTCCATGATATGTCAAAACTGGATTTTGGATCAAAGCAGCAATGAGTTTGGCTAAATGGCTCTTGCCTGTGCCAAAAAAGCCAGAAAGCCAACATCCATCAACAACCGCCTGAGGGATGCCGCCTCTTTGAAGCTCTTGCAATTGCCCTGATATGGCACGTACCAACTTTAATGCATCACTGGCGATCTCTTCGGTTATTACAAAGTCCCGAATATCCCCGTATAAGCGAGTGTCATCATCCACCTTAACAGTAGGATCTACCTTATCCCGTAGGAGATCCTTTTTGAGTACTTCCTTAACCTTAATATTAATAGCCATTTCATATCCTCCGTGCTTTATAGCCGAAGCCATCATCAATTCCTAAAAGCTTTAAATAAATCCCATCCTGATCAACCCCTGGATAAAGGAATATTATTTGGCCCCTCAAATTTCGGTTTTTTAAGTCTGAGAGAATTGTTGAAGTATGAACGGATGGATAAAATATCCAGAGGCCGGTAACAAGACAGGTTTCAAGCGCTGGGTTATTTTGAAATGCTTCTAAAATAGACTCAAAAAGTATTTTGAGAAATTCTTGCTGTTCATACTCCATAAACCGCCTCATAACGCGCGGAGAAAGGTCCTCAATTTTGGCACCTTCTGATGACGCATTTTTCCAAAACTGAAGCATCAGTGATTCTGTGGAGACGACTGCACATTTTCCATTCTGTATTTCAGGCTGAAGCTCTGCCAGTACCCTTTGTTCGAAAATGTGAATCAAATTAGGCGGACATACGGCAACGGCTGAAGGATCGAAATCGGAATTAACAGGATTTCTGCAGGCATCAACCGTGTCTTTTATCAGATCCTGGAGAGGTCTTTGGGACATGAATCACCTAAATATCTGATTATTTGGAGCACAGATAAACACGGATTTTATTCTTTTTTTATGATCTGTGCAAATCTTCGTTAATCCGTGTCCTATTTAAAATCTCGTTTGCTTTTGACGAGTTTCCTCCCCACCATTTTAAAGCCCAATGCTCAAGAATCTCATGCGAACCCGGAAATTCCCTTTTGGCGAGATGGACCGCATAGCAGGATGCATTTTTCCCAATTGGTGGTGTGACAAATTTTTTGATTTTCTTACCCTTTGCTGCCCCGCAGTCCCTCAATAGCAATAAAAAGTGCTGGGCCATACGGACCTGAACATTTTCAGAACGATCGAGAAAAAACCTCTTGCCGAGATGGGCTCCCTTTAACTCCTTAATAAAAGCTATAATATTTTCAGATTGAACAGAGGGCTCCATGTTCCTCCTTACGAGATAAATTTCATTCCATAAGAATCTTAAGATCAGGTCATATTGCGCCCACCGTAATGTGGCAAGTTGAGCTAAATCATAATTCTCAGTTTGAGGAATTAGATTCCACCAGATCTGGAATAGGTCATCCTGGATATCAAATCTGTAACGGGCAAGCAGCTTACCCCATATTACCTGGCATGATTGAATGGATGGTTTTAAAAGAACATTGTCATCAACAACCTTATTTCTTAAGTGATCATAAGTTGAATCTCTTCCTGAATTGGATACCAGAACGGTAAGTTCGGCAAGAAGCAGCCCTGAGGAGGCAAGGGTGGTTTTTAATTTCGGTTTTAGGTTATGCATTGATTTAGCATTATTTAAGCCGATAAATATCAGGATTAAATTGAATGAGCTAAAAAAGGTACAGAAATATTGAATTAATAATTCATGGCTGCCTTTTAGAAAAACTAAAGCCAATTATTTTGGAAACTTAGTAAAAATAACCTAAAATTAGCTGCTAAGTCAAGGAATCCCCTGGCAATAACAGGAAATCTGTTAAAAAGTTTATCATATGGTTTTGACAGATCCGCTCACGCTGTCAGCATTTTTCAAAAGGATTTGGATAAACGGGATTTTTATTCCACAAACCCAGGGAAAATGAATTTATATGAAGAAAACCATCCGATTATCTGGTGAAGTTACATCCGCAATACAAACCACTTCACCCGATCTCAATATGCCAAGCTTTTCAGACCCCACCAGCGGTAACCTCAAATAGCAGCAAAAATGGGGGAAATAAAGGTTATTATAGGTTTATATTTTTTATTAATATAAATTAAATTCCTTGTAAAATATTAAATTGACAAATTCTAACATCTTCTGATAATCAACCAACACAGATCGATTTTTTCGTTGTTTGAAGACCCTGCAGCCACTCTTAAGCGGGGCTGCAGGCTCTTCAATCCCCGAAGGGGTGCCAAAGCGCAATTCAACAGGGCTCGCTGTTTCGGCTCAATTTATACGAGAACCTGGAAGATCTTATAGATGAACAAAACAATAAACTGTTTGTTATCATTTCTATTGGTAATTTTCACTCTGTCTGATGATATTTATGGACAGGCTAGGATTCTTAAAATGTCCACAACAACCAGCACCGAGAATTCAGGCCTGTTGAACGTGCTTTTGCCGGAATTTACAAAAGATACGGGTATCGAGGTGAAGGTTTTCGCAAAGGGCACCGGTGCGGCCATACGAGATGGCATGGACGGGAACGTGGATGTAATTTTCGTGCACTGCAAGGAAAGAGAAGAAAAATTTGTTAAAGACGGATATGGTGCTTATCGGCTTGCCGTGATGCACAACGATTTTGTAATCCTGGGCCCGAAAGCAGACCCGGCAAAAATTAAAGGAATCAGCGATGTGGCGGTTGCACTGAAAAAGATCGCCCAGGCCGGAGCGGGTTTTATCTCCCGGGGAGATGACAGCGGCACCCACAGCATGGAACAGATGCTGTGGAAGGCAAGCGGGGTGATGCTTAAAACAGAATCTTCAATCATGGTAACGGGAGGGAAAAAAAGGGTCATAACATTTGTTCATCCCCTGTCGCCCGACGGCTCCAGTAGGTGGTATTATTCCATCGGCCAGGGTATGGGTAAAACGCTTACCTTTGCTGAAGAAAAACAAGCCTATACGCTTTCAGATCGGGGAACCTATATTCGGTATAAATATGGCCGAAACCAGGGGCTGGATCTTGAGGTCCTATGTGAATCAGACCCCAGGCTCTTCAACCCATACGGGATACTTCCCGTAAACCCTAAGATGTTTCCTCATGTCAAATTTAAATGGGCCGATCGGTTTGCCAAATGGCTGGTATCGGAAAAGGCCCAGGCATTGATTGCAAATTATAAAATCAAAGGCAGACAAGTATTTTTCCCTGATGCGATTCCCAGATAGCTTTCAGGAGGTTTCATGGATTTTTTCATTGACGGTATCTTGTCGGCACTGCTGCTCATAGGATCCTTAGATGCAGAGCTGATTTCGATCATCTGTGTTTCTTTGAAGGTAAGCTCATCTTCAACGCTGATTGCAAGCATGTTGGGAGTGCCGGCGGGTTTTATCATCGCATTCAAGGAGTTTTTCGGAAAACGATTGCTTATCACCATACTCAACACCCTGCTGGCTCTGCCAACAGTGGTGGTGGGGCTTTTCGTTTATGCTTTCATCTCTCGAAGAGGTATTCTGGGCCCGCTTGATCTTCTTTACACGCAAACGGCAATGATCATAGGCCAGGTGATTCTGATCGTTCCCATCGTAACCACATTTACCATATCCGCTGTCAGTCGCATCGATGACCGCTACCGAAAGACCGCTCTTACCCTTGGTGCCGATTCGCTTCAGACCGCCTGGGTGATTGTTCGAGAGGTGCGCTACGGTCTCATGGCATCGATCATCCTCGCCTTCGGCAGGGTTATCGCCGAGGTGGGTATCAGCATGATGCTCGGAGGAAACGCAAGAGGATTCACCCGAACCATGACCACCGCCATGGCCCTGGAATACGACAAGGGAGAGTTTGTGTTAAGCGTGGCCCTTGGAATCGTGCTTCTTTCCGTAAGCTTTGCCGTCAACTTAATATTCAACTATTTCCAGGGCAAAACCAGAGTGTGATGAAAACGCTATACGAGCTGAAAAATGTGATCAAGTCCTATGGCGGGAAGCCGGTTCTGAACTTAGACAGGCTTGAGCTTGAGAAGGGAAAAATCATCGGCCTGCTCGGACCCAACGGAGCCGGCAAGACTACCCTGCTTGAGATTCTTGCATTCCTTAGCACCCCTGATGCGGGTGAGATGTTTTTCGAAAATGAGCGTATTGATTTTAAAAGCAATAAAATCTTAGACCTGCGGCGCAAGGTTTGTCTTGTTCAGCAGCAACCCATACTCTTTACGTCAACGGTCTATAAGAACGTTGCCTTTCCCTTGAAGATTCGAAAGTTTCCCAAAGAAAAGCTTGAGGCTCAAGTGGATGAACTTTTAAAGCTCGTTGGAATGAAAGGCTTTACAGACGCCAAAGCTCATAGGTTATCTGGCGGTGAAACCCAGCGGGTTGCCATTGCCCAGGCACTTGCATGTTTTCCCCAGGTGATACTTTTGGATGAGCCGACAGCCAATGTGGATGTTGAAAATCAAATTACCATCGAACGGATCATTCGGGATATCAATCAAAAAAGACAGATTTCTGTTATCTTTACCACCCACGACATGGTCCAGGCCTCCAGGCTGGCAAATGAAACCGTTTTCATGTTCGAAGGGAAAATCGCAAGCTCAACCCACGAGAATATTTTCAGTGGTTACGTGGAAACAGATCCGTCAGGAAAGAACATCTGCACTCTTGTAAACGGCCTGAAACTGGCGATAAAGGCCAACAGACGCGGTCCGGTAAGGATTTCCATCGATCCGGCCGGCATCCGTATTCAACAGGCTGAAAATCCATCGTGCGAGAACAGCTTCAGAGGAAAGATTATCCAGATTATCGACGAGCGGAGCCGGATTCGGATCCTTGTCGATATTGGTTTGCCGTTAAGCGTTTTGCTTCCCAAAAAACTCTTTGCTCATCTTTCAATGAAAATAGGGGCCGAGATATGGATCTCCTGTCCTTATGAAAGTATCGAGGTGTTTTAAATGGAAGACAGGCCCTTTTTAAATACAAAGGAAGTCGCACAGTTTCTGGACGTAAATGAAAAAATGATATATGCATTGGTTTCGGACAAGGGGCTTCCGGCAACCAAGGTCACCGGCAAATGGCTATTTCCCCGGAGGCTTGTTGAGAGGTGGTTGGAAGGGCATATTACAAACTTCTCCGAATCCGCACCGGTTACACATTGCCAAAACGTGCTGATTCTTGTTGGAAGCCACGACATCTTACTGGAACGGACCGTGGATCTGTTTAATCTGCTTTATCCGGAGTACATCACGGTTTTCGGCAATGTAGGCAGTTTAGGAGGGCTTAAGGCTCTTGGCCGGGGGTTATGCCATGGGGCGTTGTGCCATCTTATCCAAGAGAATGAAAAAGAATATAATTTTGATTCAGCCCGGCAGGAGCTCGGCGGCAAACTGCCTGCGGTAGTGAACTTTTGCAAAAGGCAGCAGGGGATAATCGTCGCAAAGGGAAATCCCAAGGGTATTGAGGGTGTTTCAGACCTGGCTCGTTCTCAAGTTAAGCTTGCCAATAGGCCCAAAGGCACTGGAACCCGCCTGCTGCTGGACAGAGAGCTCGAAAAACTCGGGCTAAATGGCATGGATATCGATGGTTATCAGAAGGAGTTCAGAAGCCACCTGGATGTAGCCATGGAAGTTTTGACAGGCAGGGCTGATGTTGCACCCGCCATCAAGTCTGCTGCCAGCCTGTTGGGGCTAGATTTCATTCCCTTGCGTTGGGAACGCTATGACCTGCTCATTGCCAAAGATCGCTTTTTTGAACAGGGGGTTCAGAATTTTTTGGGTCTCCTTTATGATCCTCGATTCCATGAACTGGCAGAAGATTTGGGCGGATACGATTTGAGTCTCAGCGGAAAAATGGTTTTCCCCCAACAGTCTAATGTTTCCTGAAGCTTCCTTATGGATAGTTCCTTATCAAAATACAGGTGGTATATCCTTGCCCTGGCAGCCTTAACCCACAGCGTGGTGGTGGCTATCCCCATGATGTCGATGCCGGTGCTCTTCGATGAGATATCCAGGGAGTTGGGGTTGGATCTGGTTCAGATCGGATGGATCTGGGGCATAGGATTTCTCACCGGTATTTTCACAAGCCTCATCGGGGGTGCGCTTGGGGATAGATTCGGGACAAAACGAACGCTTATTGTGGGGTGTTTTCTGGCAGGGATCACCGGTGCGCTGCGTGGAATATCCGGCAACTTCATCACCCTGGCCGCAACGGCATTTATTTTCGGCCTTGTGCCTCCGGCGATTCCCATGAGTGTGCATAAAACCTGCGGTATTTGGTTTTCGGGCAGGCGGCTGGGACTGGCCAATGGTGTTGTATCCATGGGAATGGCCCTGGGATTTATGCTTGGCTCCCTGTTAAGCGCTACGGTGCTGTCGCCTATGCTGGGAGGATGGCGCCAGGTGCTTTTCCTGTATGGTGCGCTATCAATCATCATGGGTGTTTTCTGGTCCTTTACCCGATCCGCACCGCAGGATGAGGGAACAAGCAGAGATCAGGAAACCGTCACGTTGAGCCGGGGGATCTCCTGTGTGGTACGGCTTCGGAACATGTGGCTGCTAGGGCTGGCAATGTTCGGGGTTGGGGGCTGTATCCAGGGGGCGCTTGGCTACCTTCCCCTTTATCTGCGCCGCATCGGATGGCCTGAAACCAGCGCAGACGGGGCTCTGGCTGCGTTTCATGCGGTAAGCATGATTGCCACCATCCCCATCGCCCTGCTTTCTGATAGATTAAAGTCACGAAAAGGCATTTTGATGGCGGCCACCATATTGATTTTTTCTGGTGTGGCCCTGCTGTCGATACCGGGGGGTGCGCTTGTTTGGGGGGCGGTTATTATCGCAGGTTTTGCCCGGGATGGGTTTATGGCGATTTTGATGACACTGATCATCGAACTTAAAGAAGTAGGCACTCTGTATGCCGGTACAGCCATAGGGCTGGTACTGGTCTTTTCCCGATTCGGCAGCCTCATATCTCCACCTCTCGGCAACAGCCTGGCCGGGATTCACCTGGCCCTCCCATTTGTCTTTTGGGCTTCTTTGGCCCTGGTGGGGTTGGTGGGGTTTTATTTTGTCAAAGAGAAGCATTCTTGAAAAGCAATTCTCGGTGTAAACCAGGCCACAAGACCGAATGGTTGCATTTTTCACACCTTATTTTACCGTATAATGGTAAATGCGGCTTAAGTCGAATAAAATTTTTAAAGGCAAAATAATTATACCGAAACGCTTAGGCAGCAGCCAATCGGAAACATCGAGCTTAAGGCACAGGGGCAGAGGCGCTAAGCGAACTAAGATCTTGATCCCCCTGGTTTAATCGCTTTGTTAACACTGATTGTGCCGTCATGGAAGGGGGGAAAGTGTATTTTGCCTTTAAAAATTTCATTCGACGCCGGCAAACGGGGCTTTTCGAAAGGTTAGGGTGTGAAATTTGAATGCAGTGATTGACTCTTCCACGTATTTCGATTAAAGAACCGGTTTTGCCGATTTCGAAAATTTTTTTTTCGATATATTTACTTCAAACACAGGAGAAACTTAACAATGTCGGAAAATTTGGAGAATAACCAACACCAAAACCCTGAAACCACTGAAACCCAAGATGACTCCGAAAGCTTTGCCGAACTGCTTGAATCCTATGAGGCGGGCATGCGCGAAGATTTGAATGTTGGTGACAGGATTCGGGGGAAAATCATTGCCATGGACGCCACCAGCGTTTTTATCGATACCGGTACCAAGATCGATGGGGTGGCACATAAAGAAGAGCTCTTGGATGAAAACGGGCGGTTCCCCTATTCACCGGGGGATCAAGTGGAACTGTATGTTGTTGCCATAAATGAAAGAGAAATCCGCCTTTCACGGGCCATCTCAGGGATCGGTGGTTTGAGCATGCTCAGAGAGGCGTTTCAGAGCCAAATTCCGGTTGAGGGCAAGGTTAGGGCTATTGTCAAAGGCGGTTTTCAGGTGGAAGTACTCAGGAGAAGTGCATTCTGTCCTATGGGTCAAATGGATATTAAATACATCGAAACCCCTGAAGATTATGTTGGCAATACCTACCAGTTTCTTATCAAGCAGTTTGAAGAAAACGGCCGAAACATTGTTCTTTCCAGGAGAGAAAAACTGGAAGCAGAACAGAAAGAAGCCCAAGAGGCGTTTCTGAAAGAACTTACCGTTGGTGCCATAGTTGAAGGCCGGGTCACACGGCTGATGCGCTATGGTGCGTTTGTTGAGCTGATCGCTGGCCTTGAAGGCATGGTACACATCTCAGAGCTAAGCTGGTCAAGGCTCCTTAAGCCGCAGGAAGCTGTTAAAATAGGAGACACCGTTCGGGCCAGGGTGTTGAGCATCGAGGGAGGGCAAAAAGAAGGGGTGACCAAAATCGCCCTTTCTGTTAAACAGGTAAGCGAAGATCCCTGGAATACGGTGGCAGATACCATCCGTTCCGGAGATAGGCTCAAGGGAAGAGTAACACGGTGCACGGGCTTCGGGGCGTTTGTCGAGGTTTTGCCGGGTATCGAAGGGCTTGTACATATCAGCGAGATGAGCTACGTTAAGCGGGTTAATAAACCGCAAGACCTGGTCAGTCCTGGAGATACGGTGTGGGTGGTGGTGAAAGAAGTTGATGCTGCCAGCCGAAGAATCTCTTTGAGTATCAAGGACGCAGAAGGAGACCCCTGGCAGGATATTGATGAAAAGTACTCGGTGGGTCAGGTTGTGAACGGTACGTTTGAAAACAAGGAAGCGTTCGGGTACTTTATAACCTTGGAACCCGGAATCACCGGGCTTTTGCCAAAGTCTAAAGTTACACGCACCTCAAACACCGGTAGTCTTGAGAAATTAAAGCAGGGAGATCCCATCTCAGTGATTATCGATGAGATTCACCGGGAGTCCCGCAGGATTTCCCTGGGGCTCTCAGATGCCGTGGAAGAGGAAAACTGGAGGTCCTTTGCGGCAGATTCCGGAAAATCCCTGGGGTCTCTGGGAGAGCAGCTTCAAAAGGCATTACAAAAAAAAGAAAGGCAGTTGGCATCAAAGAAGTGAAGGTTTTATTCGACGCCGTCATACAAGGTTTTTCAAACGATCAGGGGATAATGAAACTTGAGTTATTGTTCTGTGAAGCTTTCGGTGATGGGAAAATGGCAGGATACCATATGATCCTTATGAAATGGCGAAAGGGCTGGGAGGGAGGTTTTACATAACGACTCCGCTTTCCAGCAGCGGCTCCGAAACCGGCAGCCAGAGGGCGGATTTACCGGACTTGGCACTTCACCTTTAAGAAGAATTCGCCGTTTTTTGGATCTGTTAAGGGTGATTTTTGGTTCAGCAGACAGCAGAGCTCTCGTGTAGGGATGGGCGGGGCGGTCGTAGATATCGTCCGTGTTTCCGATCTCTGCAATTTTTCCTAGATACATGACCGCCACACGATCTGAGATATGATGCACTATGGACAGGTCATGAGCGATGAAGATATAGGCAACTGCAAGTTTTCGCTTGAGTTCCTCAAGCAAATTTACTACCTGTGCTTGAACGGAAACATCAAGCGCTGAGACCGGCTCGTCTAATATCAAAACATCAGGTTTTAAGGCAAGCGCCCGGGCGATCCCGATTCGCTGAAGTTGACCACCGGAAAACTCATGCGGATATCTGGAGGCGTATTCCGGCCTGAGTCCCACCTGTTTAAGCAGCTCCCCGACACGAGAGGGCCAGTGTTCTTTTGGCAGAAGGCCTCGGTGAATCAGAAAAGGTTCCGTTAAAATTTGATTGATGGTCATCCGTGGGTTCAAGGCTGCATAAGGGTCTTGAAAAACTACCTGAATGCGCCGTCGAACCTCCTTCAAACGCAGGCCTTTTAAACTGAGGAGATCTTGTCCGTCAAATTCAGCTATTCCCCCATCGGCTTCTTCCAAAAGCAACAGGGTTCGAGCCACTGTTGATTTGCCGCAACCGGATTCCCCAACAATCCCCAGAGTTTCTCCTCTGTACAGATCGAAGCTCACCCCATCAACCGCACGCACAACGCCCTTATGCCGCTGGAACAGGCCTCCGCCCAGCGGAAAGTGCTTAACGAGATCAATCACCCTCAGAATCGGGTTCTTCGGTGGTTTAGACTCTTGGTTCATTGTCTTAACATTGCAGGCGGTGGCACTCAACGCAATGGCCAGGGCCGACTTTAAGGGTTTGTGGAACCACCTCACCACAGGTTTCATCCGCATGCCGGCATCTTGGATGAAAGGCGCATCCAGGCGGTATGTGCGCGAGATTTGGTGGGGAGCCGAAAATGGGTTGAAGCGGCTCTCCTCTTTTCTGGGCCTGCGGCATGGAATTAAGCAGCCCCAGGGTGTATGGATGTGATGGATTGTTTAACACATCTTCTATTGAACCTGTTTCTACAATTCTTCCCGCATACATGACAGCGACACGGTCGGCTGTTTCCGCCACAACCCCTAGATCGTGGGTGATGAGAACGAGCGCCATTCCCGTTTCATTCCTTAGCTCATATAACAGGTCCATTATCTGGGCCTGTATGGTGACATCCAGGGCTGTGGTCGGTTCATCTGCGATCAGCAAATCGGGTTTTAGTGCGATTGCCATGGCAATCATTACCCTCTGGCGCATGCCGCCCGAAAATTGGTGCGGGTAATCGTTAATTCTGTGATCCGCTTCGGGAATACCGACCCATTTGAGCAGTTCGACGGCCCGCTGTTTTGCCTCGGATTTGTCCATCCGGCGGTGGATGCGAAACACCTCGGAAATTTGCCACCCGACAGAGAAGACAGGATTCAACGATGCCAGCGCATCCTGGAAAATGATGGCGATCCTCTCGCCCGAAACCTCCCGCCACTGCTTTATGGGCATGTTCAAAAGATCATTTCCCTCAAAATTTAATGCCTTTGCCGTCACCACCGCCGGAGGCCTGGGCAGCAGTCTCATGACCGCCTGGAAAGTCACCGTTTTACCCGAGCCGCTCTCACCGAGGATGGCAAGGGTTTCTTCCCTTCCAACGGTAAAACTTACTCCGTTTACGGCGTTGACGATTTCCCGCGAAGACCAGAATCTGACTTTTAAATCGGCAACTTCAAGCAGTGAGCGATTGTCCATTTATCTATTTCTAATTACTTCAAAACGCCAGCGTTGAACCGGGTCAGACACCATACGCAACCAGTTGGACAGGATATTGGCCGACAGAGTGGACAGCATGATCATTAAACCGGGGAAAAAGGAAAGCCACCATGCCACGGTCAAATAATTACGCCCCTGGGCCACCATCAACCCCCAGGTGATGCTGGGTGGTTGG
Source organism: Deltaproteobacteria bacterium (assembly GCA_019309565.1). Taxonomy (GTDB): domain Bacteria; phylum Desulfobacterota; class Desulfobacteria; order Desulfobacterales; family SURF-15; genus JAFDFZ01. The sequence goes on from JAFDFZ010000021.1 coordinate 17,109, forward strand.
ATTCCGATCCCAAGAAAACTCAAGCCGGACTCGGCCAGCATAACAAAAGCGAAATCAACGGTCAGTATCGTCATAATGGTCGGCGCCACCACCGGTGCAATATGACGAAGTAGAATGCGGGTTCTGCTGCTTCCAAGAACCCTGGCCGCATCTACAAACAACCGCTCCCGTATTTCCAACACCTCGGCCCTGGCGACCCGAATGTAAACCGGCAGACGTGTGATTGCCAGCACGATGATCAAATTATATACTCTCGGCTCAAGGATATACAACACGATAACAGCAAGCAGCAGCGAGGGGAAGCTTTGTAGTACATCCGAAAATCGCATGATGATCACCCCTGGCAACCGCCCGAAATAACCGGCAAATAATCCCAGCACCCCCCCCAGCAGCATCGAGAGAACAGCCGCACACAAAGCAATGGCCAGGGTATTGCGGGTGGCGACAATCAGCCGAGCCACCATGCTTCTGCCCAGTGAGTCGGTACCCAGGACTGTAAGCAGGCCTTTTTCAAGGGAACCGGGAGGGGTGTTGCGGGCTCGAAGATTGAGCTTGATGGCCGCGTCTCCCAGCAATTCAGGGCCGATAATAGCCGAAATGAACAAAAGCAACAACCAGCACACGGATAAGAATGCAAACGGATCACGAAGCAGGAATCGCAAGAAATAGCCCCTTCGCTCCGTAAAGACCGGCTCTGCATCGATTTGTTCGGTATCTAATGCCTCCATGGGTTACCTGTGACGAATCCGTGGGTCCAATATGGCGTAAATGACATCGATGGCGATGTTCATAACAAAAATGGCGCTGGCTGTGATGACCACCGCGGCCTGGACGATCGCAAAATCCCGTTGTATGATTGCATCTATCATCAATTTTCCGACCCCCGGCCAGCCGAATACGGTCTCCACGATAACAGCGCCGTTGACGAATCCTACCGCCTGATCCCCGGCTACGGTAAGAATGGACAGGCTTGCATTACGAAGCGCATGAACGAACAGGATCGATCTCTCACCCACCCCTTTCGCCCGGGCTGTCCGGATATAGGGTGAGGCCAGTGCAGAGATCATGGCCGCCCGAACCACTTGAGTGATCAAACCCGTTGGTCGCAATATCAGAACGGTTATGGGTAAAATCCAGAAGTTGAATCCTCCGGTTCCTGATGTGGGCAATAATCTGAATCGAACCGCGAAAAGCAAAATCAACGTGATGGCAACCCAGAAATCCGGTGCACTTGCGCCGCCCAGTGATAAGACGCTGCCAATTCGATCAAATACTCCACCAGGTCTAAATGCGGCACGGGCGCCAATGACAATTGCCAGAAAAACGGCTATTGTCATCGTCACGACTGCCAGCTTCAAGGTTGTGGGCATCGCCTCGAGCACGATGGTCAGCGCAGGGCGATCCTGGCGAAGCGAATTTCCCAGATCAAGCTTAAGCAGTTGTATGGTAAATCGGCCGAACTGTACAATTATCGGATCATTGAAGCCGTGCCGCTCGGCGAACTCTTTGCGTACCTCAAGCGATGCGTCTACAGGCAGATAAAGGTCGGCAGGATTACCGGTAAGACGAACCGTGAAGAATACAAGCACAATCAGCCCTATAAGGGAAATGAAACTTTGAAGTATTCGTGTCCCCAGGTACTTTCTCAAAATTGAATCCTTGGAAGTGTTTTTGCCGACCCGAACCTCATTTTCTACGGGCCGGCAAAAACATGTGTCGATATCCGTATAAGCTCAGTTATTTGAATGTAATCTGTGCCAGTTGCAACTCGCTGTTGGTTGCAATTGAGGGTGTGAAATTGATCCTTTTCCCGACTCGGGTATACCCTACCATGTGAAACAACATCACATCGCAGACTATATCCTCATAAATTCGCTTGAAGACCTGTTGCCAGAGCCTCGTGCGCTCTTCACCGGTTGCAACCGTTGCCCTTTCGATCAGGTCGTCGAGGATTTTATCGCTGACCACGGAATTTGGCCCGTCGCTGTGGTATTTGTAAAAAACTGTAAACACCGCATCGCCATTGTTATTGTCGTGCTGTGCCTGTAAGAGATTGGCAGGTCTGTCCTCGGGAAAGGGCTTGTTTAAAATTTTAATCCACACTCCAACTTCGAGCATTTGAAGTTTTACGTTAAGACCGACCGCTTGATACATGGCAAGCGCTGCTTCCATCAGTTCCGTTGCATTCGGATAGATGCCGATGCGTCCGTAAAGGGTGATTTCTTTGTCCACAGGAACACCGTCTTTGCGGGCTTCTTCAAGCAGTTGCCTGGCTTTATCGGGATCATACGGCCAGACTTTCAGGTTTGGATTATGGCCGTTGATACTGGGCACCACAAGCTGGGTTGCCGGGACCACATCCTTGCTCAGAATACTGCCCCTGATGGCTTCACGGTCTATGGCGTAATTCAGAGCTTTTCTTACCCGAATGTCGTCAAGCGGCGGTATTAACATGTCGATTCGGAAACGAGAGGTTTCGGAGTTGAAATAACTGAAATCCAATTCCGGGTTGTTCGCATCCTGAACCGCAATATTGGGTGCGATATCGGCCTCCCCTGTTTCCACCATGGCGGCCCGGACCGCAGATTCACTGCGGAAAACATAGACGGCCTTTTCAACCTCGGGTCGTTTTCCCCAGTAGCCGTCGAAACGCTCCACGACAATCTGCTTGCCCACGTCCCATTTGACGAATTTATATGGACCGGTTCCCACTGGGTGCCGGGTCAGTTTTCCCATAGGGGTCTTGGGAGACATGATGGTCAGCGTTCCCATGAGCGTCGGCAAAATGGGCTGGGGGGTTTTGGTCTTGATCTCCAGGGTGTGGCTGTCCAGCGCCTTTAATGTCATTTTTATGTTGGAGAAGAACTTGATTCTATTTTCACACTCGATACGGGTATCCATTGTTCGATTGATGGCATATATGGCGGCTTTAGCATTGAAGTCCTCCCCGTCGTGGAACTTCACTCCTTTGCGCAATTTAAATTGCCAGGTGTTCGGATCGAGTTGTTTCCACGAAGTTGCCAGCCTGGGCGTAACACTGCCATCTTTTGGATTAATCTCGGTTAAGGGCTCTGCGATATTTTTCAGCACCACCCGTCCAATATTGGATCTGCAAGAGCTGCACGGCTCAACATTGTCCGGTTCTTCTGAAAGCACAATGGTCACCGTTTTGTCTGCCATGGCGGTTGTGCTGATAAATACCAGTGAAATGGCTATAAGCGCCACCCAAAGAGAAGTCGAATTCAATCCTAAGAAAAACTTTTTTTTCATTTCAGCCTCCTTTGTTAATGTGTTGGAAGTTAAAGAAACCCACTGCTAACACACCGATTTGAATCAACCCCTGAAATTGCATAAGTAAACTATGCACCGACTTCAGTTCTGAAACTCTACTGGGGAATATAATAAACAGTCCGGTTTTCAAAATGCTGAAGGTTGTATATGCGCATCTTCGCAGCCATTTGGTTTAAAGCCGCAATAGACAATGACTGGATGTGTCCCGAAAATCAGTTTTCTGTTACTGCAGCCTGCCTAAACTTCTTGATGTTTCATGTTTGGTTGTCATTCCAGGAGCCTGCTTGTATATACTTTTGGCAGCAGGCATCTAATTTGTCAATTATTTTTTGACCCTAAGTCTTTTCATAAGGCTGTCGAATATAACCGCTTTCTGTTCCACCAGGCAGCTCTGAACGTCTCGAACGTTCAGATTCCTTGGAGCTGTCTTAAGTTTCGCTGATATAGCGGCAGCCACACCGGCCGCCTGGCGGTATACATGCAGGTAGGTATGGCTCTGATGGTACCAAGGATTCATGGTCACATGAAATACCTCCTGAAACGTAGTGTTTCTATTTTATAGGAACAGCGGATTTGATTGCGGCGAATTTCGTTTTAATACCCCCGCATGTTGCCGTAGAGAGCTTTATTCACCTATAGTTGATCTTTAGACTGTTTTTCAGGGCTTAATTAAAAGGAATACAGAGGTTAAGTATGGGTGAGTGAGAATCCCGGAGGGTCAATGGACGGATCTATTTTTCAAGTTCTTCTTTAATGGCAAGACCGATCTTTTCCAATGTGTAAGGTTTTTTGACATATTTTCCGGCTCCAAGCTTCTGGGCTTTTTTAACATCCTCGGTTTCTGCGAACCCGCTGGTGATAATGGCTTTCTGGTGAGGGCGCATTTTCGTTATTTCCCTGTAGGTTTCAAGACCGCTCATGCCCGGCTCCATGATCATGTCGAGCACAATCAGATCCACCTGGTGTTTTTTTATGTATTCAATGGCTTCATCACCTCCTGAAACAGCCGTTGCATTGTAATCCAATCTATTCAGCATTTCAACGGCGATCTCGCGCTGTTCCTGGATATCGTCTACCACCAGAATGGTTTCTCCGTTACCCATATAGTCATCCACGGATAACAGAGACTTGTTTGAAGGCAACTTTTGTCTGGTTACAGGAAAATAGAGTGTGAAGCTTGTTCCTTTGCCGACTTTGCTTTTTATATCGATATATCCATTGTGATCCTTGACGGTTCCCCAGACCACCGCCATTCCCAATCCCGTCCCACTGCGCCCCATAACCTTTTTGGTGTAGAACGGTTCGAAGACTCGATCCATATCCTGGCTGGAAATTCCCAGCCCGGTGTCCGAAATGGTCAAGGTCACATAATCGCCCTCTTCAACCTTGTCATAGCCAGATATTGGTTTATCGATGTAACGATTTCTCGTTTTAATGGTCAACCTACCGCCTTCAGGCATGGCTTCGCTGGCATTGGAAACCAGATTCATCACGGTCTTAGAAAGATGGATTTTTGAGCCTTTGATATTGAGAAGGCTTTTATCAAGATCTGTTTTCAGTTCAACCTTGGGATGGTGTGATATTAATTTTTCATACTCGGGGCTGGTTAAATATTCGGTGACAATTTGGTTTAGGTTGACCACTTCGTTAACTGCAACTTCTCTTCTGGCAAGGGTGAGCAGATCCTGTACAATCGCTACAGCTTTTTCCCCGGAGCGCTGTATGGTTTGCAGCGGTTTCGCCAATGGACTGTTTGCAGGCAGTTTCATGAGCAGCAATTCAGGATAACTTACCAGACCGGATAAAATGTTGTTCAGATCATGGGCGACGCCGCCAGCAAGGGTTCCGATGGCCTTCATCTTTTGAGCGCGTTGAAGCTGCGCCTCCATTTGCTTCTGTTCGCTCACATCCTTTAGGATGACAACCGTAGAATCCTGGTTATCATCCTTTACCGGGTAAACTGTCAAGGAAACCTGTTTGCCGTTCAGGTTCACAGGCGAGTGATCTGGAATCGATCGCAGCCCGCCGCATCTCTCATCCAGCAGCTCCATAACTCTATGAAGGTGAATCCCGTCGAAAAGCTCTCTGAATTCGGCAGAGAGGATTTGTTCTTCCAAAAATCCAATTAAAGAAACTGCCGAAGGATTTGTGTAAATGATCTTACCTTTCTGGTTAAGCTCCAAAATGCCTTCAGAGATGTTATTCAAGATCAATTCAAGATGTCCCCTGGAGGACAAAAGCTCTTTTGTAATCTGACGCGCGTGGACATCTTCAATGCCGACGACCTTTCTTGCCAGTTGATTTCTCGATTTCTTATCGATTCCGTCCAGCACCCCAAGAATGTATTGAGGCATTTTATTGAAAGGGCCTTTTGCAATGCAGGCATCGGCACCTATCGCTTTTAAGTTGATCTTTTTTTCGGCTGCAATAGCCGACACGATGATAATGAATGCATTTTTCAATTTCGGCATGTTGCGAACAATTTTGCAGAGTTTTTCACCTCCGATATTCGGCATGATCAAATCACAAAAAATCACATCCGGTACAAAAGATTTCAAAACCTCTAAAGCTGAAAGCCCGTCATTTGCTGCAACCACTTCATGGCCGTGATCTTTAAGCAGCTTTGTCATAAATTTTTGAACAACCTGATGGTTGTCTACGACCAGTATTTTCTTCTTTTTCTTCTTCATTGTACGGGGCATCGAAAGATTTTCTAAAGAATTGACCACAGTCTTTCCAGATCGCTTGCGTTTCTGCATCGATTGCAGCCTCTGTGGAGTAAAGAGGCGTTGGGTCACACCTTTCCATCAAGGGGCAAGCAAACCTTGTGCCAACTTGATCAAAGAAAATATTGTTTTAAATATTAAATAGTTAGGTGTCTTCCAGGATTGACGATGTTACCGAAAAAGGAAAGGAATGAAGTCAAGATATTGACGATACGATGTGAAAAGTGGGGCCATAAATGATATCGTTATATATGGATTCCTATTCTCACAGAGCATCCTCCATGCGGTTAATTTCAAGAAGCTTTTTTTCAAACAATCGCTGCTGTTTTTCTAAATCCTCGGTTAATGTTTCCAGTTCTTGGAAATACCGATCTATGGCAGACTGGCAATGATGGATGGACTGAGATATCTCGGGTATCCGTTTACCGTCCTGGGATTGAGCCGCCAGTTGCATGGCTTTGTTCAGTTCGTGTAAGGACTTTTCCTGCATTTCGATATCGTTTTCTATCTGTTCAATACGTCTTTCAATTGGTTGCAACACTTTTGCCCGATGACTGATTATTTCAGATCGCCTTTTTCTTAATTCTTTTTTCGTCAACCTGCTTCGGTGTTGAACTTCAGCAGAGGCTTTCCCATTGGGCCCCCGGACCTGTCTTTCTATCTGCCATCCGCCCTTTTCAAGAAACCGTTGATAGCTTCCATCGAATACATAGGGAGTGTCGGATTCAAAAACGATCAGTCTTTCTGCCAGTGCGTGAAGAAACATTTCGTTATGTGTGACAATAACAACAGCACCTGGAAAGTTATCGACAGCGCTTAACAGGGCATCACAGCAATCCATGTCAAGGTGATGGGTGGGTTCATCTAAAAGCAACAGATTGATCGGGGTCACCAGAAGTTTACCCAGCAATACACGGCTTTTTTCACCCCCTGAAAGCACTCCGATTTTTTTCAAGGCTTCATCTCCCGAAAACATCATTGAGCCGCAAATGCTTCTTACGGTCTGCCGGTTTAAACTCGGGTTTGAGAATTGGATCTCTTCTTCCACGGTTCTGGAATTGACAAGACTCTGGATGTTGGTTTGTTCAAAGAATCCCGGTATAACGCCGGATCTAAAAGTGATGGTCCCCTCTTGTGGAGCAATGTGTCCGGCAATAAGTCGCAACAGTGTGGTTTTTCCTTTACCGTTTTTTCCAATAACTCCAATGCGTTCTCCTGTTTTAACAGAAATGCTTAACCGGCTGATCAGTTGTTTTTCAGGATGGTAGAAAAAAGAAAGCTCACTGACTTCCAGCATATACTTGCCGGAAAACGGCGCACAGATAAAAGAGAAGTCAAGTTTTCTTATTCTTTCCAGCTTTTTGACTTTCGCCGTTTTTTCAATCATCTTTATCCTCGACTGCACGAGGTTGGCAAGCCGCGCCTTGGCCCTGAACCGGTTTACAAACTGTTCCACTTCCTTTCTGCGGCGCTCGTCTTTGAGCCTGGTTTTTTCGTAAATCTCCTCTTCCTGTGCGATTTGATGGTAGTATTTTTCAGTGGTACCTGCCACTTTTCGCAATTTTTTCCTGTGAATCCCCATTGTATGGGTTACCACCGCATCCATGAGGCTTCTGTCGTGTGTGATCAACATCAGTTCGCGGGGCCACGTCTGAAGATACCGTTTGACCCATCGAATGGAGGTAATATCTAAGTAGTTGGTTGGCTCATCCAGCAGGAGTAGATCAGGGTCCGAGACGAGCACCTTTGCAAGGTTCAATCGTACCTGAAATCCACCCGAGAAATGTTGCGGGGGCCGATTCATATCTTTGTTTGAAAAGCCAAGACCGGCCAGTATTTGTTCCACCTTCCAGTATTGTTCTCGATTGTGTTCTGAAAGCCCTTTCATCCCTTCCTTCAGAATGGTTTCTTCCGTAAAATTAAGATCCTGCCGGACATATCCAATGCGATAATTTTTCGGGATATGAATGCAACCCGAATCGGGATCTTCCTCACCGACGATTATTCGAAAAAGAGTAGTTTTCCCGTGCCCATTTCTACCTACAAGCCCCAAGCGTTCACGTGGATTGAGCTTGAAGCTTACGTTTTCAAAAAGGGTATGTCCGGCAAAGCTCTTTGTGAGGTTTTCTGCATAGATCATAAGCGAACTCCAGGTATCAGAAAAAGGATCTGTTCAAAAACAATCACTCAAGTTTCGCACCCTTAAATGCGTTGTAAAGCCTTATAATGATGGCGACTTAAGATCTATTTGCAATTTTACGTTAAAATAGGGTGCGAAACTTGAGTGATTTATTAGCAAATTTTAATCATCCAGAAAAGAATTTCCATAGCTGTTGGTTCTTTGAACCGAAACAGTGAGTGCATTCTACTCCGCTTTCCAAGTTGGGCTCAAGCACATATGTTTTTTCTTGAGGCTTGTAATTTTTTGTTTTGGTATTATGGTACGCTATATCAGAGAGTATTTGGCAGTTGCGTTAAACGATATGGCTTTGATACTGGATTAAAATCCTGAAATGGGAGGTGAGACATATGGCTGAAGAAAAACTTAAAGTTGCTCCGAATGTGTGTTCATACGTTGATGAAGAGCATTTAACGTTGACTATCGAAATCGGCATTCCGGGAGTCAAAAAAGAGGAAATTAAACTGAGAATGCACGATGATAGTTTTAATTTAATTGCTCCAAGAGGAGATTTTGATTATGTAACCACATCGGCCTTTTGCTGTCCTGTCAAGGCAAAAGAGGCCAAGTCGACTTATGCGGACGGACTTTTGAAGATAGAGGTTCCTTTTAAGGATCCAATGGAAGATGCGGTTGAAGTGTCCATCGATTAGACGTCTTGGCAGATGTCCTAGCATTTTACAATTTGATGGTAACATACTCAAAAGCGAACAGCGATACACATTACTCTTATGTAAGAATCCGGATTCTTTGGTTCCGGATTCTTACTTGTGAAACATTGATGTCACCCACCGGATGTCTGTGGATAGGCGGTATTGGTGTATAAGTATTCCATTTTCTCTTTGTGCTTTAACTCTTCTTGTGCCATTTTTTGAAGGATTTCCTTTATTTGTCCATCCGGCTGCAAATCGGTAAGTTCAGAATAAAATTCATAGGACCTCAGCTCTCGGTGGGCAGCAATTAGGAACACTTCCTCATTTGCCATCTCCCCTTTTTGCAATTCCGGTTCCTTCTGATGTTCGGCAATTTTATAGTACCTTGCCTCTCGTTTCCTGAAGCTATCCGTGTCATAGTTTTCATTGCGGAAGTTAACAAGGAATTCTTTATGCTTTTTTTCCTCATTGGCAATCCATTCAAGCGTATCCCGAACCCCTTTATCGTTAACTTTTCCATGAATATCCATGTAAAAATTATACGCCGCTTCCTCTCTGTTGATTGCGATTTCGATCAAATCCGCTAAACTTCTTTCATCACCCATGGGTGTTTCCTCCCTTTGAAGTCTTTTAAACGAAAAGGCTTCCCGGTATGCCGTTATTTTCCCCGGTGATATCTCATTTCCATTTACGTGAAGATCCCGGTAGAAAAGATGCACGTACATCCGAGAAGCCTATTTTAAACTGCTTGAATCGAAACAGCGATCCCTCTTGAACTGTGCGTTGCACACCCCTTTGGGGATTCAACAGGGCGAGCGCGTTCCCCTTAAACTTGTCGGAGCAATTGGGCTTCGCCATCGGCTACGACACAACAAGGGCGAAGATCCTGCTTAAAGCGGAGCTGAAGGGTTTTCAAAATCAAGCTTAAGATTCTGCATTATTGTTTTCACGAACATAAGGCCTAAATGCAAGGTGGTCAAGCCATTTCTCTTAAAAAGCTGTATAGTAATAGTTTAGCACCATCAATATGAGAGATGAAGAGAAGATCTCCGTTTGACTGATACGCCTTGAAGATTGTAAAATAAGCAGCAAAGGACCTATTAGAGAGCAAGCAAAATTTGGCTTGACATACATGCCACGATGTGGCAAACATTAAAGGTTGATCTGGCTCATACTTCCTAGACAAACAGTAAGGGGATCCCAGGTAAGGGATGTTTTCATAATAACCCCAAAAAACAAAGGAAGGAACATAGGAATATTGGATACCAAGGAATTTTCAAGATTAAGGAAGCAGCTCAATAAAACTCAGAAAGAAATGGCACAACTGCTGGGAACCTCTATCAAGGCCGTTCACAGCTACGAGCAGGGATGGCGCACCATTCCACACCATGTTGAGCGGCAAATGTATTTTCTTGTCACGCGTCTGAGGCGAAAGACCGGAGGGCAACAACCATGCTGGAAAATAATGGGTTGTACTTCGGAGCGGCGTTCCCATTGTCCTGCCTGGGAATTCAATGCCGGTGACCTTTGCTGGTTTATCAATGGTACTATTTGCGAAGGACGCGTTCACAAAAATTGGCGCGAGAAAATGAAGAGTTGTCGATCCTGCAAGGTGTTGACATCTCATATCTGCTCATAATTTTTTTGAACCCCAAAATTGATTTTTGTGAAAATTTTTATGCCCTGATCTAAACCAGGAGGAATTCAAATGAATCAAAACAGGCAGTATAGATTTGATACCAGAGTCATTCATGCCGCTCAGGCGCCTTCAGACTGGCAGGGAGCCACTCTGGCCCCCATTTATCAGACGGCATCTCACCTGCATCAAACGGCGGAAAACTTAAGCCAGACCTTTGCAGGAAAAACTTCGGACCATATTTACATGAGACTAACCAATCCTACCAATCGAACGCTGGAAGAGAAACTGGCAGATCTTGAAGGCGGCAGGGCAGCGGTGGTAACCGGATCCGGCATGGCCGCCATCAACAACGCCTGTATGGCATTGCTTCGTGCCGGTGATGAAGCTGTATCGGGAAATTCCCTCTTCATGTCAACCTATCTGCTTTTTTCAAATGTATTTAAGAAATACGGAATTACCGTTCATCAGGTTGAATCAACAGATATTGAAGCCATTGAAAAAGCCATCAATGAAAAAACCCGCATGCTGTATTTGGAAACCATCGGAAATCCGAAGATGGATATTCCAGATTTAACACGCGCCGCCGAAGTGGCCCATCGATATGGAATCCCACTTGTGGTGGATAATACACTGGCAAGCCCATATCTTTGTAGACCCATAGAACTGGGCGCGGATATTGTGGTGCATTCCACAACTAAGTACTTGGGTGGACATGGCGGTGCCATGGGGGGAGTGGTGATCGATGGAGGAAAATTTTCCTGGCCTGAAGAACGATTTCCTGATTTCAAGCCGTTCATAGACAGGAAAGGGCCGCTGGCTTATCTCGATAAGGTTTGGAGGGAGCATCACATTAATTTTGGAACCACTCAAGCACCGCTTCATTCATTTCTTACGATGATCGGGTTAGATACACTGGCATTGCGGATGGAACGACACATGAAAAACACACTTGCGGTCGCTCGGTACTTACAGCAACGTTCCGAAGTGAAATGGGTGAATTACCCGGGTTTGCCGGATCATCCCTCAAACGGTATCGCTGAAAGGCTTTTTGAAGGAAAAGGTTTTGGTGGCATGCTCACCTTTGGCCTTAAAGACCAGGATGCATGTTTCCGGTTTATCGACAGTCTGCGGTTGATTTATCACCTGGCCAACCTCGGGGACTGCAAGACTCTTGCGATTCATCCATACTCCAGCCAGTATGTTTCCTTTGATGACGAAACCCGGCGGCGGCTTTCCATAACACCGGATATGATACGGCTTTCTGTGGGGATTGAAGCGGTGGAAGATATCTGTGAAGATCTGGGACAGGCACTGGATCGGCTAGGTGGTTAGAAGATTTCATGAGTGAATATATCGAACATGATGTCAATGGGGTCTCTGTGGGTTTGGTGAAAAAAAAATATCACACCTTCGCCCACCCGCCCAACGAGATATTGCTTGAAAGCGGTGTCAAGTTCGGCCCCATAACGATCGCTTATGAAACATACGGCGCGTTGGACTTAAAGAAACGAAACGCGGTGCTCATTGAGCATGCTCTTTCAGGGGATTCTCATGCTGCCGGTTACTATCATCCCGATGATCCGAAACCGGGCTGGTGGGATATCATGGTCGGTCCCGGTAAAGGAATTGATACCAACAGATACTTTGTTATTTGTTCTAATATTCTGGGAAGTTGGATGGGCTCTACCGGCCCGGCGTCCATAAACCCCAAAACCGGCAGGCCATTTGGTCTTGAGTTTCCGGTGGTGACCATCGGCGATATGGTAAACGCACAGAAAGCGCTGCTGGACTCGATGGGAATCGAAAAACTGCTTGCCGTCATCGGTGGTTCCATCGGCGGGATGCAGGTGCTGGAGTGGTGTGTAAGATATCCCGACATGGTTGAAGCAGCCATACCTCTTGCCACTACGACCAAACACTCAGCACTGGCCATTGCCTTTAACGAAGTGGCAAGACAGGCTATCATGGCCGATCCCAACTGGAACAACGGTGACTATTATAATGGAACAAAACCGAATTTGGGGCTTGCAGTCGCGCGGATGATCGGCCATATCACCTATCTGTCCGATGAATCCATGCGACTGAAATTCGGCCGGCGACTTCAGGATAAAAGCGATTTCTCCTTTAATTTCGACGCCGATTTCCAGGTTGAAAGCTACCTTCGATACCAGGGAAGAAAGTTTGTCGACAGATTTGATGCGAATTCTTTCTTATACATTACAAAGGCGGGAGACTATTATGATCTCGGCAAACAACATGGGGCGGGCTCCACGGTGAAGGCCTTTTCCAAGGCTAAAGCAAAATTTCTGGCTGTATCTTACACCTCAGACTGGCTTTATCCAACGTATCAATCGAAAGACATGGTGAAAGCCATGAAAAAAAACGGGCTTGACGTCAGTTTTTGTGAAATCGAGGCCGAATGGGGCCACGATGCATTTCTGCTGCCAAATGCCCATCTAACCGCGTTAGTCAGGGGTTTCTTGGATCGTGTCTACAGAGAAGTTAGATAATAACCACATGAGGTTCGATCTGCAATTGATTGCATCCTGGATTGAGCCGGGAAGCAAGGTGCTTGATCTGGGGTGCGGTGAAGGGGAGCTGCTGAATTATTTAAAGAAAAGCAAGCAGGTTATCGGTACCGGCATTGATCATAATGAAAAAAAGGTCGCCAGGTGCATCGAAAAAGGCCTGACGGTTTTGCATGGGGACATCAATGAGGAAGTGGTCGATTACCCGGACAATACCTTTGATTATGTCGTTTTGAGCCAGACCCTGCAGCAGGTGTACGCACCGGCGTTGTTAATCCCCTCGCTTTTGCGTATCGGAAGAAAGGCCATCGTGAGCTTCCCCAATTTCAGCCACTGGCGGGTTCGAATGCAGCTTTTGCTGACCGGATATGCTCCCATCACACGACAGCTGCCGTATGAGTGGTACGATACTCCGAATATTCGCGTAATTACGCTGAAGGACTTCAGGAAATTCATCCGACAAGTGGGCTTTACCATTCAAAAGGAAATAGCCATCAACACCAGCTCGCAGGACAGAAGGGGAAATATCGTGCGTGTGCTTCCCAATCTGTTTGCAACCTACGGCATCTTTCTTATCAGAAAAGGCAAAGAATAGACAGCGCTAATCAGTTATTTTGAAAATACCTCTTTTGGCCTTGTGGTGTTTCCCGTGGCATTGGGCCAATCTTTTGCCACATAGGCTTTTTTGTTATGCTTTATCAACTCGTTGGCTTTTTTCATGAAGCTGACATAGCGTTTTTTGCACTCATAAAACCCGTGCCACCAGGCATAATCCGGGGCCATCATGGCAGCGCCAAAACGGGCTCTTCGCCCTTCATGATGCCACAGCTCGTAATATTGCACTTCAAGCTCTTCATCGAAAAATTTGGTCTTATCAAGCAGACCCTTTTCATACAGAGTGTCCAGCATTTTTTTGGCCGGCTTGAAATAGACCTCGTTGTATTCCATCATCACTTTATCCATCTTGATAAAGTGCGCATTGGTCCATGTGTTGCTGTGGCACTGCAAGCAGATTTCTTTCATCTTTTCCCGCTCTGCCTTCCAGTTGGTCTTGGCCGGAAATGGTTTGAAATCCTCGGGGCGAATGGTAAGGGGGGCCTGGCTTTCCCATGCAAGCCTCTCGGTTACATCGTGGGTGGTAAAAACAGTTCCGGCCCCTGACATATGGCAGGCAGCGCAGGTGGGTGCCCTGAAATCCACGCCGGGAGTCCATGTCCCGGGCGCCGAATCCCAGTTGTATTCATCGCCGTGAGCCGTGTAAATATCGCCATGTTTGGATTCCATGTAGATTTCAATCTGGGGATGGTCCGGTCCCAGGTGGCACTGTGCGCAGGCTTCCGGCTTTCTGGCTTCCATCACGGAGAAGCGGTGTCTGGTGTGACAGGCGGTACAGCTTCCCTTGCTTCCGTCAAAATTAATACGCCCCACGCCGACGTTGGGCCATATCTCCGGATCCAGAGTATCATCTTTCATTCTCAGCACGGTGCCATGGCAATGAAAACAGCCTGAGGCCCGCTCAAAATCGCTGTTCATTCCCTTGTTAAGCCACGGATCAATTTTCCAGATAATCTCTAAGGTATTTGCGTGTTTGCTTCGAGCATATTGTTTGGCCTCATCCGGATGGCAGCGGGAGCAATCCTTGGGAGTTACCGCTGCGGCAACAGGAACCATGTATTCCCTGGTGCCGTATTTCAAATCCGATCGTTCATATTGCTTAAAATGAGTTTTGCTCACACCCTTTTCGAACTCTTCTGCAAGGTGGCAGTCGTAGCAGGTAATATTTGCATTGGCATGCCTGCTTTTGGCCCAGTCTGCAAACAATCCGGGATTAACCCGCCTGTGACATTCAATACAGGCCACCGCCTCTTTGGGCATGCTGCGCTCTATCCTGAATTCCTTCTGTGTGGGAATGTTTGGAGCGGACTGGGCATCTGCCCCATGGGTGGTGATGATAAAAAGGAATATAAAGAGCATTGGAATGATACAAGTCTGTGTGCGCCGTTTCATGTCACCCCCCCCTTTTTATAAAATTAAATAATGAGCCATGGGTTTCTTTCATTGTAACGCTTGGCCGTGAAATAGAAATCGACGTTTTTAAGCACCGAATCCTTTGTACGGTGTTTGATATTGCTTGTAACGATAATACTCTCGTTTATTGTGCACCAGGTTTCTATGGCAGTCTACGCATTTCTTCTCATATCCGGCTCTTGCATAAAGAACATCTCGGTGTGCCAACATGGCACCACGTTTATCGGGTATATACAGGATATTTCGATGGCACTTCTGGCATTGTTCGTTTTTAAAAGAAGCATACGCCTTTTCCCGCTGCAACTGGTGATCGTATTCATCCTTGGTAAAATGGACGATGATATCTTTGATTCCATGAAAGGTTTTTGCATAGAAAAAATTCAGCATATCATGGGGTGCCGGGAGATGACAATCCATGCAATCGGCCACAAATCCATGCGCATTGTTTACGTGAGTGGAGGTTTTCCAGGTCTCGTATGCGAACCGAATCTCATGGCACGAGGCACAGAACTGAGGCGTCGAGGTGCGCACCATGGTATAGTAAGTGATACTGAAAAGAGGAAATGCGATCATAATGCCCGCAATGACCAGCATGGAGCTGATGAGATACTTTTTCATTCACTTTCCCTTGTTTTAAAGAAAAAAAGAAAGGCAAGAAAAAACAAAACCAGGCTCAATTGTTAAGTTTTTGATCTGACAAAACGGTTAATAAGCCCGCTGCGCCTGCAATGTCAACATAAAAAACTTTCGGGTAAAAAAGAAGAAAACGGCTGATTACAAGTATTTCGATATCCGCTCAAACGCATTGATTCAGCTTGCAACAGTTCACCCTAACGCTTCCCGAATCCGTGACATGGCTTTCTTAACATTTTCAAAGCTGTTGAACGCACTGATCCGGATATATCCCTGACCGCATTTGCCGAAACCCGCGCCGGGTGTGCACACAACACCGGCCTTTTCCAGCATCTCATCGAAAAAGCTCCAGGAATCAGTTTTCCCGTCCACCCAAATGTAGGGAGAATTATCGCCTCCAGTGCATTCATATCCAAGGGCGGTCATTTCGTTTCGGATAAGCCGTGCATTTCTCAAGTAATGGTCGATTCGCTCTTTGCACTGCTGCTTGCCCTCTTGGCTGTAAACCGCCTCCGCTGCTCTTTGCACCGGGTAAGATACGCCATTGAATTTAGTCGTATGCCGCCTGTTCCACAGGGAATGCAGCCCATGTTTCGAACCCTTGTCATCATAGGCGATGCAGGTTTTTGGTATTACCACGTAACCACATCGAATCCCCGTAAATCCTGCGCTTTTGGAGAAGCTTCTTATTTCGATGGCAACCTCCTTTGCTCCATTGATTTCATATATGGATCGGGGCAGGCTATCATCGCGGATAAATGCTTCATATGCAGCGTCGTAAAGGATCAGGGCCTTGTTTTCCCGAGCATAATCAACCCATTGTTGAAGCTTATCTTTTGATATCGCAGCACCCGTTGGATTGTTCGGAAAACACAGATAGATTAAATCCACCGGCTCTTTCGGCAGCTGAGGGATAAACCCGTTATCCCGTGTGCTGTCAAGATAGTAAACACCTTCGTATCTTCCATCCTTAAACCCCCCGGTTCTGCCCGCCATGACGTTGGTATCCAAATAAACAGGATAGACAGGGTCGGGAAGGGCGATCCTTATGTTAGAGGAAAAAATTTCCTGGATATTACCGGAATCACATTTGGCACCGTCGCTTATGAAAATCTCATCCGCTGAAATGTCTGCTCCTCTGTCCTGGAAGTCGTTGGCAGCGATTTTTTCCCTCAAAAAGGGATAGCCCTGTTCGGGGCCGTATCCGCGAAACGTTCGATCATCGGCCATCTCATCCACGGCTTTATGAAATGCATCTATGCAGGCTTTGGGCAGGCAGCGTGTCACATCACCGATACCCAGCTTAATGACTTCCATCTGCGGATTGGCAGCCTGAAAGTCAGCCACCCTTTTTGCAATGTCCGAAAACAGATACGAGGCCTGAAGTTTGAGATAATTTTCATTGATTTTGATCATTTGCTAACCTCCACTAAGTCTAGGGTTAAACAGGGAATCTCACATGTGGTGGGATATTTTTCCAAACAACTAAATCGATACGTATTTTCCAGCCGGTGTCCCATTTGTAACAGCAGTCAGGATGCGTAGATCGCACATTTGCTTGCCACCATGGCAGCTTCTTGCAACGCTTCGGCAAAAGTCGGGTGACCATGGATAGTTCGAGCCACATCCTCTGAGCCGGCACCGAATTCAATCGCCAGCACACATTCCGCGATCATATCCGCTGCTCGAGGGCCGATGATGTGAACACCCAATATCCGATCCGTTTTGCCATGGGAAATTAGTTTTACAAACCCTTCGGTTTCTCCCATACAACGCGCACGCCCGGCCCCTGAAAAAGGATAGGTGCCCACACAATAAGGAATCTGGCGTTCTTTGACCTGCTCTTCGGTTAATCCGACACTGGCAACCTCTGGCCACGTATAGATAACAGATGGAATTGCATCATAGTTGACCTCCCCGGGCTTTCCCGCAATACACTCAGCGGCTGCGATACCTTCGGCTGAGGCCTTGTGGGCAAGCATCGGGCCATCAATGATATCTCCCACAGCATAAATCGTGGGAATGCTGGTGCGATAGGACTCGTCTACCTGAATCCTTCCTGTTTCGGTATTTGTTTTAATGCCAAGCGATTTAACCCCGAGATCATCTATAAGCGGCCTGCGACCCACAGCCACCAGCAGACGGTCGCACTGCAGTGTTTGTTTCTTGGAATCGGCTTCAAGATATACGCGCACACCCGCTTTGGTGATCTTGGCGCTTAAAACCTTTGTTTTCAGGCGAAACTCTATTCCCTGATTGGTCAGCAACCTCTTCAGAGCACGCGATATCTGCCCGTCCATGGTTGAGGCGATGTTGGGAAGTTTTTCAATTACGGTTACTTTTGTTCCAAGCCGACGCCACACAGAACCGATTTCAAGGCCGACATAGCCACCGCCCACGATACCGAGATGTTTGGGGACAGACTTAAAATTAAGGGCTTCTGTGGAACTTACGATGGTCTTGCCATCGAATTGAAGGTCCGGCACCGATACGGGGCCGCTTCCGGTAGCAAGCAGTATCGCTGCTGCCTTTAAGGTAAATTTCTTTCTTTCCTTGCCTATCGGGGGCGTAATCTCCACCACATCTCTGCCTGTCAAACGGGCCCTGCCATGAATCACGTCTATCCGGTGTCCTTCAAGAAGCTTTCTTACATTTTCAGTAAGCGCCTCAACGACCTTTTCCTTTCTGGACATCATCCTCTCCAGATCCAGTTGGATCTTTCCTGTTCGGATTCCGTGTTCATCAAAATGTTTCTGAGCGAGATGAAAATATTCGCTGGAATCAAGCAGAGCTTTGCTGGGAATGCACCCCACGTTAAGACACACACCGCCGAGCCGATCTTCTTTTTCGATGCAAGCGACCTTCAAGCCAAGCTGGGATGCCCGGACCGCAGCCACATATCCACCAGGGCCGGCTCCTACAACGATAAGATCGTAAGCTTCTTTTTTTTCCATATCTAAATCTCCACCAGCATACGTTCAGGTGATTCGATACATTCCTTTATCCTTTTAAGGAAGGTGACCGCTTCTCTGCCGTCCACAATACGGTGATCGTAACTGAGCGCCACATACATCATGGGCCTGATGACCACCCGGCCGTCAATGGCGATGGGACGATCTTCTATTTTATGCATACCCAGAATTCCGCTTTGTGGCATATTTAAAATGGGGGTGCTAAGAAGCGATCCGAACACGCCGCCATTGGTAATGGTAAAGGTACCTCCCTCCAGATCCGCCAGTTCAAGACGGTTTTCTTTGATTTTGTTCACATATTCGATGATGGTAGCCTCCAGCTCTGCAAAACTGAGCCGGTCCGCATGCCGGATGACCGGGACCACCAACCCGCGTTCGGTGCCGACAGCAACACCGATATGATAGTAATGGTGGTAGACGATATCCTGGCCTTCGATGAACGCATTAATTTCAGGAAATTCTTTTAGAGCCGCAACAGCGGCTTTAATGAAAAAAGACATAAGCCCCAGGGAGGTGCCGTAACGCTGCTGGAAGGTGTGCTTGAAATCAGCTCTAAACTTCTGAACATTGCTCATGTCTATTTCGTTGAAGGTTGTAAGCATCGCGGTTTTTTGTATCGATTCCAGCAGCCGGGAAGCAATCCGCTGACGGATGGGACTCATAGGTTTACGTTCTACCGGTTCGGGTATCGATATTGCTTCTTGCGCCGCCGGTTTAGTTTTGATGTCCCTGGTCTGCTCAAGCTGGGAAATTTCGGCACCCTCAAGGTAAAGCAAAACATCTCCTTTTGTGATCCTGCCCCCGGGACCCGTGCCGATGATTCGACTGATATCGATGTTTTTTTCGGCTACAAGACGGCGCACAGCCGGAGACAGAGGGGGCTGGCTGCTTATTTCAAGACCCTCAGCCGGAATAGGACCGGGTGCAGGTCCTGGCGTTGGTTCTTCAGGAGGTTTACGGGACGGTATTTGAACCGCTTCCTTTTCGGCAGCAGAAACCCGTTCTGCCGGCAACTTGGCCCCGGTGTCGATTATTCCCACCACCGCCCCAACGGCGATTGTTTCACCTTCGGAAACCATGATTTTCAATATACCCTCGGCTTCGGCTAAAACTTCCAGTGTAACTTTATCGGTTTCGATCAAAAAAAGCGGCTCGTCTTTTTGAACAACATCTCCATCTTGTTTATACCACTGGGCAAGCAGAGTTTGCTTTACGGATTCACCAACACTTGGCACCCTGATCTCAACTGCCATAATCTCTCCCTTTTGCTTGAAGAATAAAAAGGCCTCTTAGGCTGTTATCTCAAGTTTCGCACCCTGTTTTACCGTAAAATTGTAAATAGATCTTAAGTCGAATAAATTTTTTGGAAGGCAAAATACACTTTATCATCCTTCGATGACGGCACAATGGAGGTCAACAAAGCGCTGAAACCAGAGATATCAAGATCTTCCACTACTTAGCAACCTTTCCCTTGTGCCTTTGTTCGATGTTTCCGACTGGGTGCAGCCTAAGAGCTTCGGTGTAATTATTTTGCCTTCCTAAAATTTCATTCGACTCCGTCATTATAATGCTTTACAACGCATTTAAGGGTGCGAAATTTGAGTGTTATTTTTTATATCAAAGGCTTTTTTCAGCAACTGTTTCAAAGGCCTGTGTTACAATGGCTGTTTGTTCCATCTTAAATATGCGGGGAAAGCCGGTAGCGGGGCTCGGGGAGGGCTTTCGGCTGATGTAAGACACCGATTTGCCGATAATCGATTCTAAAACCGGACGGATAAACCACCAACCACCCATGTTTTCCGGCTCTTCCTGAACCCAATACCACTGGCGAATCTTCGAATATTTTCTTATGGCTCCTTTAAGTTGCTTCCCGGGAAAAGGATAGAATTGTTCAATTCGTAGGATGGCAGTGTCAAATGTGTTAAGCTCCTCCCTCTTTTGATATAGCTCATAATAGATCTTACCGCTGCACAGCAGAACCCGACCTGGAGATTTCAGAGGTACCGGATCATCCAGGATTTCCTTGAATCCACCGGAAGTTAACTCTTGTAGTCTGGATACCGCCAGCGGGTGACGCAACAGGCTTTTAGGGGTCATGACGATCAGAGGCTTACGGAACTTTCGCTTCACCTGTCGCCTTATCAGGTGAAAATACTGCGCCGGTGTGGTCGGGTTACAAACCTGAATGTTGTCTTCGGCACACAGTTGTAAAAACCGCTCCAGACGGGCGCTTGAGTGTTCCGGCCCCAGGCCTTCGTAACCATGGGGAAGCAGAAGCACAATCCCGTTTGGATACTGCCACTTGGATTCTCCGCTGGCGATGTAAAGGTCGATGACTGCCTGGGCATTATTGACAAAATCTCCAAACTGGGCCTCCCACATAACAAGGGCTTTTGGGTGTGCCAGCGCATAGCCGTATTCAAAGCCGACAACAGCGGCCTCAGACAGCATACTGTCGTAAACCGAAAAATGTGCCTGGGATTCGTTCAAGTTATTCAGTGGAACCAGGTGCTCTCCGGTTTTTGAATCCACCAGCACGCTGTGCCTCTGGCTGAAAGTGCCGCGGCTAACATCCTGGCCGCTTAAGCGAATGGGCACCCCCTCGTCAAGAATTGATGCAAAGGCCAGGGTCTCTGCAGTAGCCCAATCAATGCCCTCTGCCTTTTCCACGCTGTCTCGGCGCTTGCTCAGAATCCGTTTCAATGTGGGGTGCAGAGAGAAGTTTTGCGGTACAGTGTTCAATTCTCTTGCATATAATAACAGTTTTTCCTTTTCCATTGCTGTCTTTACAGGGTCGTGGGAATATTTTCTGTCAAAATCTTTCCAGTCCTCGTAGAGACGAATTTCAGGAAAAGGGCACTGGGTTCCGTGAATCGCCTGATATGCGCTTTCAAGGCGCTGGTTGATTTGAGCCTCAAGATCTTTCAATTCCGTTTTACTAACTATGGCCTGTTCGAGAAGCTTTTGAGTGTAAATGCGGTTAAGGGGTATTCTATTTCTGATTCGCTCATAAATAAGGGGCTGGGTGAAATAGGGTTCATCTCCCTCGTTGTGTCCATAGCGCCGATAGCAGATGACATCGATCACCACGTCCTTTTGGAATGTCATTCGGTAGGTACATGCAAGCCTGGCTATATGAACAACTGCCTCAGGGTCTTCGCCGTGGACGTGAAAGATAGGAACCAGAAGCATTTTGGCGATGTCTGTGGCGTACCGGCTTGAGCGGGCATCTTGCGGAATCGTTGTATATCCGATCTGATTGTTGATGACAATGTGAATGGTGCCTCCGGTTGCGTAACCTCTTAACTGGGAGAGGTTCAATGTCTCGGCAACGATGCCTTGCCCGGCAAATGCCGCATCCCCATGGATCAAAAGCGGTACCACCTTCCGCAGATCTCCGTTTGCCGATAACTCCTGCCTGGCACGGGTGAAACCTTCAACAACGGGATCAACAGACTCCAGGTGGCTTGGGTTGCTGACAAGAGCAACGCGCAGGATGTGAGCATCTGCGGTTTGCAGGTCCGCCAGATATCCTTTATGATATTTTACGTCTCCTGCACCGATAAGTTGCTCTGGATCATAACAGCTTTCAAATTCGCTGAATATTTCTTCGTACGGTTTCTCCAACAGGTGCGCCTGAATGTTGAGCCGTCCTCTATGTGCCATTCCCAGTATGATTTCCTTACAGCCGTTTGCTGCGGCTGTTTGGAAAAGAACGTCCATCATTGGGATAATGACATCGGCTCCTTCAAGTGAGAATCGTGTCTGTCCAACGTATTTTTTATGAAGAAACTGCTCAAATAGCGCGGCCTGGTAGAGTTTCTCCAATATTCGGCGCCGGGAAGATCTGCTAAGATTTATGCGGTTTCGGGTCGATTCCATTCGATCCTGCAGCCATCTGCGTTCTGCAGGATCCTGGATATGCATAAACTCAACACCGATGGATCGACAATAGGTGTCTTTTAACAGCTGTATGATTTCCCTGAGCTTCATCTGGTGTGAATCAGATTCTATATCGGTAAAAAAGGTGCTGTTGAGATCTGTTTCCGCTAATTGAAATTCAGCCAGGCTCAGCAGAGGGTGATCCGTGGGGCATTCCATAAGTGGATCCAGGCATGAAAGAAGATGGCCGATCTCGCGGTATCGATCCACCAGTGCCAATACACGAGATTGCCGCAGCAGCCGATCTTCCTTTACGGAAACGACTGATGGTTCCACAGCCCGCTCGCTACCCAGTTCGAAGCCCTTAAAGAAAAATTGCCAATCCCTTGCAACATTGCCCGGATCGGATTTCCACAGTCTGTACTGGGCATCGATATAGTCGGTGTCGAGATATCCGGTAAAATCCATGGCGCAAATCCTTCTTTGATTCGAATCGTTTAGAAATCATAGAAGAAACGGCTATGGGTGTCAATTCTAATGTGATTAATGTTCAAGATGTTGCTATGGGCCCCTTTGATGTTTAAGTTAATAGAAAAGCGAGTCTGGTTGAGATACGTATTCTTGTACACCTGAAAGTGTCGATTTTATTATTCGGTTTATGAAGATACTTTTTGCCTTCACCGAAAATTGCTTATGTGGCTTGCAAGGGGGGTTGACATTAGGTAGTATTTGTGACCCCCAGACTGTGTGATGGAGAATTAATGTGATGGAGAATTAAAATGATATACAATAATGAAATACTATGTGAAAAAATCAGACACGTATTCCCGGATATCGGTGAATGCGGCATTGATCTAACAGTTGATTATGATGAGCAAAAAGGGGCTTATGTGGTTGACTTAAGAAAGGATCACCATCGGCTCAAAACCTACCTTGAACCAGAGGACGCTGATATTTGTATGCAGGGAAAACAGTGTGTCGGGCTGGGAATTCAAATTTCACAACTGAGAGCTAATATCGAAAGGATGCCGTAACTTTGGTTTGAGCTTGAAACGGCTAGGCTAGTAGAGTTTCATGTATGAAATACCGGGAAGAAAAAGACACCATGGGGTGGGTGCGCCTGGCTCATGATGCTTATTACGGACCTCAGACGCAGAGGGCGATTGAAAATTTTCCAATAAGCGGTCTGGTTCTGCCTTTTTCTTTCATCCATTCCCTTGCACTTATCAAGAAATACGCAGCTATTGTAAACAGTGAGCTTGGCTTGCTCGATCCCGATAAATCCGATGCCATTGCAACTGCTTCTCAAGAAGTGATGGACGGGAAGTTCAATGATCAGTTCGTAGTTGATGTGTTTCAGACCGGATCTGGCACCTCGACCAATATGAACATGAATGAAGTGATCGCAGCCCGGGCAAATGAGATTCTTACCGGGAAAAGGGGGGGGAACTTGCCGGTTCATCCCAACGATCATGTAAACAAGGGCCAGTCCAGCAACGATCTGATACCGTCTGCCATTCACATATCGACATTACTTTCCATCCGGCAACGCTTGATTCCCGCTCTAAATCTGCTGCACAGGGAGCTTTCAAACAAGGCTGTAGAATTTCACGATGTTAAGAAAATCGGGCGCACCCATCTTCAGGATGCCGTTCCCATGCGACTAGGCCAGGAGTTTTCCGGATATGCCAGGCAGGTGGAGCTTGGCAAAGAACGAATAGAATCAACTGAAAAAAGATTGTGTGAACTGACACTTGGGGGAACGGCGGTGGGAACCGGATTGAATACCCACCCCCAGTTTGCCCCCAGAGTGATTACGTTGATCTCGGCGGCGACAAAGGTCAAATTTAAGGAGGCCGAAAACCGTTTTGAGGCCCAGGCTGCCCAGGATGCTGCCATGGAAACCAGCGGAGCTCTGAAGACGGTGGCTGTGAGTCTTGTAAAAATCTCAAATGATATTCGTTGGCTTGCATCTGGTCCACGGTGTGGAATAGGGGAAATAACGATTCCTTCGTTGCAGCCAGGCTCCTCGATCATGCCTGGAAAGGTAAATCCTGTGATTCCAGAGTCGGTTATCCAGGTGGCCGCTCAGATTATGGGAAACGACACCACTATTATGCTGGGTTGTCAGTCCGGTAATTTTGAGTTAAACGTTATGTTGCCGGTGATTGCGTATAATTTGCTGGAATCAATCGGGCTGCTTGCATCGGCCGCCGGTGTTTTTGCCGAAAAGTGCATCCGCGGCATTTCCGCCAACCGCAAGAGGTGTACAGCAAATATCGAAAAAAGTCTTGCACTGGCTACAGCTTTGGTTCCGCATATTGGATACGACAGGGCTGCGTCCATTGCAAAAACAGCCTATAGAACAGGAAAGACCATTCGCGAAGTGGCGCTTAATGAAAAGGTCTTACCCGAACGTCTTTTAAATGAAATCTTGGAGAAATCCGCGGACGTCTGAAAATGGTGCTTGAACAGACCGGAGATTTGTGAATAGGATTATTTGTTGAACGACACTTCCACTCTCAATCGATCCTCGGGTATCGCCCGGATAAAACTCTTCCTTGGCCTTTCCCGGACTCCGCATGGCTTGTTGGACATGGCCACTGCGGCTCTTGGTGCGTTGTTGTGGCTGGGCGCCTTTCCTCCATGGAATGTGGTGCTGATAGGCCTGATAACCGCTTTTGCCGGTTATACTGCTGTATATGCTCTAAACGATCTGGTAGATTATCGCGTTGACAAAGAAAGGGTTCGGTTTGGAAAACTGCGAGCCTCCGCTGGCTATTTGGACGATGTTCTCATTCGCCATCCCATAGCTCATGGATTGTTGAGCTTTAAAGCAGGTTTGTACTGGACAGTATCGTGGGCGTTACTTGCGCTTGCTGGCGCTTATATTTTGAATCCGGTCTGTGTGGTGATCTTCTTAAGTGGTTGCCTGCTTGAGACCGTCTATTGCCTTCTGCTTAGGGTTAGCTATCTTCGTACGTTCGTAAGCGGTGCGGTGAAGACCTCCGGGGCTGTCGCTGCCGTGTTTGCCGTAGATCCAAAGCCTTCCTTTGTATTCGTTACTCTTCTGTTTTTATGGCTCTTTTTCTGGGAAGTAGGTGGACAGAACATTCCACATGATTGGGCGGATATCGAGGAAGATCGGCAACTTGGAACCGAAACCATTGCTGTTCGGCTCGGAGCCGACAAATCCGCAAAAATCATCTTTTTTTCACTGGTACTGGCCGTGGGATGTGGTATCCTGATTTTTTCCTTATCCCCGGTTCCTTATAAGCTATCATTCATGATGAGTGCGGCAGCAATCGGCATCTTACTTCTCATGATGCCTGCCGTCCGCGTATTGAAAACAAACGATCGCAAGCATGCCATGGAACTGTTCAACAGGGCAAGTTACTATCCGCTGGCACTGCTTGGGGTGGTGATATTTGTGTTGGTGATTACTTAGGAGGATTTGATCCATGAAAACGTTCAGTGTAGAAGAGCTTGCGGAATATAACGGCAAAGATGGGAAACCATGCTATATCGCCTATCAAGGAAAGGTCTATGATGTAAGCGAAAGCAGGCTGTGGAAACTCGGTGTTCATATGAAACGACATGCAGCTGGCAACGATCTTACGAAGTACCTTCAAGCCGCCCCCCATGAGCCAGATGTTTTAAGCCGATATCCCCAGATCGGCACATTGAGAAAGACCCCTATGGTTGAGCCCAGGATACCGCAGTTTTTGTCCAAGCTTATCAAACGCTATCCCATGCTTCGCCGGCATCCGCACCCCATGACAGTGCACTTTCCCATCGTGTTAATGTTCTCGACCACTGTATTTAACCTCCTTTATTTGATAACCGGTATCCGTTCCTTTGAAACTACCGCTTTAAACTGCCTGGGAGGTGGGGTTTTGTTTATCGCGGTGGCCACCGGAACCGGGTTTTACACATGGTGGATGAATTATCTGTTAAGACCTGTACGTGCTGTTACCATTAAAAGACGGGTTGCCATCATACTGCTTATCGTTGCTATCATCGTATTCATCTGGCGGATCACCAATCCTAATGTTCTTAATGACATCGATGCCGGCAGTGTTCTTTATTTACTGCTTGTTCTATCTTTAGCCCCTCTGGTGACCGTAAACGGCTGGTTCGGTGCATCACTGACCTTTCCCTATGAAAAGGAGTGATGAAAATCATTGTTGATCTTTTCACGAGGGTGGAAAACCCCTTGTAGCGAAATATAAACATGGCTGGTTCATACAGGTTATAAAAGGCCCGATGCGTCAGACTGCTGGCGGAATCCGAATTCGAAAGGTGGTTCCTTGAGGGCCGGTTTCTGCGACATCGATTTCAGCCCTGTGTTCTTTTATGATCCCGTAGCTGATGGATAACCCAAGCCCGGTTCCTTTGCCTACTTCTTTGGTTGTGAAAAAGGGATCGAAGATTTTATCCATATTTTCTGCTGGAATTCCGCAACCCGTATCCTTAACTAGAATCTCAACCATGCGGCCCTGATCCTCTGAACGGCGGGTGGTGATTTCCAGCTTTCCTGTCCTTGAGCACAAATTACCGGCTGTATGCCCGGTATTTCCTTCAGTGCTGTCCTGTCGTCTTTTTTCTTCGATGGCATCCCGGGCGTTTGTGATCAAGTTCAAAAAAACCTGTTCAAGTTTATTTACATCTCCGTTGATCGGCGGCAGATCGGGGGATAGGTTTTTTACGATTTCAATGTTTCGAAGACGGAGCTGTTCACCAATTATCAAGAATGCATCTTCGATTATTTTGTTTATTTGTATCGATTCAAAATCGGATTGAGATTGGCGCGAAAACGCCCTCAGATGGTTGATAATACTGGTCATTCGACCGGTATTCTTCTCGATTTGCTCCAGTGCCGTGATGTGTTGTCTGATAGATTCCGGGTTTTTTAATAGGTTTTGTGCATAACCGCGAATCACCATTAATGGTTGATTTAATTCATGGACTATGCCTGAAGCCAACTCCCCGATGGAAGCCAGTTTTGCGGACTGTACCAGTTGCGATTGTGTGTTTTTAAGATCCCTGTATGCTTTTCTTAGATCCTCTTCTGCTCGCTGTCGCTGATGAATTTCATCATGTAGTTTTCTGTTCGCTTTTGTCAATTCTTCGGTTCGTTTTGCAACACGCCTTTCAAGGTCCAAATGGGCCTTTCGCAGGGCTTCTTCTGCTGATTTGCGAAGTGTATCGTCCCGTACGACCATCAGGACTTCATCTTTACCGCTGACTACGACTCGATTCTCAAGATACAAGGACCGGCCTTGCAGTTCGAGTCGATATTCAAAAACCTGAGCTGAATTCGAATCGAGGGATCGTTTCATGTAGTGTGAAAGTTGCCGAGCAAAATCATCGGGGAACATTTCCGAAACCGTTTTCTTAGAAGTCTTTTCAATGATGGATATCATTTCATCAAAAGGATTCGAAGTCTTATACTCCAGAACGGTTCCATCTTTATGGATTCTAAATATTGTATCGGGTAGTGCATCCACAAGGGCCCGGTTTTTTTCTTCGCTCTTTCGCAGCTCTTCCATTGCTTGCGCGGATCGTAGCAGGTAACGAATTCGATGCTCCAGAATAAGCCAGTTAATGGGTTTTGTAATGAAATCCGTAGCCCCGGAATCATAGGCGCGCTGAATGGATTTAATATCATCCAAACTGGTCACCATCAATACGGGTATGGTTTTTCCCTTGGGCATTTTGCGAAGTTTCTTGCATGTTTCATAACCGTTCATCTTCGGCATGACCACGTCCAGCAATACGATATGCGGAAGCGCTTCTTCGATTTTGTTGAGCGCCTGTTCACCGTTTTCTGCCAGAATAACTTGATATCCGGCCTTTTTCAGCGACTGTTGAGCCAATAAGCGCATTGCGGCGTCATCATCCACCACAAGGATCGAGGATGATTCTTTTTGGTCATTGGAATTCATACTAGGTTAATTTCTCAATGGTTATTTTTGCGATAAATTTTTCACCCAGGAAAAGTTCCCGTACGGCTCCTTCATACTTATAGATGTGAGCCGAATCTTCTCGGTTCTCATCCTGCTTGCAGTTGGCAAAATCGAGATGTATACTACCTAATTTAGTAGTGAATCGGAAGTTAGGGCAGGGAACTTAAATTAACCCCGTAGCTGGAAAACGATTAAAAAGCAGCATCCGTAAGGTGCTGATAAATCATATGCATGCAGGCAATTTGACTATGTGATTTATGCAACTACTCTTAACCTTAAATTGATGGGTTTAATACCGATATGAACGGCAGCAATACCCCAGGTGAGTTTACGGTAAGACACAGATGAAAAGCCAATTCGCTCTAAAACAGCCACCAGTTCTTCAGGCAGCAAAAAGGTGCGGATCGTTTCAGATAAACAGGCATACGGCTCGCTTGAGCCTGCGATGATGCTTCCCAACAGTGGCATGCAATAGAAAGAATATAGGTCGTACAGTCGGCAAAAATAAGGATTGGCAGGTTTGGAGAATTCCAGGCACATCAATTTGCCTCCGGGCTTGAGCACTCGGTACATCTCTTCAAAACATTTTTCCATCCTGGTAACGTTTCTAATACCAAATCCCACCATGGCAGCATCAAATAATTCATCAGGAAAAGATATCCTTTCAGCATCTGCCTGCACGAATCGTATTGGATGCCGGACAGTGAGCGCCTTCAGCTTTTGAACACCAGCTTGAATCATGGAGCGGTTAATATCGTATACGATAATACAGCCGGTATCTCCAACCGCGTCTGCAGCCAGTATCGAAAGATCTGCGGTTCCGCCACAGACGTCTATAACTAGGTTTCCGGCTTTGAGATCCAATAATCTGACGGCCTGTCGTTTCCAAAGATGATGAATTCCAAAACTGAGAATGGTGTTCATCAGGTCGTATTTTTGGGCTACCCGGTTGAAATGCTGCAGGACCCGCCTGGTTTTGTCTTCTACAGGTATCTTTCGAAAACCGAAACAGGTTGTTCTAAGCCGGCTGATATGCTCTTCCAGGTGTGCATATCGCATTTCCCGTGTTGACCATTTTGGCAATTTAATTGGCATTGATTCTGTTTTACCCCGTTAGAGAAAGCCACCGACTCCTGTTGGTTGTATAGATAATTCCTTATAGATGGTGGTTTAATGCCACCATCTATAGTCGTTAGAGAACATCGTTCTCTAACGGGGTTTACCGTTATTACATCTGTATGATATAGAGAACCGAAAAAACAAGTGACCTTTAAAACATATCACAGGGATAGGGCAAATTCCAGAATTGAAGCGTTTCTTTTGCTTAGGTTTTACAGTGAAACGCCTTTGCTTTTACCATCTCAGTCATAGGCATTGGGAGGGAAAACTCGTATGACACAAGGCCGGTTAACAGTGAGATCGAAGCTTGTTAACCTTATGGTGGGGTGTTTATTCGGCTTTATGGTTTGGATTATCATTTCAATTTCTGTGGGGATTGCGGCGGAAAAACTTGATTGTGATATCCAGAATCGGTCCTGCACAAAGGATCTTGGCAATGTCAGCGTGACCTTTGACATTCAACCAAAGCCTGTAAGGGCCATGCATGATCTTGTTTTCACGGTTCGTTTTAAAGACGGTATGCCTCAATCCAGCCCGTACATCGACTTGGGGATGCCCGGGATGAATATGGGAGCAAACCGGGTGCTGTTAAAGACCGTCGGTTCGGGCGTTTATAAGGGCAAGGGGATCATTGTTCGATGCCCAAGTGGTAACAAGATCTGGCGTGCAACGCTAACCGCCCCCGGTTTGGGCAGACTTGTCTTTACCTTCCGCGTTCTTTATTCGTCCAGCGATACTTCTGTGAAATAGGTTACATGGGGCTTTACTTTCTTTTATTCGTCTCTGGTTTTACGATCGGATTTGGACATTGCATCGGTATGTGCGGCCCCATTGCTGTATCTTTATCATTAAACCTGAAACATAAACGAATTCTGGTTGTGCATCTGCTTTATCACAGCGGAAGGATTTTCACCTATGCAGTACTTGGCGGCATCATGGGAGCTGGCGGCACTTTTACGGGTGTTACGGCAAGCATTTTAGGTATCCAAAAAATAGTTCTGATCGCTGCCGGGGCTCTGATCACATGTATGGGACTGGCCATGACAGACTGGGTGCCTGCGGGTCGTATTTTTAGAGATTCGAATTCTTTGGGAGGCTTGATTTCAGCCGCGTATCAAAAGCTTGCTCATACAAGATCAACAGTGGCCTATTTGCCGCTGGGGTTGTTGCTTGGCCTGCTGCCATGCGGGCCGGTTTATACCGCATTGATTGCCGCAGCAAGATCAGGGATGGCGGCAGAAAACGTCATAGAAGGCCTTTTCAGTGGTGCTGGATTAATGATGGCTTTCGGTGCTGGAACGGCTCCCGCTCTCGTGTTGGTGGGCAGAGTTGCAGGCATGGGATGGATTAAATCAAAAACAGTGTTGTACAAGAGCGGGGCAGTTTTGATGATCTTTACAGGGGTTTACTTCGTAATTAAAGGGATTCAATTTTGACCTCTTGTTCCTTCCATTTGCATCTCATACCTTGATGGCTACGATACCGACGTCAGGGGCGAT
This sequence comes from Deltaproteobacteria bacterium, assembly GCA_019309565.1. Taxonomy (GTDB): domain Bacteria; phylum Desulfobacterota; class Desulfobacteria; order Desulfobacterales; family SURF-15; genus JAFDFZ01. The sequence goes on from JAFDFZ010000021.1 coordinate 48,227, forward strand.
ACCAGGAAAGGTTTGATTGGACGTGATTTGCCAAACATTTATGGCAAATGCCTTTTCCGCATCAGGCAAACCCACGCCCTGGGCGGTTTTGGCCGATTGGACCCAAACGGTCTTCTGTCGTCATCTTTTTTTACCTCATACAGACATATAACGGGTGGCGAGATGAGTTACCGTCGGCTGGAGGCGGGTCGATCGAATTTGATAGCCGGCGATGCGGACCGAATGAAAACTTAACCGAACATCTCACAGCATGATAGCGCGGCGCAGAAATTTTCTCCACCAGCCTTTTCTTATTTATGCTTTGGGCTTGAACAACGCCTCCTACTGGGCGGCGCGCGGCTCTTTTGCGCGTCCGTTGGAGCGACTTGTTGGTATTGATTAGTTTTTCATATAGTGTCTCTGGAGCGATGTCAGCGCTGTTTGGCCAGGCAATAGTTCCACCCTCCACGATTGCTTTCGAAAAGACCTTCTTGTCCTTCAGTGCCTCAAAAACAGGATCCTTCGATAGATAATCTGAAAAGTCGAGATCCCCCTCAATGCCATCATCAAATTTAATGTTGTATACGTATTTACCTCGGTATTTAATATTTTTCACTTCGTTAAGATTCCACATGGTTCACCTTATTTCAATGGAGGGATTTTTTCATTTCTTCACCCTTACGGGTCAATTCCTAATCTTCAATAAGCTCATCATTTCGGAGATCAATCCAATCCCTGACAAGTCGTAAGGGCTGTTCGAGATTGGAGATCACCCTTCAGGATGTTGCCCCGAAAATCTAAAAGAGCTTTGTTCCCCTGATATTACGCATGTATGTGCGGTGGATTGTGATCATCATAGTACATTCTGATGATAATTCCAAAGAAGGCTGAGATTACATGCATTGTTTATCATCCCTTGCATGATCAAGTAGGTCAGGGGCTTCGCAACCCCATTCCCCTTTAAGAACCGTGCGTGACAGTTTTCCGTCACACGGCTCAAGCATCTCAAAAGGCAGCCCTTGGTTGGCGGCCCGGCTGTTTACCTTTTATGCCGCCATTGCTCTTAATTCACGAGCTGACATGGCCGGCAGTAGTTTGCTATCCTTCTTGTTTCTACGCTCCCAGAAGTACTTTGCGAATTCGGGGAGATAAGGATTAGCTGCCGCTTTTATTTTCACAAATCTTCTTATTCCTATGGCGCTTATTTTAACGACCTGGTAAACTTTCTTCAAGTTTTTCTTGCTCTTGGCTTTAACCCCCTATTCCGGAACATTTTTCTTAAGATTCTTATATTTCGGTTGTTTGCGAGTATTGATCAAAAAGTGTAGTCTCATAATAGTTTACAGATTAGTGCTATTTATTCAAAAATATAAGATAAAAGTAGCAGAGGTGCTGAAAATCGATTTAAGCGGATTAAATGACGATAAGATATACTATAAGTTGGATAAGATTGAACAAAATCATTTTTTCATTGAAGACTATCTTTTCAATCAGACGTATTTGAAAAACCCCGGTTCATATCGATACATCAATTATGATCTTACAACCTCCTATTTTGTTGGTTACAGATGCGAGTTGTCGGCCTTTGGTAAAGGCAAAGCCGAATGTCGGGGAAGGCGCCAGGTATTGTTGGGGGTTTTAATCAACGATGAGGGCTATCCCTTTAAATGGGATGTATTTGCCGGCAACACCGCTGAGGTCAATACGCTTAAGGCAAATATCAATGCCTGCAAAACGCGATTTAAATTAAACAGTGCTGATGTGACCCTGGTTTTTGACCGCGGAATCATCTCTGATTCCAATACCCAACTAATAGAGGATGCAGGTATGAAATACTGCACATTAGACCGCAATCAGATTGCATCTTGTGGTATCGATTTAAGCCCGTTTAAACAGATATCGCTGCGGGATCGATCCCCACGGCCTGATGGATTTAAAAAGTATGATGATCAGCTTTATTTTCATGATCATGGTGTTATTGGCAATAGACGGTTTATAATCGGTTTTAATCCTGTTTTATTTGCCGATGAGCGAAAAAATCGTAAAGAGAAGATTCAATTTTTTGAAACCTATCTTAAGGATGAAAACAAAGATTTAAAGACTGCCCGAAGGGATAGAAACCGGCAAGCCACAGAGAGCCGGATGTTAAAGGAGCTAGAGAGGCTTAAGATTAAAAAATACTATCAGCAGCCGGTACTACATCCGATTGTGGTTGAAAAACGGTTAAAAGACGGTAGTGCAAAGTTGATTAATAGCTTTAGAATCCAAATAAAGCAAAAGAAAGATATCATCTCTGCCGATAAGCTGCTTGACGGTGTCTACTTTTTTAGGGAAAATTCAAAAAGTCTCTATTCAATCCCTTCGGCCCGGGTGTTTCGTGCCCGTTTCTTAGCGGCTTTAAATGAAGCCGTAATTTCCGACCCCAAAAGCGTTGCCCCAAAATGGGTGGTTGATTGCATTCATGTGGGAAAAGGGATAACCGCCATAAAATACTTATCCCGGTATTTATATCGTGGCTCGCTTCGCCCTCACCGATCTATCCTTATTCGTTCGGCGGTATTACCAATTACCGCCATTTTCCTTGTAATTAACCTACTCGCTGTCGTATTCCTCCTTCAATTGCCGTAATGTTTCTTCAAGCACGGGTAGGCGCTGTATGTCTTTAGGATCTGTAGAAGTTCTCTTTAGTTGGATCAACATTTTAAGATCCAAAACTCGAACAGTGTGGTTTCTGAACTCAATTTCCACTGTGTGTTCAATGAGGTCTTCGTAGGCTCTTCCCTCCTCAATAACAGCCAAGACATCTAGAGGACCGAGTCGAGTCGTAAAAAGCGCATGGCCCATCCCTGATATGTCGCCCTCTTGTGGCTCAATCACCTTGTCATCTGGCCGACGGTGAAATGCGTCAATCGATTTAAGAAACGCAAGTAGCTTTGCTATATTTTCGGGAGATTGGTTGTGAACGATGTCCACGTCCATTGTTGTGACAGGTGCTCCCTGAACAACGGCGGCAAGGCCACCGACTAAAATAAAATCGACACCTGCCTCTATTAGCCCCTCAAGAATTGCGCCTAGATTTACGCTCGTTGGTTCTCCGCTGCCTGTAGGCATGTCTCAACTCCAAAATTGTACGTAGCGCGTTATCGTTGGCCCGCAAGCGCTGCTCAGGTGACATCCTTAAGAACATGGCGACCAACCCCTTATCAACACTGTATGGGTTATCTGCTTTTGTTTCCTTAACCATTTGACCTCATTAAAGTAGTTAGTTCATATTGAATTTTCCCTAAAAAAGTAGACACCGTCAAGCGCAAAGTCTCAATTTCTGCTTTTCATATTCAGAGGGGCTCAGATACCCCAGAGCTGAGTGTCTTCTTTGCCGGTTATAGAAGACCTCAATATACTCAAAGATCGAATGCAGCGTGTCTTTATGACCTCCATATTTTTCATGATAGATAAGCTCGGTTTTC
>JAFDFZ010000090.1 GCA_019309565.1 Deltaproteobacteria bacterium
CGACCGGTTGTTGCCTGGAGCGGATCGGGACCTTGTAAAGCCGCTGCGCAGAAGGCTTGATGACATATTCGAAGCCATCCATCTGAATACGATGGTAATTGAGATGAAAGAAAGCAAAACCGGTGTGGCTGTTAGACTCAAGGGAGATGTTGAAAGGACGGAACGTACATTCGATCGAGTTCTTGTGGGAATAGGCCGAAGACCGAATACAAGTGCGCTTGGTCTTGAAGCCACTAATATCAAGGTGGATGAAAAGGGATTTGTTCTACTGGTAGATAACCAGCAACACACCACGGATGGGAAAATTTTCGCCGTTGGTGATGTGGCCGGGGGAATTATGCTGGCACACAAGGCGGCCAGGGAAGGAAAAGTGGCCGCAGAAATTATCGCCGGCAAGCCCTCGGCATTCGACGTACGGGCAATTCCAGCTGTGGTCTACACAGATCCTCAGATCGCCTGGTGTGGGCTGACAGAAGAAGAAGCGCGTTTATCCAATCGAAAAATTTCGGTTCAACGTTTTCCATGGCAGGCATCGGGAAGAGCAACTACTATGGGAGCCCGGGACGGATTGACAAAAATCATTGCGGATCCTCAAACACACCGTGTGCTTGGGCATGGGAATCGTCGGCCGTGAGACAGAAGGGCTCATTGCCGAAGGTGTGCTGGCAATTGAAATGGGTGCACTGATTGAAGATCTTGCATTGACCGTCCATGCGCATCCCACCCTGTCAGAGACAGAAATGGAAACAGCGGAGATTTTTCTCGGCAGCGCAACGCATATTTTGCCCAGGAAAACGAAATGAAGCTTTATTTCCAGCTTACCCTTTACTGAAAGTAAGGTTTGATCATGGTGTTGATCTCCTCCGGGTATGCCATACAGAGGCTTTCGTTATAGAGATTTCGCAAAGCCCCTACGTCCGGAGTTCCCAGAGCCTCATTAAAGAAGGTTCGAGGGGAAAAAAGCAAATGAAAACGCATATGAGCATCTGCTGTTGAGCCTGTGAAAAAATTCATATTAAAGGAATAAATCCCCATGGTGTCATAAGCGGTCATGGCCCGTTTAAGCCCCTCTGAGAGATGCTGCAAATCCTCTTCGTTGAGCTGAAGCGTTGAATGAACACCCTCAACCACCGCCAGCACATCTCCTGCCACTCCCAGAGGCGCATAAGCACTAAGCCAGTGGGTCCGGCCTATCTGCCCTAGATAACGCACACCGTATTCCATTTCTCTTTTAAGCAAATCATCCCAGAAATTGGATCCGTTGGCGTCCATGTAAGCTTTGGATGCGTTGAGTTCCTGGCGCATGAGGTTCGGCGCTGCAGAGGTGACAAACACCTGCAGGTGCGGATGGATCAAGGAGCTTCCTGATGCCGGCATATAGTTCCAGTTGATGAGGTGGTAGACGGATTCGGGATGGTTCCTGTTGTGGATGTTTCGAAAAAATGTCATCGCAAGACGAAATGCGGAGGCTATATGATCGGCACTAAATTCGGTCATGGGAATAAAATGACGTTCGCCCATGGACTCAACAGCGCTCAGAGCATCATAGGGTGCAATGTTCGGGAACAAAACCATATCGCCCGAAATCATCCGGCCTTCCGGTACCAAATCCTCAGGAAAACAGGGTGTCACTCTCAGCACATGTTCAGGGCAAAAAGGGCATCTCTTTTCCGTACCTGCGATGAGTCGCTCGAAATCGGGTTTTTGCCATTGAAGCGCCATAAAATGGCAGATTCGCGCGGTTCTGCCCGTAAGCGGATCCGTACGGATCTCGCTTGCTATAACCTTGCGACGCATATTGTGCCGAGGATCCAGGATAACGGTCTCCTTCTGTTCCACTCCAAACTGCATGAAGCCTCCTTTCAAAACATTCTGCTGCCCCATCTGTTTCTATGGATGCGACGGCTATCGAAGCGATTTACAGCTCCTTGCTCCACTGCGGGATAACCAATCGAAACAACGGCCAAGGGAATAACTGTATCCGGCAAATGAAGAAGCTTGCCGATACCCTTTATTCGATCCTTCAAAGGATAAACACCAAGCCAGACAGCACCTAACCCGAGTGCACGCGCTGCAATCAAAAGATTTTCAGTTGCAGCAGAGCAATCCTGTACCCAGTACCCTTTAAATGTTTCTCTTTGTAAGTCTCCACATATAACGATTCCAAGCGCTGCCTGCTTAAGCATCGAAGCGTAAGGGTGAACTTCGGTGATTGCATTTAAAATCTGCCGATCATCAATCACTATAATCTGCCAGGGCTGTTGATTGCCCGCCGACGGCGCGCTCATGGCCGCCTCTAACAACAATTTGATGGTATCCTCAGAGATCTTCGCCCCTGTGTATTGCCGAACACTGCGACGGGTTAAAATTGCTTCCATTGCATCCATTTAAAACCTCCCCGGTATAAGATTGCCTGGCCTAACAACTGGGCCAGGTTCACGAGCTATCCGCATAACGGCTCTGAATGGAGCGAATCATGTGTATATTGGAAATCAGTATATCCACAAGTTCAGGATCGAAACGATGGCCCGAGTCTTTGTAGATCGTCTCGATTACTCTCGTCTCATCCCATGCTTCTTTATAAACCCTTGCAGAGGACAGTGCATCGAATACATCGGCCAGAGCCACGATTCGACCAAACACCGGTATTTCCAGACCTCTTTTCCCTGGTGTTGGACCGTCCCTATTTTCATACCCTGGCAGAGGATTTCCTGTTGTGACATCCACGTAACCCGGATATCCCTTCCCATCCCACCGTTCATGGTGGTTTAAGGCAACCTCCGCTGCGGCATCATCAAGATCCGATTGCCGGCTCCAGAATAATCGTGCTCCAAGAACCGCATGCTGTTTCATGATTTTGTATTCTTCATCCGTTAAAGGCGAGGGTTTTTTTAGGATGACATCCGAAATGGCTACTTTCCCAACATCATGGAGCATGGCGGCCATTCGAAGGATGTCTCGAGTGGCATCAATCTTTTTTTCAGGAAGCGCATTGCGGTAGGCCCATTGTTCATATATCTCTACCGAATATCCTGCAACCCGATTTACATGAGCTCCGGTCTCCTCGGGATCCCGCATTTCAGCCATTCTGATCATCCGCAGCAAGATTGCACGGGTCACTTTAGCCCGCTCCAGGGCCACTGCGGCAATACTGGCAAAATGAAGCATCATTTTCTCGTCGTTTTTGGAGAACGGGATCACATGTTTCTCCTCGTCCTGAGCATTGATAACCTGAAGAACTCCTAAAACATCTTTCTTTGCTGTTACAAGAGGAATGGTGAGAACGGAGGTTGTTCGATAATCGGAAACCTCATCGAAATATGGACTGAATCGGTATGGTTTGGTGGGATCGATTCGATGCACATCCGGCAGGTTAAGGCTTCGGGCGGCGGCCGCGACATAACCGGCTATACTCTTTTCGTCTATGGGCAGCGTGAAGGTTGAATATATAAGCTTCTCCACTTCACTGTGCCGGTGCCGAATGGTGTCATTCTGGGTGTAACTAATAAAATTCAAGTGATCATCTTTTCGAATATAGATGGAGCCGGCATCAGCATTCATAAAGCGACGAGCCTCTGAAAGAATTTTTTCCATCAGAATGTCCAGATCGCGAATCTGACTGAGCTCAACACCTAAGTTGGCAATTGAATTCAACTTTTCGGTTTGTGACAACATGTGGACTCCGTCAAGACATTTAGGAGGACGTTTTGTTTTTTCATACTATGCCGGCTCTGTTATTTTCAATAAAAAATATCACAGCAATTCTCGGTAAAATTCGGACCGAGAGCCCCAATGGGCCGGTGGTTCAATGCTTCAGATTTAAGCGAAGTATCGGTTGCCGTAATTTTTCCGATGTGAGGTAGATGGTTTTACCGTCAGCCCCAAAACATAACGCTTCGGCCTGGGGTAACCGTGGAATAGGGATGCGCTTCGGACAGCCATGTATCGCAGCCCTCCAGCTTTGCTGGGGGCGTCGATTGAAAAACAGGATTTCCTCATAGGTAAGCACTGCCATAGAAGTTCCATCAGGGGAAATGTCCATGGCGGTTGGCATAGCCCGATACCGCTCCCACAACGAAGTGGTGTTTGTATCCTGTTTTTTACGCTCTTGTATAGCCGGCACATCTGTTAGTTTGCGCGCTATTAAAACATGCGAGCTGTCGGAAGGAGAAGGAATTAGCGGCAAATAATACAATACAGGAGGACGTGTACGTTTGCTGAGCAGGAGAATGCGTTGGTTTTTAACATCTGCCGCAATGGACTCACAATCTTGCGGCCCATCTTCATATCGAAACAAAATACGCCATGCCGACTTAACGGAGAACCTGTTGGATAATTTTCCTTCCAAGATGTCAGGCTCTTTTACCGCGTAAATCGTGCAGAATTCCCGCCTTGCAGAATTATCACCCACATCGGCAATCAGAAGGTAGCTTATCCCTTTGATAATAACCGATGCCAAGTCCTCCCAGTCGACATTGATGCTATCCTCAACTAGAACCTCTCCAAGATCTTCTCCCTTCTCCGATACGGCATACAGCACCGGTCCATTTCCACCGTCGTTAACCATCCACAGCAAATTGGGGTTCCGGTAAGAGGCAGTTATTCCGCTTGCCTCTGTAATGGCTTTGTTTTCAACAACACCGGTCTTGAGAAAAAAGCTCCCGTTGAAAATCATCGTTAAAGGCTGCTGGGCCTCAACGTTCGCACAGCCAGTTCTCCAAACCAAAAAACAGAACAGGAAAATTGATTCTTTTCTCAAGAGCATCGATGCCTTATTTGTATTTCATTGCTTTTTGCCATAGGCATCGTAATGTACTTTGTCATATTGCAGCTCTGCCTTTGCATGGGGCGGTTTTTCCTCGTCTGGATAACCCACGGCAATTATCGATTCCACCTTAAGATGCGCAGGAATCTTCAACAGTTCCTGAATATAGACCTCTGCCGATTTACTACTGTCATGGGGTCGTTTACGAATTTGAATCCAACAACTGCCAAGTCCAATGGAAACAGCCGCCAGGTGGATGAATATGGAAGCAATGGATGCATCTTCAACCCACACATCGGACCTGTTTTCATCAGCACATACAACAAATGCCAGAGGTGCGTTCTTAAGAAACCCAGAACCGTGTTCCTTTGCCCGAGAAAGTGCTTCTATAACAGATTTTTCTCTGACAACCACAAACTCCCACGGATTAAATCCTCGTGAAGAAGGAGATCTCAAGGCCGCCTCGATGAGCTGATCGACTTTTTCAGGTTCTACCTCTTTATTTTGAAATTTCCGTATGCTTCGCCGTTTTTCAATCAGTGATAGAAACATGAGCATCCTCCTCTTTACCAAAATAAAATTGCCACCAGGTGTATCCGGAAGCGCGACAGTCCACTTTTCCTTATTTTTATATACTTTCCGAAATGTCAAGGCAAGGACGATTTGCAGAGCAATTCTCGGTAAAGCATGAAAAGTCGCTTAAAGCAGCACCACACACAATTTGATATCGTTATTGAATAAAATAACGTGTTGGTAAGGAAAAATATAAAATCTCTGGAAAAGTGTAGTATCTTAATTCTTTGTAACTTACCGATAACTGCACAATTCCTTTGACATATACGGGCTTTTTCATTTATCTTTGTAACAGCATCGGTTCGTATTAGGCGCTTAGAAACATCATGGCCACAATTTGTTGTCGTTATTGAATAACATGTTGTGTTCATAGGGAAAAATATTAAACTAAAGTTTGAAGTGAACCTCGTTGTTGCAAAATTGCTCGAAAGGCACAGTTGTCTGTTACTGCTAAATCATACGTACAAGCCATTTTACTATGTTGTTATTTATGCAACTACGGGGTAAAGTTAAGGAATTTGATCTATTTTTAAAATGAAAGAGCGAAGCGACACCTTAACTTTAGGCACTTTAGATCACTTCAGCTCACCTACAACTGAGTTCTTATTTCAACTGCCCCTAAGGGGTCCATTTTTCACAAGCTTAATTTAGGGAAAAGCGCGTTTGTTGATGAATAAAAACGCTTTAAATGACAACAGCACGTGGAATTCTGAACACATCTCGCAGCGGCTGACTTTTGCACGCTCTGCTGATGGTATTCTGCTCATCCGATGTGCAGGAAACTGGCAGATCCGGCTTGGGCTTCCTTCCATTGAAACCGTTCAGTACCAGATTGATTCCCATCCCCGCATTCAACGCCTGGTGCTGGACATGAGAGATTTGAAGCAATGGGACAGCGGGCTTGTGAGCTTTTTGCTTAAAGTAATCCGTCTATGTAAGAGGCAGAAGATCCGCGTGCAGACAACCGGGATGCCCGAGGGCATCCATCGGCTTTTAAAGCTGGCACTTGCGGCCGACCAAAAAGAATATACAAACAGCAAATCGCCTGAAGAAACGATGCTATCTAGGATCGGCACCGGCACCATCAACTTCTTTGGGTCGGCAGCGGATATCCTGGCGTTTGTTGGAGAGGCCTCTTTGGCCTTTCTCAAATTCATAACCGGAAGGGCGAGGTTCCGCCGCTCGGATCTGATCCTCCTCGTTCAGGAAACAGGCGTTGATGCGCTGCCTATTGTATCCCTCATCAGCCTGCTGGTGGGACTTATTCTTGCATTTGTTGGAGCGATTCAATTGAAAATGTTCGGCGCTCAGATATATGTGGCAAACCTGGTGGGCATCTCCATGGTTCGGGTGATGGGCGCGGTAATGACCGGGATTATCGTGGCGGGAAGAACAGGTGCTGCTTTTGCGGCTCAACTGGGCACCATGCAGGTCAACGAAGAAATCGACGCTCTTTCAACACTTGGAATTTCACCCATGGAATTTTTAGTGATGCCCCGAATGGTGGCGCTTGTTTTAATGATGCCGCTGCTTTGTCTCTATGCAGACCTTGTGGGAATCTTAGGAGGAATGATTGTAGCCGTGGGGATGCTGGACCTCAATATTCTGGAATACTATAATCAAACCAAACTGGCCGTATCATTAAACGACTTTTGGATTGGACTTGTTCATGGCGTTGTCTTTGGCGTTCTTGTGGCTTTATCAGGCTGCCTCAGAGGCATTCAATGCGGCCGCAGCGCACAGGCAGTGGGATATGCAACAACATCTGCAGTGGTGACGGGAATCGTAAGCATCATTGTTGCTACTGCCATAATTACGGTCATATGCAATGAGCTTGGGATATAGACAGGATGATAGACCGGCTTTCCATGGGTGCACAGGAGTCTTAGAAGATGCCACCTAAAGAGACCCATATTGAAGTGCGAGATCTTACCATGGCCTATGGCGACTTTGTGGTCATGCGGGACCTCAACTTCAGTGTTTACCGTAAGGATGTATTCGTGGTCATGGGTGGAAGCGGCTGCGGGAAGAGTACTCTGATGAAGATTTTGATCGGCTTAAAAGAGCCGGCACGCGGTGAAGTGCTGATAGATGGCGTCAGCCTCTGGGAGATAGACCCTGCTGAACGAGGCCGAATGATGCGATGTTTCGGTGTGCTGTATCAAAGTGGTGCATTGTGGAGTTCCATGACACTGGCGGAAAACGTAGCACTGCCTCTTGAGCAATACACGGATTTGAGCAAGAAGCAGATAATGGAGATCGTATCTTTAAAGCTTGCGCTGGTAGGCCTGGCAGGGCTTGAAGATTACTATCCTTCCAACATCAGTGGCGGCATGAGAAAACGAGCCGCACTGGCACGTGCCATGGCTCTGGATCCTGAAATTCTTTTCTTTGACGAACCTTCGGCCGGATTGGACCCGATAAGCGCAAAGCATCTGGATGATTTGATACTTGAGCTTCGGGACAGTCTCGGCGCGACGATCGTCGTTGTTACACACGAGCTGGCAAGCATCTTCAACATAGGAAACAATTCCATTTTTCTAGACACCGACAAAAAGACAATAACTGCCTGGGGGCACCCCAGGCAACTACTGGCCGAATCGAAAGACCCGACAGTGCGAAATTTTCTAACCCGAGGAAAGGCAAACCTGAAAGAAAAAAACACGCATAGAGAAACTGTTGATTAAGGTATTTTATTTAAGATTGAAACATAAAGGATATCGTAATTTCATGTGTTTATAAAATTTTTAAGACATTTAATCACGCGATGAGAAAGGCCTATCTATGAGCAGGCAGGGAAGCAAGACACTGATCGGTGCTTTTGTTCTTGGAGCGGTGGCATTGGTTGTTGCAGGGCTGGTGGTTTTTGGATCCGGTCGGCTTTTTACGAAAACATATAAATATGTGATGTACTTCGATGGTTCTGTCAAAGGCTTAAGCGTGGGAGCTCCTGTTGTTCTCAGAGGGGTTAAGGTCGGTTTGGTATCAGACATTCTATTACTTACCGATTCGAAAAATATGACGATTCAAATCCCGGTTTTTATCGAGGTGCAACCGGGCAAGTTTAAGGAAGTGGGCGAGCTCTCCGCGATACCTGCAAAGAAAGATCCGGAAAGGATCATCAAGGATCTTATCGCTTTAGGCTTGAGGGCACAGTTGACCTTACAGAGTATCGTCACCGGTCAGTTGATGGTAGAACTGGATTTTCACCCGGAAACTCAGATTCGTCTGGTGGGCATAGACCGGAGGTATCCGGAAATCCCAACTATTCCATCTCCTTTACAGAAATTAACCAAAACGGTCGAAAGGCTTCCAATTGAAGAGATATTCACCAAATTGTCTTCTTCTCTTTCCGGTATTGCAAATGTGGTCAATTCGCCCGGGTTTTCAGAAAGCGTCCAGGCCTTCAATCTGGCCATGGCAGACATTCGGAAATTGATACGAAACATCGACAGCCGGGTGGAGCCCATTGCCATATCTCTGGAGGAAACCTTAAGCGCCACCCGGGACCTGATGAAAGACCTTGACAGAAAGGTAGAGCCCCTGGCAGATGGGCTTGAACAGACCGAAAGGGAGTTGCAAAAAATGCTAAAGGTGATTCGAACCCGTGCAGACAGGCTGTCGGCCAGCATAGAAAGGACAAGCAGATCGGCAAACGTAGCACTGATACAGGCAGAAAAAACACTGAAAGCGATCAGTGATCTAATGGGAGAGGATTCGCCTTTTATTTACGAACTTACCCGGACACTGCAACAGCTTTCAGCAGCAGCACGATCGATCCGCGTATGGGCCGATTACCTGGAACGACACCCTGAAGCACTGATTCGCGGTAAGGGAGGATACAGAGGACGGTGACATGAAAAAGACAACACCTGGTTACAAGATTGCTGTTATCAATTTATGCATGATGATATTCGCCGGCTGTGTGACGGCCACCAGTGCACCTACGAGGTTTTATCTGTTAAGCTCCTTGACTGGAACAAAAACAACATCTCAAAGTGCCGGAGCCGAGAGTTGTTTTTCCATGGGAGTTGGACCGGTAAAATTTCCAGCATATCTGGATCGGCCGCAAATTGTCACCAGAATTGGCCCAAATGAGCTCAAATTGGCTGAATTCGACAAGTGGGCTGAACCTCTTAAAGATAGTTTTGCACGCACAGTTGCGGAAAATATATCCAACCTGCTTTGTACGGAGCCGATCGCCGTTTTTCCCTGGCGAGGTGTCGCTTCGATTGATTATCGGCTGGCCGTTGAATTGATCCGCTTCGATGGCGATCTAGGAAAGCAAGTGACTCTTATAGTGTTATGGACGATCTTCGGTAAAAACGGTCGACAAATGCTTGTAACAAAGCGATCGATCTATACCGAACCGGTGAAAGAACATACATACAGGGCCCTTGTTTCGGCAAAGAGCCGAGCAGTGGCGGCGTTCAGCCGCGATGTCGCCGCTGAAATTATAAATATTTTGAAAAAAGAAACAAAAAAATAAGGTGTATGATCAGTGCAGGCTGGAATCGGATTCGGTGGTTGTATCCGGTACCGGTCTGGATGGCTCAATTTCTCTTACCTTCTTTAACATCTTTTCCTGTTTTTCCTTGATCGATTTGAAGGTATCCGGGTGAATAATCTTAAAGGGGGTTTTCAAGGTCCTTTTCATGATCTCCACCACATTAGCACCCACATCTTTTGGGTTCATTGCAGTCACCTCTGGATCGAAAACATCGCCTGTCACCCGAATCGGTATTGTAATAAAAGCGTTGCCAAGGATATAATTTAATATCGGAATGTTTTTTACTATAATATTTACGGTCTGTAAGGGGGCGGCAAGAACCAGAAGGTTCGCCTCTCTGCTAGCAAGATCGATGGAACCACTGCATGCGATTTGCATTGCCGGGCTGTCTACCATGACTTCTTTTATCAGGAGCTTTCCATTCTGTATGTTTGCTTTTACATGGATGGTTTTGTAAGAAAATCCTTCCCTTTCTAAATCGGGCAACTTCATTCTGACAATCTGGGAGACATTTATCAGTTCAAAAATCTTCGCCAGCATCCCGAAGCGATTAATACGGCCCTGTCTGGCAACGAACTTCAGCTCAGCCCTTAAGGCCCCAAACAATTCTTTCTGCCCGCCCCTGGCCGTGAAGTTTCCATCCAGATCAAAACGCCCCCCGGCGCGCCAGGTTTCATTCGTCAGACAAACTACTGCATCTTTAAGTGGTTCATTTTTAATAAGCGTCTTAAAATAAAACGAAATGCCTCCAGGGGAGACGATGAGGCGACCGGGTGTTGAGATATCGCAAAGCCTGGCTTTCAATATTTTTACATCAATTCCCCTCGGCCCTATACTCAGCTCGGAGTAAATCGATCTCCAGGTAAACAACCTATATTTGAAATAGTCTGCTCTAAGCTTCACCAGGCCATACACCGGCCATCGATTGTGAGCAGGATCGACCCGTGTCTTCTTTTTTCTCCCCTCAATGCGTTTTGATAGGTTGTTCCAATCAACCCCGTCTGAGTGCATGTCTATATCCAATCGGATACCTTTTCTAGAAAAACCGATATGACCTCCCAGCTCAATATGCTGATCCATCCAATCTAAATCGGATGATTTCACATCGATGGTATTGGAAGAGGCCGCCAATGAAATTCTGGCGATGCTTACTGCTGTACCCAGCGGGCCTGGTATCTCAAGTCCTTGTGCCGCAAGTTTACCGTAAGCAGTGGATTCCATAGGACGGTTAAGCAGGATATGTGCTCGAACATCTCCTGAAATCCAACCACTTATCCATTTATTGTCCACTAAAAGTAAGTCCAGGGTTTCCTTGCTCAATTTCCCCCGAAAGGAAAAATCAAATACCCTTTGCTTCAGCAGAATGGTGATTGCCGCCTGGGAGTGTTCATCTCTTATGGTAAGACTATTTATCTTAAGTTCGTGGGGATTTTTTACCATATCGAGGTCGACGATGGGGCCTTTTTGAACTTCAAGCCTGGAAACAACAGCCCAGGCATTACCATTATAAATGAGCCGAGCCTTTGGGACCCGGAGCGGGGGTCTTAACCTGATATGCTTTGGGATATCAATAAGACCGGAGGCCCAAAGGGTGGCCTCGGAGCCCAACGCACCTTCGAAATTCAGTATCACATCTTTAATGCCGCTCAGGTAGCTTCGAGATGATCCAGAACCCTTGACGATCGCATCCAAAATTTTTGCATATACGTGCTTGAAAGATAATTTATTGTGATTTGCATTGAACCATCCGGAGGACAGGTGTATTTTCTCAGGCATCAGCGATGTTTGGATGCTCAAGTCCTTAACTTCCCCCAAAATGTCGAACTTCCATCGTTCAGGTTTGAAAACCATTCCATTTAAGGTTAGGGAGGAGATCTCCAACCAGCCGCTTGCATCCCGGATTTTCACCAACGTATCGTTCAGTTGTTTGAAGGATAAAAGCCATGGATAAATGTCATTCAGGTGAATTTGGGATTTGCCCGTTTTAAGTTGAAAAGTGGGGGATTTGCCGAGGTTGATTCTTGCAGAAAACCTGGAAATCTTCGTGCCTTTTGAAGAACCGGTAACGTTTTCTATAACTATGCTTTTTCCTTTATATGAAAACCTGCCCCCCGAGATTGCAAATGGAAACGGAAATCGCTGATATTTTCCAGTCATGCTAAATTCTGAAACATCTATATGAGTGTCGATTGAAGCCAAACTACCACCCAGAATAAGTTTTCCTCTTGCAGCTCCCATTACATGGCTTAACCGAGATATCTCGTTCAGAAAGACCTTGTCTTTTACAAGCCGCTTTAAGACAGCCGGCAATTGGCTTAAATTTGCGGTAATATCAACATTAAGATGGAATGGAGCTTTTTTATCGCCGAGATCAATTATAATAGTACCCTCTTTACCGACACTTTCTCCAAGTCGAGCGGA
Source organism: Deltaproteobacteria bacterium (assembly GCA_019309565.1). GTDB lineage: Bacteria > Desulfobacterota > Desulfobacteria > Desulfobacterales > SURF-15 > JAFDFZ01. Next base: position 12,270 of record JAFDFZ010000090.1, read on the forward strand.
TGCGTGGATTCCTTTTAGAACCCCTCTGGAAACCATCGCCTGGCCGGTTACATCTGTTAAATCAAGCACAGGGCCGGGAACAAAGATTTTACCGTCTATAATGTTCCCTTTTATAGAGAGGTTTGGCAGGTCGTCCAGGTCTTCAGCCGTATCTCCGTGTGTTTTGATGGTCACAGAAGGAACCTTTCCGCCCCTGATGATACCAAACACCTTTCTTACATCTGGATCCGCTGCTCCAACAAATAACGCTGCTTTCCGGACCGACTTCACATCCACATTCTTTCCGGTAAGTTCAAGTTGCATTCTAGGAGACTTGGAGTTCATTGAAAATTTCGCGACCATCTCCAGCCCTGGATATGCAAACTTCAATGGATCTATTACAACCGACAGCGCCTCCCTGGACAAAGCGGCGGTTCCAGCAAATTGTTCTGCTTTGAATACAAAGCTCTTTTTTCCACGAACAATGGTCAAAACAGGAATGGAACCGTTAAACGCCACTTTCAAATTCGTCAGGCCATCCACCTCGTAGTTTGCGTTCAAGTTGACCAGCGTCTGTCCCATGTAGCCGGCAGCCCGCGGCAAGAGAATTTGAAGCAATCTATCCGGATTAGTTTCAGACAGGTTGATTTGTCCGGAAAGGTTCAGCATGCTTCGATCCAATGCTCCGGTAACCGAAATTTTTTGCGAAAAACCAGAGCGGCATTGAATGTTGAACTCAATCGTTTCTGCTGTCGCATTTGAACTTGCATCCAGAGCGCTCAGCGACACAATAACCCTGTTATCCCGTTGAAGACGCAGCCGGCCCTCTTCGATGAATACATACAAGTCTTCAAACCGTGATCTAGCAATCGACATTAGCACAAGACGAACCAACTCCCAGACGCTTTGAGAAGAAAACCCGCTGCCGTCTTGCGTCTTGCCCGCCACTTCAGCAGGCAATGTGATCGTTGTATCAAACGATCTGACCCCCAACCTTGCAAACCTGAACTTGCCTCCAAGCAATGGCAAAATCTTTGGGTAAATAAGGATGGAGCCGAACTTGCCTTCATATTTGTCTGAAAGGGACAGATTCACTTCTCTAACAATCAGATGTGGGTAGGGTAGAAAGGTGAGGTCGATTTGTTCGTAATGAACCTGGCCTCCTGTTATGCGGGAAAATTCTTCCTTGATTTTTTTCCTTACAAAGTCCAAGTTTACCAGTAAGGGGGAAAACAGCAGAAACAGCCCCATGAGCAAAACCATTGCCGCAAGGCCGATTGATACCGGTATAATTATACGTTTATATTTTTGCATTGCCGCTCTTTTTACTTCAGGATCTCGACAAGCATTTCCATTGCCCGCTTATTTTCGCTTGCATCTTTAGCTCTGAGTTGGGTAAATATGGGATAAAGACTGTTGTCACGATGCCTCTCTGCTGCAGATCCTCTTCGATGCACAAGGATAATATCAAAATACACCTAACGGCTACATAATTTCAATATGGTGTATATATCCCGGGAGTTGACTTGAACCGGTTTCTACTCCTCTCTATCGTTCACGAAGAGGCCAACGGTCTTTCCGTCCCTAAGATTGACCAGCCCTTGTTCACAAATCCTCAGGAAAGGAATGGCCGCACCGGTCAGCGTGATGAGGGTAAGTACGGGGTTTCGAAAAGGAATACCCAGCTTTGATGCGTTCTTTGAAATCCCCTGCACCTTGCGGGCAATATCTTTAAGCGGCTCATCGGACATGATCCCGAAGATAGGCAGGGCAAGCTCTTGTAATATTTTTTCATTTCTGCAAAGCACTGCCCCTCCCTGAAGCTCTATGACTCGATTTACTGCTGTGGCCATATCGACCTCATCGGCTCCCACCACGATTATATTGGTCGTATCCCACGCCGCACTGCATGCAAGTGCACCCGATTTCATTCTGAATCCACGAATCAGGCCTGTAAATATCTTACCGGGACACAGGGTTCTATCCACTGCGGCGACCTTGAGAATATCCCGGCTAGTATCCACCCGGATGCTGCCATTCTGAATCGGAACGTTAAGGACAACTTCCTGTGTAACCAGATCGGAAACCATTTCTATCACTCTAACCGCAATCTCATTGGAAACAAGGGGCGGGGTTATCCTGAAATCTTCTGGTTTCAACCTTTGGGTTATGGGAATACTGTTCAAACTCTCCTGTGAAAATCTATGAGGGGTCGGTGATTTCAGGACAACCCCTTTTTCAGCGACTATCTTTCCGTTGCTGATGACGCATTCGGCATGCAAGGTGTTTAGGTTTGCAATAATGGATAGATCAGCGAAACGACCCGGTGCAATACCACCTATAAGATGATCCAGTCCAAAGTGCTCTGCCGGGTTTAAGGTAGCCATCTGAACCGCGGATACAGGATCGAAACCGCAGTCGACCGCCTTTTGCACGATATATTCCATATAGCCCTTTTCCATAAGCTCGGCTGGCTCCAGTCCGTCCGAAACGAGAACAAGCCGCCTAAAATCCACCCCTTTGTCTTTTATCTTTGAAATCTGCGCAAGATCTCTACGTATGCTCCCTTCCCGAATCATCACATAAATACCGAGCCTGAGCCGTTGCAAGACCTCCTCTGCCCGGGTCGGTTCATGACACGAAGAAATTCCGGCTGTAAGATAGCTCATCAGCTTTTTCCCACTTGCCCCGGCCGTGTGACCCTCCAGCTTCTTGCCACATCTCAACGCTTCGGTCAAAATGGGTAAATAGAGCTCGGGGTGCTGCAGGACCGCTTGCCAGTAAGATTCTCCCAAACCCAGAACCTCCTCCCGCTTCAGCAATTCTTTCAGATCCTCGATAGAGATGGCACTGGCACCAGCACTTATGGACACCATGGGAGGGGCGGTGGCGAAAATCTTTACAGGCTGGTTTTTGAGGGATTCCAGAAAATCGATGACTCCCGCTAAGCCTGCAACCGGATATGGTTCGAGAGTCTCTGTAACGATGGTGGTCGTGCCTCCCGCAATGGCATGTTTCAGAAACTCATAGGGGGTGCATAACCAGGCAAGGTGGGTGTGTGCGTCAAGGAAGCCCGGAATAAGCACTTTGCCGTCTACATCGACAACGCGTGTCTCTTTCCGGATAGATCCTTTAGGATCATCGCCCACATATGCGATCCATTTCTTCCAGATACAAACCGTATATCTTTCCAGTAACTCTCCTGTGTAAACATTCAATAAAGTTGCGTTGATCAGGGCGAGATCAGCCCCCTGCTCTCCTCTTGCCACAAGAGAAAGTCGTAAAGTTTCCTCTGTGCTCCTATAGTAATTCAATTTTAATCCTATAACGGGTTTGTTAGTCTTTCTTGAAAAACTTCTAAGATTGTACAATGATCCACCGGCCTAATGATACCTGGTGATGTGAATGTCTTGATCTTGAATCCAGCGGTTCAATCGTTGTTTCAACCATTTTTTAAATACTTTCCGCGTGTGAGGGTATAAAAGAAACAGACCGAATGCATCTGTTAAGAAACCAGGGGTCAGAAGAACAATCCCCGCCACAAAAATGAGCAGGGCATCGATTAAATCTTCCCCCGGCATCACCCCCTGCTGCAAACTGATTCTAATTCTGAACATGGTCTGCATCCCCTGCATCCGAGCAAGATGCGCACCGAAAAAAGCCGTCAGTATGACAAGGGCAATCGTATTGAATGCGCCGATGGCTCCACCGATTTTGATGAACAGGTAGATCTCGGCCACAGGAATCAAGGTAAAAGCAAGAAAAAGTTTATAAAACATAAGCCGCCGTCTTATTTTGCCTGTCTTGACAAATATGAGGATATCCCCTTAAACCGGTTCGAAATGACAGATCGGCAATTTTCATGGAGATTTTCCGCTGAAAAGCCTGCCGAACGTATAACGCAATTTCATATGAAAGTAAACTCCGCAACAACTGCAAGCCGGTAGCTTTTGGAGACAGGGGGCAAGGATTGAAGACCCTCCAGCCCCACTCTGAAAGCGGCAATCTTCGCCTTGTCGGCTCGCAGCCTATAGCGAGGCCAGGTTCGCTTCGACAAACTGCAGGGTATACAATTGGAAACGCGATAGTGCCATCCACTTATTGCGGATGAACCCTAATTTGTCTCGACAATTT
>JAFDFZ010000022.1 GCA_019309565.1 Deltaproteobacteria bacterium
AGACAACTGTGCCTTTTGGGTTGTTTTAAAACAACGGGGTTTAGTTCACTTAAGCTCACCCCGTAGTTGCCTAAATTACATAGTAAAATGACCCGTATACACAATTTAATTTATCGATACATAACAACTGCGCCTTTTGAGTAGTTTTGCAACAACGGGGCTCACTTCAAACTTTAGTTCACTATTAACCCCCCTACTAACAACGTGTAATTCAATAACGACAACAAATTGTCGATCTGAGGTTGATAAGCGCCTAATATTCATCAGAATCCCACGGCGCAGCCGTCTTTGCGGTGGTCTGAGCCGCAAACATACCCTCCGTCCAAGGCATAGATCAATTGTGCCCCTCCAAATAAGGACATAGATTCATCCGTAATTAGCTCATGCCCCAGGGCTTTTAGAGTCTCAAGCGTTTTTTTTGGAAAACCCGGCTCTATGGCAAGCCGGTTATCATCCGATGTCAGATGCCAGCGTGGAGCGTCGGAAGCTGTCTGCGGATTCTGTCTATAATCAAAGATACGTATCATCATTTGAACATGCCCTTGAGCCTGCATATGCCCTCCCATTACTCCAAAACTCATCACCGGTACCCCGTTTTTCGTAACGAATCCAGGTATGATGGTATGATAAGGGCGCTTGTTTCCATCCACCTGATTGGGGTGCCCCCTTTGTATCGTAAATCCTGCAGCCCGATTTTGCAAACTGATACCGGTGCCAGGAATGGTGATGCCGGAGCCAAACCCCATATAATTGGACTGAATGAAGGAAACCATCATTCCATCGGCATCCGCAGCGGCCAAATAGACGGTGCCTTTTTCATGAGGTATCCCGGTATTCGGAAACCTGGCAGCGTTCATATCAATGCAACGGGCCCTTTCGGCCAAATAGGCCGGCGCCAGAAGAGCTTCGGGTTTCACGGCCATCCATTGCGGATCTGCCACATGCTGTTTTACATCGGCGAATGCCAATTTCATGGCCTCGATTTGCAAGTGGAGTGCTTCAACGGAATCCACCTGGTAATCGGATAAATCAAACTGTTCCAATATTCCCAGCGCAATCAGCGCTGCTATGCCCTGTCCGTTGGGAGGAATCTCATGCAAGGTATAGCCACGGTATTTCTGGGAAATGGGATCCACCCACTGTGCGCTGTGTGTTGCTAGGTCATCAAGGGTCAAAGCGCCTGCCTGTTGTTTTGAGCATGCTACGATTTGCTCGGCCAGCTTGCCGCGATAAAAAGATTCGCCATTGGTGCGCGCAATTTCCTGCAATGTGTTTGCCTGGTCCTTGCATTGGAATCGCTCTCCTGCCATGGGGGCGCGGCCATTCGGAAGAAATGTCCTTCCGAAATCGGGATACGCTTTGAATCGAATTTCCGCGCTCTTCCATCGAGCGGCGGTAATCGGAGAAACCGGGAAGCCGTCCGATGCATAAGCTATGGCCGGTTCAAATAAAGCTTCAAAGGGAAGCCTGCCGAACCGTTCAGACAGTGCCACCCATACGGAAACGGCACCGGGTACGGTAACGGAGTCCCATCCCGTTTGCGGCATCCTCAGCAGATGCGCAAATCTTTCGTAGTGCCAGCTTTTCGGTGAGCGACCGGAACCATTGATGCCGTGCAATTGAGCACCGTCCCAGACAATGGCGAAAGCGTCGCTGCCGATGCCGTTGCTTGTCGGTTCAACGACCGTAAGCGTAATGGCACAAGCCAGGGCGGCATCCACTGCGTTGCCCCCTTTCAATAGCATCCTTAAACCGGCCTGGGCGGCTAGCGGCTGGGAGGTAGCCACTACGTTGCTGGCCATAACAGGCATTCTTTGCGATGGATACGGAAAGTCATACGTCAACATATTGTTTTCTCCAGAATGTGTTTTTATTTGATAATCAAATTATGGTTAGAAGCAGTGATTGTCAATTAGAAATAGGGGGTGAACCGGCAATTCTTTGGTGAACTTCGATGTATAAACATTTTCCCCGTTCTCTCCGAGAATTGCCTGCCGGGAAACTTAAAGCTATGTTTATACTTCCTGAATTTGGTATTTGGATATCAAGCTGGACAGATAGGTTCTTTGAATTCCCATAATTCTTGCGGCTTTGCTTCGATTTCCCCCAGTGTATCTCAGGTTTAACTTGATGAACTCTTTTTTGAAGCCGTTTATGGCATCTTGGAGCGTCAGTCCCACCTCAAAGCCCGGAGGATTTGGATTTGAATTAAATATAGGAAGATCCTCAGGCAGAATTTCTCTTCCGTTGCCCAGCACCACAGCACGTTCAAGGGCATTCTTAAGCTCCCTGACATTTCCGGGCCAGTGATATTGCATCATCTTTTCAAGTGCTTTCGGGGATATAGGCAACCTTGACAGGCCTTTTTCCTTTTTGAATTTATCCAGGAAATATTCCGCCAGCAACGGAATATCCTCCTTTCTTTCTCGTAACGACGGCATACGTATCTGGACAACATTTAGTCGATAGTAAAGATCTTCGCGGAACCTGCCTTCTGCAACTTCTTTAGCGATATCTTTATTGGTAGCCGCGATTACCCTGACATCTACATGAATAGGAATGTTTCCGCCGATCCTATGGAAAACCTCCTCCTGCAGCACACGAAGGAATTTAGCCTGCATACTTAGGCTCATCTCCCCGATCTCATCGAGAAAAATGGTGCCTTTATCCGCCAGTTCGAACTTACCGATTTTTCTATCTAATGCTCCTGTAAATGCGCCCTTTTCGTGTCCGAACAACTCATCTTCCAGTAAAGACTCCGGTATAGCCGCGCAGTTGAGGATGACCAGCGGTTCGTCTCTTCGATTTCCCGCCCGATGAATCAACCTTGCCAGCAATTCTTTTCCGGTACCGCTTTCCCCCACGATCAGAGTATTTGTTTTGGAGTTGGCAACCTTAAACGCATCGGTTATTACTTTGCGAAGCGCTATGCAATCTCCAATGATTTGATGCTGAGATCCCAGGGCTTCCTTTAGGCTTTTGTTTTCCTTTTTTACGCGTGCGATTTTACGGGCACTTTTGATCGCCAGTGCGGCCAGTTCTGCAAAAACAGCCAGCAGCTTTATGTCGGTGTCTTTAATGGCGCTGCCGTCTGTTTTATCTATAATCTCAACTACTCCGATAATTTCACCATCGATTTTCATTGGCACACAGACAATGGATTTCGTTGAAAAACCAATGGATTCGCTTATTTCTTTATACCATCTTGGATCTTTTGAAACATCAGGTATCAGAAGCGGCTCCCCTGTGACCGCAACATGTCCGGCAATGCCCTGGCCCAGCTCGATTTCAAATTTTTTCACATCGTCTTTCTTATCCCCGGTGGCTACCTTGAAGTACAAGCGCTTTGTCTTTTGGTCCACAAGCAGCAGTGAGCTTGCCTTCGCCCTCATCATTCGGGTGGCCGTCTCAATGATCAATTCAAGCAATTGATCCAGATCTTCAACCGATGTGACCCAGGTGGATATCTCTTTAAACTGGGTGATGGAAAAATCGGTGGGTTGTTTATCCGTAACCATCTGTTTTTTCATAAGATAATTGGCGAATTAAAATTAATGCAATGCATATGGATTGCCCCAACGACTCTACGTCCGCCCTGCTAAACGAGGTACTGCTTGAGGAAGCAGAACATACCTTGTTTGGCATTCGCTGCTTTAATCCGCTATGATGCTTAGGCCTAACAGGTAATGTCCGTTAAACCGGCCGTTTTCATCCCTGGTGATATACTGGATTTTTGTGTTAAACACTCTTGTGGGATTCAAGTCATCTTCAGAATAATACTTCATATTCAATACGTCACCGACTTGAATCCAGTTTAGAATATCTGAATCCTCTTTCACCAAGGCGAACATGGATTCCGGGGATCTGCTCCAGAGCCGCGACTGGTATAACAGGTTGGCACCATTAACGAAAAATTCAACGCAGTAAAAATGATTCCCCGCCACAGTGCTGGCCTCTATGCAAGGTTGCGGATTACTTATGGCAAGTTGCTGCTTCATTTTATCATGATCCGTTTCCTAAAAGCAGGGTCTTTTTATTAAGCATCTGGTTTATCTGAAAAAAACATAATAAAACCGGGAAAACACATATTCTCGACAACCGCATCAAACTTGGCCTTTCAATTTTAAAGACAGTTTTGCAATAACTATGCCTATAGATCGGATTATTTTTCTTAACACTTTAGAAAATAGTTCCATCTCTTTCATTTATGAACAGAAACAGCGAATACATTCCCCTTAAGCTTGTAGGGACGAATTGGGTTTCACCATGGAGGTACGGTCCAACAAGGCAAAGATCCCGCTTATCTGAGCTGCTGGATCTTTAATTGTTATTTTAAGCAACGGTTGAGGATGAACTGTTATATTTTTTGAAAAAGATATGTGCTTTGGAAAAACCACGGACCGATCGGATTAATTTCATATGGCTAAATTGATACAGTGTTTTTGAAATTAGATGTACAAAAAAATGAACACTATTGGGTAGCGGAAACCTATGGAGACAGCGCACATGAAAGCAAAGTTTTCTGGCAGCCGCCCTTGATCATAGGAAAATATCAAAAAGGATTGGCAATGTTTTAAAATTTTTCCCTTCAGAGCAGACCGCAGGTCAAGCCTCCATCGACACAGATCAGCTGACCGGTAATGCATGCCACTTTGTTTTTAAGCCTCATGTTCTCTTCTCCTTCATTTTTCTCCTATGAAAAAAGGGCCCGCAGGTGATCGCTTTCCTTGCTGGCCCTTGATTTTATTGTGGAGGCGGCAATCGGAGTCGAACCGATGATTCGCGGTTTTGCAGACCGCTGCCTTACCACTTGGCTATGCCGCCATCGAATGGAGCGGGAAACGGGATTTGAACCCGCGACTTCGACCTTGGCAAGGTCGCACTCTACCACTGAGTTATTCCCGCATATTATTTTTTTACCTCAATGTTCATGATTTTGTCAATAAAAAATTATCAATGATATAGATGTCTCCTGAAACGAAAAAAATAATCGATCCCGGACCAAACGGTAAACACAAGCGCAGCCCACAGCAGAATGGAGCCCACTGCATGAACGTTGATTCCCCATAACGGATAATGAATAAGCAAAGGAATTATAGCGCCCACCTGGAATCCGGTCTTGTATTTACCCAGAGGGGATGATGCCACATCGCCTCCTTTCTCGACGACGATATTGCGAAGGCCGGTGATGGCAATCTCTCGTCCAATGATCACACAGGCGATCCATCCTTGAATCCAGCCGTGAGATGTCAGCATGATAAAAGCGGAAGAAACCAGAAGCTTATCCGCTATCGGATCCATGATTTTTCCAAAATCCGACACAAGTCCTCTGCGCCTCGCATAAAACCCATCCAGATAATCGGTAATAGCAGCGAGGCTGAATATGATGGCAGAAATAAATGTGGTGTATTTATTGGGAGACAGCAGTAAAATTACAATGGCCGGAATAACAACGATACGGTAAAGCGTTAAACTGTTGGGGTGGCTGAGATCTTTTCGTATTTTCCTGTTTAGGAACATCGACATGTACACGCTAACTTGATTCTAAACTCGTCTGTATCCGCCCGGTGTCACCGGAAAATGGCCTTTAGGACGTCTGGCCGGATCGGGATGCAAGATATTTGTCGCGGCATTCCCGGCTGCAAAACAACAAATTCTGATTTTTCAGCTTCAGGTGAACGCCGTTGTTTTTAGGGAAATAGGCGCCACAGAACGGATCTTTGACCATCACATCATCGACACGTTTAACAGCCTTTCCCTGCTGCATGGGTTTTGTCCTTCCATGAGAGGCCATCCATGACTTCAGGTATCGATAACAAATATACAGGATTCCAAATAGAATTAAAAGGCGCATAAACAGGCAACAACCCTTTGAGTGTCCGCATCCAGCCCGTCCAGTAATGTCTGAACCGTTTTTTTTAAAACGGGATGAACAATCTTGGAATCTATATCACAAATGGGCTTCAACACAAAGCGCCTTTTGTGCATCCGCGGATGAGGAATAATCAATTCCGAAGATACCAATACCAGATCATCATAAAAGACAATGTCCATATCGAGCACCCGGGGGCCAAATCTTATGGAATCGTGGTTCCGTCCGGCATCCTTTTCGATCCGCTTCAAGGTATTAAGAAGCGCTTCTGGTGACAGCTCGGTCTTGATTTGAATCACGCAATTCACAAACCAATGCTGATCCGTGTAATCCACTGGTTCGGTCTTATAAAAAGGTGACTGGTTAAGCAATGTTACTTTTCCGGTATCCGTCAAAGCTGAAATTCCCCGTTGACAGTTGAGCCGTTTGACCCCAAGGTTTGATCCAACGGAAATATAGACAATATGGGAGGTGTCAGGATAAGAATCGTCCATTTCAACGTATCAGGCGCTTAGAAACATCATATCGACAATTTGTTGTCGTTGTTGAATAACATGCTGTGTTAGCAGGGACAAATATTGAACTAAAGTTAAGGAATTTGATCTATTTTTAATATGAAAGCGAAGCGACACCTTAACTTTAGGCGATTAAGATCACTTACAACTGAGTTCTTACTTCAACTGCCCTTAAAGGGACCACTTTTTCCAAGTAAAGTCCAGGAAAAAGCACAGGATTCTAATAAACAAATTTTACATAGTTTGAATCGGAACTTACAAGCCCTGCCTCGGAATAAACAGTTACCTTATAAATGTAGCGGTATCCCTTGCGCAGGGTTTCGTTATAGGTAAACGCCTTTTCTTCGGCCGGTAAGCCGGTGATTGAGATATCCGCTACCCGGGTAAACAGCACCGGACATTTTTTGCATTCCGGCTCTGAAATCGGTAGCTTGGATCGGTACACATAAAATCCTCCTGTGCGCTTTAAACTCGGCACCGTCCATGAAAGGACAAGTTGATCTTCTTGAACCTGTGCGCTTAAATCTTTGATGGCCGCAGGTGGTTTTTCCCGGGGAGGCATCGGTGGCGCTTTTTTGCCGCATGATAGCAAGAAGAAGACCGGTGCCATAAAAACCCATAACAGAATCAGGCTATTCAGGCGCAGGTTTTTAAGGCAATTTCCCTTCATCTCATCGACACCGCTTCTTTAGCCCTTAAAAAGGCTGTGCGCTCACGTGAAAGCTTTTTTCTGGCTTTTGCCATGGCACTTATGACATTTTTCCGTGCCGTTCCACCTGCAGATGTCCTGCGGTTGACCACCTCTTCAGGGGTCAGAGCCGTGTAAATATCATCTTGAATCAATGTCGTGTGCACCTGCAGCTCTTTTAGGGAAAGTTCATGAATTTCTTTGCCTTTTGAATTCGCATATTCCACGATTCTCCCCGCACAGCTATGGGCCTGCCGGAAACTCATGCCACGGGAAACCAAGTAATCGGCCAAATCCGTAGCATTTAAATATCCTGACAGCGTCGCTTGATACATGGCATGCTTTTTGATGATTAGCCGGGGAAGCATTTTCGTGTATATTTGCAGGCAGGAGTTCAATATGTCCGCTGCTTCGAACAACGGTTGTTTATCCTCCTGCATGTCCCTGTTATAGGCAAGAGGAAGCGATTTCATCAGGGTCAAAAGAGCCATTAAATTTCCAAATACCTTACCGGATTTTCCGCGAACCAGTTCGGGTACGTCGGGATTTTTCTTTTGCGGCATGATACTGCTGCCGGTGGCAAATGCATCGGGAAGTTCGATGAAGCCGAACTCAGAGGAAGACCACAAGATAAGTTCTTCAGACAAACGACTTAAGTGAACCATGCACAGGCTGGCGGCAGACAAGAATTCTATGACAAAATCCCTATCGGAAACAGCATCGATACTGTTTTCAGATACCTTTGAAAAGCCAAGAAGCTTTGCCGAATAATTCCTATCGATGGGATACGGGGTGCCGGCCAACGCCGCGCTGCCAAGCGGCATCACATCGATTCGCTTCAAAGAATCTTTAAACCGCTGAGCATCTCTAGACAGCATTTCAAAGTAGGCCATAAAATGATGGGAAAGCAGCACCGGTTGGGCGCGTTGCATGTGGGTGTAGCCGGGAAGAATGGTGTCGATATTCCTCTTTGCCAGCTCCAGGATCACCTGTCTTAGTTCAATGAGTCGTCTGATAATGTTACGGGTTTCATCCCGTAAAAACATTCGGATATCCAGCGCCACCTGATCGTTTCTGCTTCTGGCAGTATGAAGCTTCTCAGCGGTTTTGCCGACCACTTGAGCAAGCCTTGTCTCAATATGCATGTGAATATCTTCAAGGCTGTCCGAAAATTCAAAATGCCCCTGCTTGATATCTTTCTTTATTTTTTCAAGGCCCCTTACCAGGACTTTTGCCTCGCGCTGCGAGATAACCGCAGCCCTTGCCAGCACCCGGCAATGGGCAATACTGCCTTCAACATCGTATGCATACAGCCGCTTATCCACATCGATGGAGCTGGTAAAAGCTTCTACAAGTTTATCTGTGCTTTCTGAAAACCTGCCGTCCCAGAGCTTCTTGGCCATTATCTGTGTACTCTTTTTTCAAGCATTTTTTGAATTCGCAATCTCAATGCGTTCAGCCGGATAAACCCTTCTGCATCCTTTTGACTATAGACAGTATCATCTTCAAACGTGGCAAAATCTTCTCTGTAAAGGGATTGATCCGATCTGCGCCCCAGGACCTCACAGTTTCCCTTATAAAGCTTAAGCCGAACTATGCCCGATACGCTGCTCTGGGTATGATCGATCATTTTCTGCAGCATCCTCATTTCCGGAGAAAACCAGAACCCATAATAGATAAGCTCCGAATATTTCGGAACCAACGAATCCCGAAGATGCATCACCTCCCGATCCATGGTTATGGATTCCATTGCTCGATGGGCCACTCGAAGGATGCTCCCGCCGGGGGTCTCATATATCCCTCTTGATTTCATGCCCACGTATCGATTCTCAACTATATCAGCCCTTCCAATACCGTGGCGCCCCCCCCTTTCATTTAGTGCTTTTAGCAAATTGGCGGGAGATAGGGTTTCTCCGTTGATGGCCACAGGATCTCCCTGCTGAAACGTAATCTCAATCACTTCGGGCCGATCCGGGGCTTCTTGGGGAGATACTGTAAGCGTATAGATATCTTCCGGGGGTTCCCTCCATGGATCTTCCAGAATTCCTCCCTCATAGCTTATGTGAAGCAGGTTTTGATCGATGCTGTAAGGTTTTTCCGTATCGACCGGTACCGGTATGCCGTGTTTTTGTGCAAAGGCCATCAATGAAGTTCGCGAACCCAGCTCCCATTCGCGCCACGGGGCGATAATTTTGATATTCGGATCCAGGGCAAGGTAGCTGATTTCAAACCGCACCTGATCATTTCCTTTTCCTGTTGCACCATGGCTTACGGCATCCGCACCCTCCTGTCTTGCGATTTCGACCTGACGTTTCGCAATAAGAGGCCGAGCCAGAGATGTTCCCAGCAAGTACTGGTCTTCGTAAATGGCATTTGCTCGAAAAGCCGGAAACACGTAATCCTTTACAAAGGTTTCCTTAAGGTCCTCCACATAAGCGCTGAGCGCACCTGTTTTGAGGGCTTTTTGCCTGATGGCCTCCATTTCATCATCCTGCCCGAGATCTGCAGAAAAGGTTATAACCTCGCATCTGTAAGTTTCAATCAGCCACTTGAGGATAACAGAAGTGTCGAGCCCTCCTGAGTAAGCAAGTACCACTTTCTTGATGTCAACAGACAATGTAAGACTCCTTCTTTATAGGTTGACAATAAACGTATATTCCCTTTCAACCGCATCAAAACTACGACTGCAAAAGCGGCTTAGCCTTTAACCAAGCGGCTTTCAGCCATCATCACACAAGCCTTGGGCCCCAGTGCCGACTTAAGCCGATTGGTCGAACAATTCATCCAAACAGTTCAGCAGCGCATCGATCTGTGGCTTTTCGATGATAAGGGGAGGGATAAACCGCAAAATCGTATCTTGAATGCAGTTGATCAGAAATCCTCTTTCCATGCACGCATTTACGAATTTATCTCCCGGTATTTTCAGTTTCATGCCAAGTAATAAACCGATTCCACGAACGTCAAGAATCGCTCCGTGTCTTGCCCTTAGGGCTTCAAGCTGCTGCTTGAAATACCGTCCCATCTCATGGCAGTGCTCAACGATCTTCTCCTCTTTAAGTGTACGCAGCGTTTCAAGGGCAGCAGCACTGACAATGGGCGTGCCGCCGAAGGTGGACGCATGTGAACCAGGGCCAAAGGCAGATGCAACATATTCCTTTGCCAGCATCGCCCCGATGGGCAGCCCGTTTGCCAGGGCTTTTGCCAGCGTCATTATATCCGGTTCGATTCCAGAATGCTCGTAGGCAAAAAGCTTACCGGTACGTCCGATCCCAGTCTGGATTTCATCAAAGATGAGCAGCACCCCTGCTTCATCACAAAGCCGCCTCACGCGGCTTAAATAATCTGCATCGGGAATCCGAACACCCCCTTCACCCTGAACCGGTTCCAAAAGCACCGCACATGTGGCATCGGTTATGCTGTTCTGTAACGCCTTAACATCATTGAAGGGAACAAAATCAAAACCTTCAAGCACGGGATCAAAGCCCTTCTTGATCTTATCCTGGCCGGTTGCAGACAGAGTTGCCATAGTTCGGCCGTGAAAGGATTTTTCCATTGCAACGATGCGGTATCGCCCGTTGTCGCCTTTTTCCCTAAAATACTTCCTTGCCAATTTGATCGCCGCTTCGTTTGCCTCCGCTCCGCTGTTGCAGAAAAAAGCACGATCAGCAAAACTGTTTTCGATCAACCAGCTTGCCAACTCCACCTGTGGAACCGTGTAATAAAGATTTGAGACGTGAAGCAGGCGGCTGGACTGCGAGGAGATTGCAGTAGATACTTTAGGATGCGCATGTCCCAGATTGCAAACAGCAATGCCGGAAACAAAGTCGATGTACTGCTTTCCATCCGCATCCCAAAGCATACAGCCGCTGCCCCTTGTGATGACGATGGGAAAGCGTTTGTAGGTCGATGCAATAACCGTGTCTGCGATTTTTTTGATGTCTCTGCTCATGGTATCACTTCCGTTCCGATTCCTTTGTCGGTAAAAAGCTCAAGTAACAGCGCGTGACGCTTTTTACCATTGATGATATGAACCTTTTCAACCCCAGCCTTAAGCGCCATGGACGCCCATTCGATTTTGGGAATCATTCCACCTGAAATCGTCTTATCCTCAATCAATCGAGGAATGTCCCGATCATTGATAGTGGACACCAGCATACCGGAACCATCCATGACGCCATCAACGTCCGTAAGAAAGATGAGTCGGCCTGCAGAAAGAGCCATGGCGATATTGCTAGCCACGAGATCGGCGTTGATGTTGTATGTTTCTCCACACTTACCGAAACCAATGGGTGCGATAACCGGAATAAAACCTTTTCTTGCAAGCGTTTCGATGATCTCCGGTTCTATACTGGTAACCTCCCCCACCAAGCCTGGATCTATGATTTCGGGAGGTTCATCTTCGTTCTGCTGGTGTATAATTTTAAGTTTCTTCGCTGGGATCAGCCCGCCGTCTTTGCCGCTCAGCCCCACGGCTTTGCCACCGGAGCGATGGATTTGTGCAACTATGGCCTTGTTGATTTTCCCACCCAACACCATCTCAACCACGTCCATCGTCTCTTCATCGGTAAGTCTCATGCCTCTTACGAACGTGGATCGGATTCCCATTCGCTCAAGCACCTTGTTAATCTGCGGCCCCCCACCATGAACCACCACCGGGTTTAACCCGATAAATTTCAGCAGTGTAATGTCACGGGCGAAATCTTCCTTCAACTGCTCATCCACCATCGCATGGCCGCCGTACTTGATTACAATGGTCATGCCGTAAAACCGCCGTATATATGGCAGGGCCTCTATCAGAATATTTGCCACATTAGGAGTCATGGTTCTTCTCTGCTGCCTGTGTTTTGGTTTAATGCATATATGAGCGAAACTACAAGATGTACCTGCTTAGATCTTCGTCATCCTTGACATCCTTTAGTTTCGCATCCACATATTGAGCGTCTATGACAATCTGGGTATCGGCGATGTCCGGTGCATCAAACAGGATATCCTCAAGCAGGCGCTCCATTATCGTATGAAGCCGCCTTGCACCGATATTCTCCATTGCACTGTTAACCTCTTCGGCAATATCCGCAATCCTCTCGATGGCGTCTTCTTTGAACACCACATCTATTCCCTCGGTTTTGAGAAGCGCGGTATATTGACGAACCAACGAGCTTTTGGGTTCGGTCAAAATTTTAACGAACTCCTCTTTCCCCAGTGAATCCAGTTCCACCCGAATGGGAAACCGGCCCTGAAGCTCTGGGATCAGATCCGATGGTTTGCTGGTGTGAAAGGCACCGGAAGCAATGAACAGGATGTGGTCTGTCTTAACAGGCCCGTATTTTGTCGCTACTGTCGACCCCTCAACGATGGGCAACAGGTCCCGCTGCACCCCTTCTCTTGAAACATCAGGGCCATGTCCGCTGTCCTTGCCGGCAATCTTGTCGATTTCATCAAGAAAAATAATTCCTGACTGTTCCACCTTTTCTATCGCCCGGCTGACCACCCGATCCATATCAATAAGTGCCTGGGCCTCTTCCTGTGCCAGGATCTCCATGGCCTCCGGCACCGGAACCCTGCGCCGCTTGGTGCTGCGAGGAAACAGGCTTCCGAACATATCCCTAAAGTTTACACCCAGCTCTTCCATTCCCACATTTGAAAAAATCTCCACAACCGGCATGCTTTTATCCGTAACATCAAGGTCCACAAAACGGTTGGCAAGTTTACCTTCCCGCAGCAGTTTGCGAAGCTTCTCTCTGGTTGATACATGCTCATCCACGGCTGCCCGAGTCATATCCGGTTGCTGGTCATCTTGATCCTGCTGCTGGCTGGGCTTTGACTTTGGGAGCAATAAATCCAGCATTCGTTCCTCGGCATTTCGCCATGCCTTATCTTTAACCGCCTCTTGTTCACGGGCCTTAAGCATTCCGACCGTCAACTCAACGATGTCTCTCACCATGGATTCCACATCCCGGCCCACATAACCGACCTCTGTAAACTTTGAGGCCTCAACCTTAATAAAGGGCGAATCCGTCAGCTTGGACAGTCGCCGGGAAATCTCGGTCTTCCCGACCCCGGTGGGACCGATGAGAATGATGTTTTTCGGAGCGATCTCATCCCTCAGATCCTCTGGCACCTGTCGTCGGCGCCAGCGGTTCCTCAAGGCAATGGCAACGGAACGCTTTGCGTTGCGCTGCCCGATGATGTATTTGTCCAGTTCTTTAACGATTTCCGAAGGCCGTAATGCGCTCATATGACAACCATGTTCCTGGTAGAAATTAGTTCGTTTCGCTCACAAGACGTTCAATTACTGTTCTGCATCTCTATTCCTGCAAAGAAAAGCTGTTTTATTCAATTCCTTCTATGGTGATGGTCTCATTGGTATAAACACAAATAGAGGCCGCTATTCTCATTGCCTCCTGTACTATGTTACGGGCATCGAGATTCGTATGTTTAATCAAAGCAGTGGCTGCCGCCCGGGCACCGACACTGCCCGAACCGATACCGATGACGTCTTCATCGGGTTCGATCACATCTCCGTTTCCGGATATTAGATACATCCGCTTGGCATCCGCAGCGATCATCATGGCTTCAAGCCGCCTTAAGTACCGATCGGTCCGCCAATCTTTAGCCAACTCCACTGCGGATCGAGTCAAGTTGCCGTTGTAACGCTCAAGCTTGGACTCGAATCGGTCAAAAAGGTTTAACGCATCTGCCATTGCTCCGGCAAAACCGACAATAATCTTGCCATGATAGATTTTTCTCACCTTCACTGCGTGATGTTTTAACACCGTATCATTAAAAGTGACCTGTCCATCACCGGCAACAGCAAGCTTTCCATGCCGTCTCACAGCCAATATGGTTGTTGCCTTAATCATCATCGAAACCTCAGATCCGAAGTCATCTCCTTGGGTGTGCCCTGTCATATGCCTGCATTAGTCGATCAATACTGACATGGGTATATTTTTGAGTGGTAGACAGACTCTTATGGCCCAAAAGCTCCTGCACAACTTTTAGATCCGCTCCGGCATCTAGCAGATGGGTGGCGAAAGAATGCCGGATCATATGCGGTGATACCGGAGTTTTCAACCCGCTTGTTACTGCTATTTTATTGAGAACACGGGCAATGGACCGCGTGGACAACCGGCCGTATCGGTTATTTAAGAAAAGAGGCCCATTGAGATCTAAAGAAACCCCCTCCCCGGCTTCCTGTTCCAACCGCTGCCGGTAAGTCCGGATAGCATCAAGCGCCTTTTTACCAATGGGAACCAACCGCTGCCTGTTGCCCTTGCCCAGCACACGAACAAGCCCGGAGTTAAAATCCACATCACAGACATTCAGGCCTGACAGTTCGGATACTCGAATCCCGGTTGAATAAAGCGTTTCCAGAATGGCCATGTCTCTCATCTGTAAAAGCGCCTTAGGTTCTGTACCGTTAAGCAAGTGAAACATGCCGTCTACGGACAAATAGCCTGGAATACGTCTCTGCTGCTTTGGGGTTAAGACCATCTCTGCCGGGTTGTGTGAGACGATTCCACGTTTAAGAAGGTACCTGAAAAAGGAGCGTAACGCTGAAAGCTTGCGCGCAATGGTTATCTTTCGGTTTTTTTTGTGCAACCATGCCAAATACTCTCTGATAAGCAAAGGGTCGATCTTATTCCACGAGAAGACGGCCCCCTTGGCGCGGTTTTCTTGCTCCGAGGCCAGTTTGCGATCCACAAAAGTGGTGAACTCCTTTAAATTGTGCCGATAGGCGCGGCCGGTATGAACCGAGTACCCCTTTTCGTACACCATGGATTCGATAAACCGAATAATCATTTTTTTTGCCCCGAAAGACATCATCTAATACCCAACAAGCATTCAAGCTCGTTCCAATCTTCAACCTCCATGAAGGGGTGAGGCCTGCGATTCCAAGGTTGTTTGAACAAAATAGGCGTAATACCGGCAGCCTGCAACTCATAACACGTTTCCAGTCTATCTTCCACAAAACAATCAACGCCCTTTTCCCTCAACACGGATATCTTGCGCTCGTAGGAACCAGTTGCAACTATTTCAAAACATGCCGGTGCAAGCGCCACTGTGCTGCGAAACCACTGATCAATTGGCCCCGGATGCGGGCGGGCGGTCACGAAAAGCACTGGGCTTGCAACTTGACCCACTTTGACCAGCCCCTCTGGAGCACCCTTGATCGGCTTCAGCCTGCTCACATATCGCCCTTGCTGAATCCGATCGATTATATCCGTTATAACGGCTTCATCAAGGTCGAGGCATTCATTCAAATCATATGTCGTAAAATCCTCATACCGGATGGTATCGATCCGGTAGTGATCCCTGGCAATATCAAGGAACAACTGCATAGTATCGGCAATCACGCTGTCGATATCAAAGGCTATTGATGCTGGATTCACCCTCATGCTGCCTTTCGTGTCTTTTTCTTTAGTCGAGAGATCCGGCGTCTGTAGATTTTGGCCATTTTCTTGTCACTGGCTTTTAGCGCCGCCTCACGTTGTGCCTTGAGCATTCTTATCTTTTTCTTGATATCACGAACGGAGGTATCCGACTTTCTTTTCTTTTCTTCCTTTATCCCTTTGGCTGCCATGATGGCTTTGAGAAGCTCCTCTTTGTTCATTCCATGAACACCCGTTATATCGGGAATTTCTTTTGCAATCTCCCTCAATTCCTTTGACGTCATCTTGTCCAATGGTTTTTCTTTTGTACCCTTCTCCTTGGTGGCCATACCGACGATGTCTCCTTTCCATGGCTAGTGGGAAAAGCAGAAGCGGAGGCCTTAAATAGCCCCCGCTCGCTGATCATTTTTATCGGCCGCAATGGCCTAGTCAAACATGTGAAACATAAAACAATGTCACACAGAAACTCCGCTCTTAAAGATAATTAAACCTTTTTTGGCAATAAAGTCAATAGCACATGAAAGGCCCAAACCCTTAAGTCTGAGTCCCTTTTTCGATAAACCATCTGTTAGGACCCTTTACTCGGATCCCTCTTTTTCCTTTTCAAACAACGTAATCAGCGGGCGAACCAGATCCATTGGAAAGGGCAGGATTGTGGTTGTATTGTTTTCAGCAGACATCTCTCGCATGGTCTGCAGGTATCGAAGCTGCAACGCCACGGGGCGTTTTTGTATTATCTCGGCGGCTTCCGCCAGCCTTTCCGCTGCCTGATATTCTCCTTCGGCGTTAATTACCTTCGCTCGACGTTCTCTCTCTGCCTCTGCCTGCCGGGCCATAGCCCGCTGCATTTCGGAAGGCAGATCGATGTGTTTCAATTCCACAGTAGCCACCTTGATCCCCCAGGGGTCTGTATGGATATCGAGAATTTCCTGCAACTTGGAGTTGATCTTGTCTCTTTCTGCCAACAGTTCATCCAGTTCGGCCTGGCCGCAAACACTGCGCAGCGTGGTTTGAGCCAGCTGAGACATGGCATACTGATAGTTTTCAACCTCGATGACGGCCTTAACCGGGTCGATGACTCGAAAGTAGATAACGGCATTCACTTTAACCGAAACGTTATCCCGCGTAATTACATCCTGAGGATCCACATCAAGCGCCACAAGGCGGAGGCTTACTTTCACCATCTTATCTACGATGGGAATCAGAATGATAAGCCCGGGGCCCTTTGCCCTTAAAACGCGACCCAGACGAAATATCACCCCGCGTTCATATTCATTTAATATTCGAATGGCAGAGGATAGAAAAAGGACGACCAGTACGATGACAGCAATAATGGTGATCATATCTTGCGTCTCCTTTTGAAATGTGGATTATCGTGCGACTCTTGGATGCCGCACTCCACGATCTTCCACTATGATTTGGGCGGATCCACCTGTTCAACCTCAAGAACAAGGTTCTCAAGTTTGGTGACACGAACCCTGGCACCTTCGGAAATTGGTCTCTTTGAGGTAGCCCTCCACAGCTCACCGTGAACCAGTACCTTCCCCTCGGGCATAAGGGCATCTTTCACAACACCGATCTCTCCCACAATGCCCGCTGCCCCGGTTCTTGGGGTGGAGAGCTGTGATTTAAATACGAGGCTTGCAACCATTACAAAAAATCCTGAAACAAGCACGAGTGACGGAATCAGTACGTGCCAGGAAACCCTCATTCCAGGAATATCCGTATCAAACAGCATGATGGAACCCAGGAAAAGAGAAATAATACCCGCAACGCTCAGCAACCCGTAACTGGTGATCTTCATCTCCATAATAAACAGAACGATGGACAGCAGAATCAGTAGAATACCCGCGTAATTTATTGGAAGCGTCTGTAACGCAAAAAAAGCAAGAATCAATGAAATCCCCCCTATGACCCCCGGGAAGATAGCACCCGGATGGGAGAATTCGAAATAAAGCCCTGCAAGCCCTATGAGCAGTAAGATATATGCTATGTTGGGATTACTGATGGTCTTAAGCACTTTGGTCCGCAGTGTTTCCTTAAGCGGTATCAATTTCACGTCTTCTAAGTTAAGTGTACCCTTCCCCTCCACTTTCCAGCCGTTCATCTGCCGGATCAAATCATTGATGTCTGTTGCCACAATATCGATGATATTCTCCTTTAAGGCCTCGGATTCTGTAACCGATACGCTTTCCCTTACAGCCCGCTCTGCCCAGATGATGTTCCTGCCTCGCCTTTTGGCAATGCCTTTGGTAAATGCCACCAAATCATTGATAATTTTTTTGGACATGGTCTTGTCGATTTGTCTTCCGCCCAGGCCCACCGGGCTTGCAGCACCGATATTGGTGCCAGGTGCCATCGCAGCGATGTCTGCAGCCAGGGTGATCATCACTCCTGCAGAGGCGGCCCTCGCCCCGCTGGGGAAGACGTATACAACAACTGGCACTTTGCTGGCATAGATGTCCATAACGATCTGTCGCATGGACTCGGCAAGTCCCCCCGGAGTGTCAAGCTCTATGATAATGCAGGCTGCATCTTCTTCTGAGGCTTTCTTGATTCCGGTTTTAATGAAATCCGCCACCCCAGGGCCTATAGCCCCTGAAATCTTGATGATGTATGCTTCGCGGCTCTGTGCTCCGGTGTCACGGGGTGAATTTAGAGCGCAAAATACAACCAGCAGAATAATAACAGGTGTACAGGTGATATTTTTCATGGGTTCTTTCCCGTATCAATACCCATTGCGTTCATGAGTTTTTTCATATCCTCCCACACGTCACGCTTTCTTTCCGGATTCCGAAGCAGATAGGCGGGATGATACGTCGGTATCACCTTGATCTGCCCAAGGTCATAGAATTTTCCTCTTAACACCGATATCGGTTCATCTATTTGAAGAAGGCTCTTGGTGGCAATCGTGCCTAAAGTACAGAGAAACCGCGGTTGAATGGCTCGAATCTGTCTTTGCAAAAACGGCAGGCAGGCCATGATCTCATCGGCCGTGGGAGTGCGGTTATCCGGCGGTCGGCATTTAACCACATTACAAATGTATACCTGCTCCCGGCTCAGCTTGATGGCCTTAATGATTCTGGTCAAAAGCTGACCGGCTGCACCGACAAAGGGCTCGCCCTGAATGTCTTCTTCGTAACCTGGTCCCTCACCGACAAACATAAGTGATGCATGAGGATTGCCGGAACCGAACACGATATTTCTACGGTTTTTAGAAAGCCTGCAGCGATCGCACTCACCAATGTCTTTGCGTATCTTCTCAAGCGACTCCACCTGATTGTACACTTTTTTCCCCCAGCCCGACACAATGTGCAAGCTTTGATTTGAACAGTCGAAACCCTTACATCCCATTTCAGAGAGCAGCATCAGGTTGCTGCATATCTGTTCAATAGCCTCCATAAGCTTCTCTTTATGGGCCTGTCTAGGAAAAGTAGCCATGGCCTGTAATTATCTCTGCTGTTGTGTAAGTATTCGCTCAATAATGCGGTCTAGAATTATATGAGCCAGCTGTTCTTTTTTCATGGACGGCAACGACTCTGAGGTTCCATCTTTGTAAAACAACGTCACTGTGTTCGTGTCGGCACGGAAACCGGGATTCTCTGCACTGATGAGGTTTCCAACGATCATATCAAGGTTTTTTTTAGCCAGCTTCTGCCTGGCGTTTTCGTTTAGCGATTCGGTTTCGGCTGCAAATCCCACCAAAACCTTCCCTTTCTTCTTATCTCCCAAACCTTTAAGAATATCAACGGTTTTTTCAAAACGCAAGATAAGTTCATCTTGGTGTTTTTTTAACTTGTGACTTGCACTTTCAACAGGACGATAATCGCAAACAGCCGCTGTTTTGATGATAATGTGTGCGTCGTTCACGTGGTCGGACACGGCCCTGGCCATGTCTGCGGCTGTCTGTACCCGAACTACCTTTGCATCCATCGGTGCAGCCAGGGAGGTAGGTCCTGTCACCAGGGTGACTGTCGCCCCCCGTCTTAAAGCAGCATTTGCCAATGCATACCCCATTTTTCCCGATGACGCATTGCTGATGAAACGAACGGGGTCCAGCGGTTCGATGGTTGGGCCGGCGGTAATCAAAATCCGTTTGTCAAGAAGATCCTTTTCCCATAGGCATCTTATAACCTTTTCCAGGATAACTTCCGGCTCGGGCAACCTGCCTGGCCCAACGGTACCGCATGCAAGAGCGCCGGATTCAGGCTCAACCACAATATAACCATCGCTTTTAAGAGCTCTTAAATTTCGTTGCACAATTTTGCTTTCATACATGTAAGTGTTCATGGAAGGGCAAAGGATTATAGGGCATCTTACCGCCAGCATAAACGTACTCAATGCATCATCGGCCAGACCGCTGGTCAGTTTAGCAACGATGTTTGCCGTAGCAGGAGCAATGATCACCGCATCGGCTTCTTCCGCCCACTGAATATGTCGAATAGCGGCATCTTGCGTGTTTTTGAACAAACTGGTGCATACCGCAGCGCCCGATAGAGCCTCAAAGGTAAGAGCACCGACAAACCACCGCGCATTCCGAGTCATAATAACCCGAACCTGAGCGCCGGCTTTTCTCAAAAGCCTTAACAGCTCGACGCTTTTATAGGCAGCAATACCCCCGCTCACTCCAAGTATGATATGTTTGCCTTCTAAGACATTCATCAGTCACATGAGATTATGACGATTTATATCCATTTACTTTAAAAGCCCGCCTTCCGATTCACTCACTGTCGGCGCCACGGCCACCTGTACATAAGTCATAAAGTCTTTTTCTTGTATGTTAATGATACACCTTCTGTTTTCTTTTCGAAACAACATAATAGAATTTTCCCGTGGAGATTTAAACAATGCAACCAGCTGCCAGTTATCCTTGGCCATCCCGTTTTTGAAATATGCGATAAGAGAATTTCTGGTGACCCTGCCCTTCAGAGCGAGAATACCTTCAGGGTAGCCGGAAGCTTTCTCGATAATATAGGTCGATTTATCTATTACTGATAATTCTTTCGGCAGCGGTACGTCTCCAAAGTCGTAATAAAATGGGGTAGAACCTCTGGGTGTTTTTTGTGTTGCAGGCTTACCCGAACTTTTCGGGCTGGATTGAAAATAGGAACAGGACATAATAAATAAAACCATTGCAAACACAAAAAAAACGCCACTGCATCTTCTTACGATCGGTGTTTCCATGTTATGACTCCTTAAAAAAATTTGGAACTGTCACCAATAAAAAGATTACCCTGAATAACACACTTAACTTAGCCTTTATCAGGCTGCGATACAAGTTTTCAAACACATCCCTGTGGAACAGTGTATATCATTTGCCCTTCATTAGCTTCTTTAACCGCTTCAAACGGTCATACTGAAAAATCAGCTTCACTAATTTATCGAACAGAAAAATGAGCTCTTCATCGGTTCTGTTTTTTTCCGAAGACAGCGCATGTTCGATTCTTGACAGCGCATCCTGAATATCCTTGCGTTCAGGCTCCCGCTCAAGCAGATATCGATAAATCTCTTGAGCTTTGCTTAAATGCCCCTGACGTTCATATACGCTTGCCATGGTGGCGGTATAGAATTCGGTATCTTCCATGCCGGACGGGTACTCCCTTAATCTTTTAGCTTTAGAATGATTTCATCTTTTCCAATGACTCCCAGCTCCTTTCGTGCAACACTTTCGATATAAGTGAGATCTTTTTCCAATCGCTCCACTTTACGGTACAGTGCAAGATTCTCCCGCATGAGTGTCTCGTTTTCCTTTTTTAGAATCGCTCGTTGCCGTTTTAAATAATCCAGTTCCATCAGACCGTTGTCACTGAAAACGATCAGGAAACCAAGCACCAACAAAAATATGCCGGCAAACACGAACAGTATTTTTTGTTTCAGGTCCATTTCTTGAAAAAATCCTTTCTTACAATGGACACAATGGTCTTAAGTTCCCGGCTTTGAACCAGAAAAGAAAATACCGCGTATAGTGAAAATCCTATCAGTATGCTGATGGCCAACCCCACCACGAGTTCAGACAAGCTTCTGTAATCTGATGAAATAATGTAAACTTCCGTTAAGTGAACCGCCACTCCCATCAGCACCGAACAGAAAACCGTTTTTAACAGAGAACCACCTATCCCGCTTAATCCCAAGGCTCCGAGCCTTGCTCTTAGGGCACGGATGAGCAAGGCGAAGTTTATGATCATGGAAAGAGACAGGGCCAGGGCAAGACCGCCATGCCCCATGGGCACCATTAACAGTCTGCCAAGCACGATATTGGCCATAATGGCAACGATCGCCACCTTTACAGGTGTCTTGGTATCCTGCAACGCATAGAAAGTTGAGATGACAATTCTTACCCCTGAAAACGCCCATAGACCTATAGCATAATACAAAAGTGCGTATGCAGTCAATTTCGTTGCCTCACCCCCGAAGGCACCCCGCTTAAAGAGCAAAGCCACAATCGGCTCCCGCAGCACAATTAGGCCGACCATGGATGGAACGGTGATGTAGAAAACAAGATTTATCGCATATACAAAAGTCGCCTTAACACCCTCAAAGTCTTTTTCTGAAGCCTGTCTGGACAAACTGGGTAGAACGGCCGTTGCTGTGGCAATGCCGAAAAGAGCCAGGGGAAACTGTACCAACCTATCTGCATAGTAAAGATAGGAGATACTGCCTTCGGGTAGCAATGAGGCGAGAAAGGTCTGTATCAGGGTATTTATCTGAAATACGGCTGCGCCAAAAGTTGCAGGAATCATAAGAGTGCCGATTCTTTTCAGACCAGGATGATAGAGACTTGCCTTGCGCCAGAAGAGAAAGCCCTTTTCTATCAAGAAAGGAATTTGAAGGCACAGCTGTAACAGTCCGCCGACCAAAACCCCTGCGGCAAGACCGTAGATGCGGTATGTCATATCGTCGGAAAGAAATGAAACCAAGACCATGGAGCCAATCATGGCGAGATTCAGCAAAACCGGTGCCAGAGCAGGAGCGGCGAAATGACCCAAAGCGTTAAGTATGCCCATACTAAACGCAACGAGACATATGAAAACCATGTAAGGGAACATGATGCGTGTAAGGGTAACCGTCAATGAAAACTGTCGAGGTGAGTCGGTGAACCCATAGGCGATGGCTTTCATGATCAAGGGGGCAAAGACGATGCCCATAACGGCCGTAACAGCCAGCAGAATAGAGAGAACCCGCAATGCCGAGCCGGCCAATTTCAGTGCTTCCTGCTTGCCATCCAGGGTAAGATATTCAGTGAAAACCGGCACCAGGGCGATGCTCAGAGAACCTTCTCCGAATAATCTTCGAAACAGGTTTGGAATTCTAAAAGCAGCGATAAAGGCATCCGAAATAGGCCCGGCGCCAAAGAACCAGGCAAAAACCATATCTCTTATGTAGCCGAAAATTCGACTCAGAAATGTGGAGAAGCCGACAACACCTGCAGCCTTTGTCACGCGAGCATTTTCGGACATAAGCATAAAAATTGAGGCAATGGATTAATAAAACCGCTTGACAGCACCATGTTCATTGTTTATTTTCTATTGAATTTTCTCATAAGGAGTAAGTTACTGTGGCAAATCATAAATCAGCTTTAAAACGTGCCAGGCAAAATATCAACCGGCGTATGCGGAACAGGTCGGCCAAGACCAGAGTTAAGAATATCATCAAAGATGTTCGGCTGTCAGTAAAAGACAAATCCAGGGAAGCGGTCATGGCGGAGCTCAATAAAGCTAAGTCCATCATATACAAGACAGCACAAAAAGGAATCATTCATAAAAGAACCGCTTCTCGGAAGATATCCCGCCTCAGTAAAATGGTTAACGCCAGCTTGCAATCCTAAAAACCAGTGGTTAATTGATTGTATATGATCTCTGCAAACCGTTTGGAAAGTGCGATAAGGGCATCCGACTTGTTGTTTTCGGTCTGTTGGGTCAAGCCCCCCACAAAATAGGTTTGATTTGCAGACACGTCTTTTGCCGACCAAAGGACTTTGCCTTGTGCATTTGTCAATTTTAGATCAACGCGAACCGTAACTCGTCTTTCAATGGCGACTGATTCGCCCCGTCTGGAAGCAGGCGTGGTGGTAACCTCGGTGATAACCCCTGAAAGAATTGCATCAGCATTATCTTTGCTGGCTAGACGGACATCACTTTTACGGGTGATTTCATAAATGAGATCATTTGTGAAGATATTTTCAAGCCCAACTTCGGAGCTCCTGTTCCCGAAAATTTCTACGAAAACGGAATCTACCCCTGCAGGAAAATTGCCGCCCCCGGCGAACCTATACCCGCATCCCATTAGAGACGCAAAAAGAACACAGATCATCCAAGCCTTCTTGTAGCCAAACAACAAACCCTCTCTCCTGTTTTTTTGAAAATGGTCAAACAACGATATTCACCAGTTTTCTTTTTACGACGATTACCCGTTTTATAGGTTTATCTCCCGTAAATTTCTTGACGCGCTCATCGGCAAGTGCCATCCGTTCGATGGTTTCATCGTCCGCATCCGCACTAACATGAAATCTGCTTCGGAGCTTTCCGTTTACCTGCACCACTATCAAAAGATCATCCTTTCTTAAAGCATCCTCACTGAAACCAGGCCATGGCGCCAGTAAAATACTCTCCTGGTGGCCTATGAGCTGCCAGAGTTCTTCACAAAGGTGAGGAACAATGGGAGACAGAAGCAAAACGATCGATTCGATGGCAAACCTCATCACCGGTGCGGCAAGGGGATCCTTGAGGGATGGATCAATACCATACGATGCGTTGGCAAGTTCCATGACGGCACTGATGGCTGTATTGAAATGATATCGTTCCTCAATATCGTTTGTCACCCTTTTTATGGTAAGATGGGTTGTCTTGTAAAGGGCTTTTAAATCAGGGGCAAGATCATCGACGGAACCCGCATATGGTTTTACCGCACTGATACGATCCATCCAGTTTCTTGCCAGCCGCCAGATACGATTCAAAAACCGAAATCCCCCTTCAACCCCCTGATCACTCCATTCAAGATCTTTCTCAGGAGGAGCTGCAAATAGACAAAAGAGCCTGGTCACATCAGCACCATATTTTTCTAATAAAGCATCGGGTTCAATCACGTTTTTTTTCGATTTCGACATTTTCTCGATTCGTCCAACGACAACAGGCTCACCGCACCTGGCGCATACACGATCCGGATCCCCTTCTTTAACTTCCGATGGGAGCAGATATCCATGTTTCGGACACGAGACCGTCTCTTTGCAGACCATGCCCTGGGTCAACAGCCGGGTGAAAGGCTCCTTGAATCTGATAAGGCCAAGATCATAAAGAACACGGGTAAAGTACCGTGAATAGAGCAGATGCAGGATGGCGTGCTCAACCCCCCCGATGTATTGGTCCACAGGCATCCAGTAATCGACGGCCTCTTTTTCAAATATGCCCTCGGTATAGTGAGGGCTGCAATAGCGTTCAAAATACCAGGAGGATTCTACAAAGGTATCCATGGTATCGGTTTCTCTTCTGGCTTCAGAGCTTCCGCACTTTGGACAGTGGGTATCGACAAACCGCTTGAGATTCGGCAGGGGTGATCTGCCACCGTTAAGAAGAGCTGCGTCCTCCGGAAGCAGGATCGGCAAATCCGATTCGGGCACCGGAACGATACCGCAGGAGGGACAATGGATCATGGGAATTGGAGCCCCCCAGTATCGTTGTCTTGATATACCCCAGTCCCTGAGTCGAAAATTCACCGTTTTCCTGCCAAGGCCCTTCTGTTCCAGATAATCTGCGATGGCATCAAGGGCGTCGGTGCTTTTCATGCCGTTGAACGGTCCTGAATTAACCATTATACCCTCATCCACATAGGCCTCTGTCATGGAGGCGGCATCAAGTTCATGTTCATATGGTCTTACAACGACTGCTATATCCAGGCCGTATTTTTTTGCAAATTCAAAATCCCTCTGATCGTGGGCAGGCACCGCCATAACGGCTCCTGTTCCGTACTCCATTAAAGCGAAATTGGCCGTGTAGATCGGCATTCTTCTCCCACTTAATGGATTGATACAGTAAGCTCCGATGAAAACCCCTTCTTTTTCATAGCTCTCTATGGCACGGCCGGATCGATCCTGGAAAGCCATTCGTTCAACAGAAGATTTCACCTCCCTTTCCTGCGGTTTGCCTCGTGATAGTTTTTCCACCAAAGGATGCTCCGGCGCAAGGCACATAAACGTCGCCCCATAGACCGTATCCTGTCGAGTGGTAAAAACGTGGATTACCTCTTCGGAATCTTCAACCGGAAACTGGATCTCTGCCCCCGAGCTTTTACCGATCCAGTTTTTCTGCATCGTGATGACCTTCTCCGGCCATCCCGGAAGTTGATCGCAATAGGCAAGCAGGTCTTCCGCATAGTCTGTGATACGAAAAAACCACTGGGCGAGTCTTTTCCGGCGCACTTGCCGGCTGCATCGCCAGCATAAACCAGCTTCCACCTGTTCATTCGCCAGCACCGTTTGGCAGGCCTCACACCAGTTAACGTAAGACTCTTTTCGGTAGACCATCCCCTTTTCATACATTTTCAGAAAAAGCCACTGCTCCCAGCGGTAATATTCCGGGGCGCAAGTGGTAATCTCTCGGTCCCAGTCGTAGCTGAATCCGACACGCTTGAGCTCAGAGCGCATCGCATCGATATTGTCATAGGTCCACTTCGCCGGATGCGTATTATTGGCAATGGCGGCATTTTCCGCAGGCATGCCGAATGCATCCCACCCCATTGGATGGAGTACATTGAACCCTCTCATTCTTTTATACCGAGCCACCACATCTCCAATCGTGTAATTCCTCACATGCCCCATGTGAATTTTACCTGAAGGATAAGGGAACATCTCTAGAAGATAAAATTTCTTTTTGTTCGGCTCTTCTTTCACTTTGAAAAGATGAGAGGCCTCCCAGTAATGCTGCCACTTTCGTTCAATTTTTTTCGGGTCATATTTCTCGTCCATTTTATTGTTCATGCCCGTTGGCTCACCTCCAGAAAAAAGTCACTTCACATTGTGCCATTGAATGTCATTAAAAAATATTTGTTATTTAATGCCACAGCGTAAAATAAATAGCAAGATTGACCACATAAGCCGATATTTCCGTTACTGTTAAGAATTTGTTTGACTTATCTCTAATAATTTCATATTCTTATAAAAAACACACCGAAACAGCATGTTTTGGTGGTGCCAGGGGGTTAAACAGAAATTCCGCATGAGCAGTAAAATCCTTATTAATGCCATTGATCCGGAAGAATGCAGAATCGCCAAAGTCAAAGACAGCATGCTCGAAGAATTCCATATCGAGAATGCTTCGAAAGAAATCACAAAAGGCAACATCTACAAGGCAATTGTCACCCGGGTGGAGCCCGGACTTCAGGCAGCTTTTGTGGATTATGGAGCAGAGCGTCACGGCTTTCTGCAAATAAATGAAATTCATAGCGACTACTATCAGGACACCCAAGCCGGAGATCGATCCATCAAAGACATAATCAAACCCGGCCAAGAACTTCTTGTTCAAGTCACAAAAGATTCCATTCTTAAAAAGGGTGCTATGCTAACTACCTATATATCGCTTCCTGGCCGACGACTTGTCATGATGCCCGGCAGCAACACCAGGGGAATATCTCGCAAAATTGAAGATGAACAGGAACGAAATCGGTTGAAAACGATAATCAACGCACTACGAGTGCCTGATGGATTCGGCATCATTGTTCGTACGGCAGGAGAAAAAGCCACCAAAACCATGTTGGAAAAAGACCTGCGTTATCTATTGCGGCTTTGGAAGACCATTAAGAAAAGGGCGTTGAAGGAGAAAACGCCTACGCTGCTCTTTAAAGAACGCAACTTTGCAGTCAGATCCATACGGGATTATTTCACACCGGATGTGTCGGAAATCCTCATCGATGATTTCACGGTATATCAGGAAGTCAGAGATTTTATGCACATTATTTCTCCAAAGCACACGAAAATAGTCAAACATTATAACGGTGCGAAACCAATATTCACAAAATACCAGCTTGAAAAACAGATCGCCTCTATTTTTGAAAAAAGAGTTGACTTGAAATCCGGCGGATCAATCGTAATAGAACAGTCTGAGGCACTGGTCGCCATAGATGTAAATTCAGGGAAAAGCATCCATCAAGAGAACATCGAACAGACCGCTTTCATGACCAATCTGGAAGCTGCAGAAGAAGTTGCCAGACAACTTCGATTAAGAGATTTGGGAGGCCTGATTGTCATCGACTTCATAGACATGAGAGATCCAAAACACAAGCAGGAGGTTGAAAAGTGCCTCAAGAAGCATTTAAAACTGGATAAAGCGCGAACAAAGGTGGGCAGGATTTCCAGATTCGGGCTTTTGGAAATGTCGCGGCAGCGGCTTAGACCATCCATTGAATATGGGACCCTTCAGCCATGTCGGCATTGCCAGGGCAAAGGACTCGTTCAATCCACCGAAACCTTGAGTGTCAGTTTCTTGCGCAAGATTAGTCTGGAGACCCTCAAAGACGGCATTAGCAACGTAAAAGCAATTGTTCCGGTTGAAGTGGCAAATTACCTGTTGAATAAGAAACGAAAAGAGCTTTTGGAATTGGAGGCAAGGAGGAACATCAGCATCTCGATCGAAGGTGACAGCAACCTGTCACCCGAAGAGAGCAAAATTATTGTGGAGAATAAAAGGCCGTAATGTTGACACCGAATGAGGATTCCTGTATCTGAAGTGTCACATTGTTGCCTGAACAGGAGAGTGTATGAACAAAGAAAACGCGCGGTCAAAAAAAATCATATGGATCGTAGTCGTTTGTGCGGTTCTGGTGGCGATCCCAACCGCTGTTACCTATCTGCAAAAGCGAGGTGCCGCACCAAGCCCTGAAAAAAGCCCCCTTCAGGCCCCCAGTGAGACCCCAGAGCAGAAGCCAGCCCAGAGAGCAGAGAAATATCCAAAAGAACCGAGCGGTATGCCTGCAGCCGGCAAACCTGCGCCTCAACCGCCCCTTGCTTCCGAAACACTGCCCGGAAAATCTTTCACACCCGCTCAAGCTCCTGCCGTTGTGGATTACGGGAAAATCAAAGAAGACCCCAAGCTTAAAGCCCTGATGGAAAAGAGAAAAGAAAAATACGGCTTTGAAAAAGGCGTGGACATCATCATAAAACCGGAAGAATCTCTTAAAGTGGGAGATGAAACCATTCTCATGAAAGAGATCCTGGAAAGCATTCGATTGGAAAGTGGCGAACTCATTGAAACAGACATTACCGAGTCCAAAAAGCCCCCTAGAGGCGAAACCTCAATTGAAGCGGAGATGGGTGCAATTAAAAGACGGTTGAAAGAAATTGAAAGGCTGCTGGAACGTTCTGATAAGAAACAAGATATCAAAACAGATACAGATACGGATAAAGCCCTTGTGCGCGAGTATGCCCGGCTGAAGAGAATCGAATCCGTCTATAAAGCCTACCAAGAGACAATAAGGGAAATTGAGAGAAAACAGGAACTTTTAAGCAACCTGCCGTCACTTAAGAAAAAGCCATCGAAAGAAAATGAAGCACCGCTCAAAATGGAGCCAGAACCACCACAGGGATTAAAACAAGAAGATCTTGCTCAAAAACCGAATATCGAAGAAAAAATGACTCAGGGCAGGGCAAAAAAAAGCGCTTCTTTGGTGGAGACCACACCTTCAGATTCAGATAAGGAAGCAGGTGTTATCAAACCGTCAAAAGAAAAAACCATCGAAAAGCCGATTTTCGCCGACAAATCCCGGATTGAAAAAAGGGTTCGACAAACACCTTCTAAGAAAATCATACCTGGAAAAACATCCCCCGTAGAGCGGAAAATCAAAAAAGAACCCAAAAGGGATCAAAAACCATATTCCCGGCTGCCGCAGCTTCCCCGGTCAAAAAAAGCACCACAGTTACAGCCGCCTGCTGAAACCTCATTGAAGGACAAAAAGCCGCAGCCCTCCGAACAAAAACCATATTCCCGGCTGCCGCAGCTTCCCCGGTCAAAAGAAGCACCACAGTTACAGCCGCCTGCTGAAACCTCATTGAAGGACAAAAAGCCGCAGCCCTCCGAACAAAAACCATATTCCCGACTGCCGCAGCTTCCCCGGTTAAAAGAAGCGCCACAGATCCAACCCCCTGCCCAAGAGTTTCTGAAGGACAGGACTGTCACGGAGCCGATACCGGAAGAAGCTAAAATTTCCAATAAAGCTTCTGAACAGACAATAGATCTGCCGCCAGAGGCCGAAAAAAATCTGTTTGAGGAGAAACGCCCGAAACCCCCGGTTCCGGCAAAACCTTTTCTTGTAAGGGAGTCAATAAAAACCCCCGGCATTCAGCAACAACAACCCCACATGGATGTTGCCACCATGCTGGCAAAGAGAGATGCTCTTCGAGATGAAATAAACACGCTTTTGCTTCAAAAGGGTGATCTTGAAGCCGAACTGAAAATGCTTCTTGATAAAAAGCAAAGACCGGAAGCCTATGGGATATATGTGGTTCAGAAAAATGACAATATATGGAACATTCATTTCAAATTTCTCAAGGAGTATTTCGCTCACAGGGGCATTCGATTATCTCCCACGGCCGATGAACCAAGAAAAGATGGAAGCAGTTCCGGTGTTGGGAAAATTTTGAAATTTTCAGAAAACATGGTTTATATTTATAATACCCGGGAACGCAGACTGGTATCGGATATCAATCTGATCCACCCCAACAGCAAAATTGTAGTTTTCAATATGAAAAAAATATTTGAGCTGCTTGAAGATTTAAAATATGAAGATATTGAACGCCTCGAATTCGACGGGGAAAACCTATGGCTTCCCGCTCGAGGCTGATTCGGCTCATGGCCCCGAACCGACCGGGGATTGCCCGGGGATGAATGTCACCAATTTAAGCTTTGACTCATTTTTATTATTATGAGATATTAAGCGCCATTTTACGCAAACGGGCTTACAGCCAGCAGACGAACGGATACAACAATTAAATCCAAAAAGAAGGAGGATCTGTTTTGATCAATATCGCATATGCAATGGGCCAGGGCGGAGCCGGTGGAGGCGGGGCCGGTGGATTTTCAGCGTTTGTACCGCTTATTCTGATGTTTGTCATTTTTTATTTCCTGTTAATCCGCCCCCAACAAAAGCGCACGAAACAACACCGGGAGATGATAAATAACCTTAAGCCAGGAGACCGTATCATTACAGGCGGCGGCATCCATGGCCGGATAACCGCTGTTAGCGATAACACTTTGACCGTAGAGATTGCCGACAAGGTTCGTGTAAAGGTAAATCGCGCCAATGTCTCAACCCTGTTGCAGCCGGCTGCGCAGACGCAAACAGCCAAAAAGAATAAAGCAAATTCCGAAAAATCCAGGTAAGACAAAAGCCCCTTAGTATTTATAATATTGAGTGGTCAGAAAGCGACCCCTCAAGTGTTGGGGCTTTTGTACGACCACGGGTATCCAAAAGGTGAGGAAAGGAACCAATAGTTGAAAAGATTCTCTTGGAGATCGATCTTAATCTTCGGGGTCGTCATTGCAGGGCTGGTGTATACGATTCCATCCTTTAATCCGACAATATGGCCACATAAAAAAATAAATCTGGGACTAGATCTTCAGGGAGGCATGCACCTTGTGCTTGAAGTGGATACACAAAAAGCTGTAGAAAGCACGATTGAACGAATCGCCCAGGAAATGCGCCGCGGTTTAAAAAAGAAGCATATTCGATATCTGGAAATGGATATTATCAATGCCGTCCAAATATCGCTTAAGCTTCGAGACCCAGAGGATATTGATCGGCTTGAAGACTTTTTAGATAATGAATTCAGTGAATTACAAATTCGATCCAAAAATACCGAAGGGGGTAACCTCACTGTCATAATGGATCTTCCCCAAAGGGAAATCGAACTTATCAAGAAACTGGCCGCCGACCAGGCGCTTGAAACCATCCGCAACAGAATTGATCAATTTGGTGTCAGCGAGCCGGATATTAGACGGCAGGGAGAGAATAGAATTCTGATTCAACTGCCTGGAATAAAGGACACGAAACGGGCAAAAGACCTCATAGGACGGACGGCATTGCTGGAGTTCCGATTACTGGACGAAAGCCATGATCTTAACGAGGCTCTTAAAGGAAACGTTCCGCCTGGAAGTGAGGTGCTCTACCAGGTCACTGAGGATCCGGAAACTCACCGTGTAAAAAAGGTCCCTTATCTGGTCAAGAAAAGAGCGGTATTGACCGGAGCCTATCTGACCGATGCGAGGGTGCAAATCGACTCCCAGTTCAATGAACCTTACGTTTCCATTGACTTTGACAGAAAGGGAGCCCGAATTTTTGAAAGAATCACCGAAGAAAACGTCCAGAAACGCCTTGCAATCGTTTTGGATAATACAGTTTATTCCGCACCGGTGATCCAAGAAAAAATCACAGGCGGCAAAGCCAGAATTACCGGCAACTTTACAACAGAAGAGGCAAGAGATCTCGCCATCGTTCTGAGAGCAGGTGCGTTGCCCGCACCGGTCAAAATCCTCGAAGAGAGGACAGTGGGCCCTTCCCTGGGGACCGATTCCATTCGTAAAGGGCTTATCTCCATGCTGGCAGGTGGTATTCTTGTGATTCTGTTCATGATAATCTACTATAAAGGATCCGGCCTTATTGCAGATCTCGCCTTGATTCTCAATATCATCCTTATCGCAGCGGGCCTTGCAGGGTTTCAAGCAACCCTAACCCTGCCTGGAATCGCCGGGATCATCCTTACCATCGGTATGGCCGTGGATGCTAATGTCCTTATTTTCGAACGAATCAGAGAAGAGCTGAAACTTGGGAAAACCCCCCGGGCATCTGTGGAAGCAGGCTATGACCGTGCAACCCTGACCATCCTGGATGCCAATGTCACAACGTTGATTGCCGCACTTGTGCTCTTTCAATTCGGAACAGGACCCGTGAAGGGTTTTGCGGTAACCTTGAGTTTGGGGGTGCTATCCAGCCTGTTTACGGCCCTTATTCTGACACGCTCGATCTTTGATTACCTTCTGATGAACCGAAGAATGAAACGGCTAAGTATTTAAGGGGCCAAGGCGGCGTATGCTGTAAGGCATCAAGTAAGATAGGCCCATTTAAGGAACTTCGCATGCAGTTTATTAAATCGAATATCAATATTGATTTTATCGGAAAACGTAAGATTGCTTTCGGAATTTCCCTCGGGATGATTCTGATCAGCATTCTTTCATTGATTCTTCATGGAGGTCCACGATACGGTGTTGATTTTGCAGGTGGAACGCTTATTCAGATAAAGTTCCAAGAACCTGTCAGTGTTAAAAAAATCAAAGCAGGATTAAGAAAAGTTAATCTCGGAAAATCTTCGGTGCAACTTTTCGGGAGCAAAAGGGAAAATGAATATTTGATTCGAACCGACCGCTCCGTGATGTCAATCCAGGGCTT
This sequence comes from Deltaproteobacteria bacterium, assembly GCA_019309565.1. Classification (GTDB taxonomy): domain Bacteria; phylum Desulfobacterota; class Desulfobacteria; order Desulfobacterales; family SURF-15; genus JAFDFZ01. Next base: position 32,890 of record JAFDFZ010000022.1, read on the forward strand.
TTCCAGCGAAATTGCCGAGGCGCTTAAATTATCCACCGGCAAAGATGTGGAAATTCGTCGCATCGAGATGGTCGGCCCGCAGGTTGGAAAAGACTTAAGGGAAAAAGCGCTGTTTGCAATGTTTTATGCATTGCTGTTTATTACCATCTATATATCGGGAAGATTTGAACTTAAGTGGTTCACCAGCGGCGGGATGACCGCAGGGCTCATCGGTGCCGTGTATTTGCTGTCTTTGTTTGATGTGAGCATTCCCTTTCTGATGGCTGCAGCGCTTGTGGTTGCGCTTTTCTTGTTCTGGGTGTTGGACTTGAAATATGCCATGGGAGCGATTGTCGCCCTCATACATGATGTGCTTATCACCGTAGGTATTTTTTCCATCTTCGATAAAGAGTTCACACTTCCCATCATCGCCGCGCTGTTGACCATTATCGGCTATTCATTAAACGACACCATCATAGTGTTTGATCGTATTCGAGAAAACTCTCGTAAATACCCTAGAAATCCGCTTCACTTCATCATCAACAGAAGCGTAAATGAGACACTGAGCCGAACCATTTTAACTTCTCTGACAACACTGATCGTCGTTGTGTCTTTGTTTGTCTTGGGGGGTGGAATCATTCATGATTTTGCATTTGCAATGATGGTGGGTGTTATTGTGGGAACCTATTCTTCCATATACGTGGCAAGTCCCGTTATTATCGCTTTGGGACAGCGTACAAAAAGGTCATAGGTCGCCATATGGCAATCCGGCAACACTTCAGGGGGAATCATGAGACATAAACGGCTGTTTCTTTTGTTGGTGATTGGCCTTTTAGTCTTTCTTCAGGCATGTGCGACATCAAAATCAACAAAGGAAATGAAAACAGAGCAACTGGAGAAACAAATAGCCGATGTGGATAGAAAAATAGAGGACATCTATCACAAAATCTCGGTCATCCAATTTATGGTAGACAGCCATCAGCGCTTAATCCGCTCACTTGAATCTACCATTGGAAAACAAAAGCCATCCCCAATGGCCCCCGAAGGGACCAGAGAACCCCCGAAAGCTGCAGCTCTCCCTGCCAAATCCACTACTTCTGCAGGCAGACAAACTGCCGTGTTGTCGGAATCAGCTGAAATGATGTATCAGCAGGCGCTGGCCGTATACCAAAAAAAAGATTACAACCAAGCTGCTCAGTTGTTTCAGGCTATTGCCCGAAACTATCCGGACCACGACCTTTCCGACAACGCCCTGTACTGGGCTGCAGAATGCTTCTACGCACAAAAGGACTATAGGCAGGCCATCGCTGTGTTTAAGCGGGTGGTCAATAAATATCCCAAAGGAAGCAAAGTGCCTGACGCATTGTTGAAAATCGGCTATTCTTATCTGGCCTTGGGAGACAAATCTAATGGGCGCTCTTTTTTAAAAAAGGTTGTAAAACAATATCCCTTCACACCAGCCGGTAGCAAGGCAGGAGAAATGTTGCAAAAAACAGAGAAACAATAAGATCCAGACCGTATGGAGTGGATTTTATGAACACTTCAAACCGATCCAACATATGATGTATGGAAAACCTTCTTCCATGGTTTACTTTAAAATCCGTTCGAGGTATCGGAAATCACCTATTTAAGCGATTGATCGATCGGTTTCAATCTCCCGAGCAAGTGCTCAATGCCCCTTACCAGGAACTCATTATGGTAGATGGTTTGAACCGTCGGCTGGCAGTTGCAATAAAAAATAAGAAACCCGATGGTTCAATTAAAAGGGAGATCGATCTAGCCTTAAAAAAGGGATTTACCTTTGTAACCATGACAGATCCCCTCTACCCGCCCCTTCTTCGTGAAATACCCGACCCGCCGCCGGTTTTATATGTCTGTGGCCGTCTTCATCCAACCAGACGGGCAATATCGATAGTAGGCTCAAGAAACGCAACCAGCTATGGAATCGCCACCACAAAGCGAATAAGCAAGCACCTTGCTGAAAAACAATTTGTCATCATAAGCGGCATGGCACGTGGGATCGACACCGCCGCACATATAGGGGCGCTGCTGGGCCATGGCAGGACCATCGCCGTTTTAGGAAGCGGGCTGGATCGAATTTATCCGGCAGAAAACCGAAAGCTTTTCGAAAAAATCGCGGAAAACGGGGCTGTGGTTTCCGAGTTTCCGCTTGGCACCGAGCCAGAAGCGCACAATTTTCCGGCTCGTAATAGAATCATCAGTGGAATATCTCTGGGCACCCTGATAGTGGAGGCAACAAGAAAAAGCGGCTCTCTGATTACCGCTCGCCTTGCAGCAGAACAGAACAGAGAGGTATTTGCCATCCCCGGCAGCATTCACTCTTTTAAGAGCATCGGCACGCACAACCTGATAAAACAAGGAGCAAAGCTGGTGGAACACGCCCAGGACATTCTTGAAGAACTGCCCATAGAGATAACGGACGAAACTCGGCTCGAAGAACCGAGGGCGCAGCAGCCGATGTCAGCCGATGAAACACTGGTATTTCAATCCCTGGAACCATATCCGATTCACATTGACACCCTGGTCAGAAAAGTTGGAATGGAACCAGGCAAGTTGTCCAGCATTCTATTAACGCTGGAGCTGAAGGGCCTGGTGGAGCAGGCGGCGGGAAAGCACTTTTTCTTGACAAACGAAACACCGTAACCGTGAAAGGAAGGAAGCCATTGCAAACGCCGCTTTTACCTGGAACTGAAAGATTAAAGCTTTTATTGGAAAGATACGAACTCTTTAAAGATTCAGATGCTTTTGGAGAATGAAAACCTGTGAGAAAACCGCTTGTTGTAGTTGAGTCACCCACAAAAGTAAGGACTCTGAAAAAATATCTTGGGAACCGGTACAATATTGCCGCAACAGTGGGTCACATAAAGGATCTGCCTGAAAAGGAAATAGGGATCGATATCGAACATGGTTTCAAGCCTAAATACCGGATAATTCCCGGCAAGAAAAAGGTCGTCACCAGCTTGAAAAAAGCCGCAGGTGATACCACAGAAGTTTACCTCGCTCCGGATCCTGATCGAGAAGGCGAAGCAATCGCGTGGCACACCGCGGAAATCCTCAAACAAAAGGGGCGAAAATTTCACCGAGTGCTGTTTCATGAACTTACCAAAAACACGATCCTAAAAGCCATGGCAGCGCCTGAAGCGCTCAATCGCTTCAAATATGAAGCTCAGCAGGCTCGCAGAATTCTGGACCGACTGGTGGGGTATGAAATATCGCCCTTGTTGTGGAAAAAAGTAAAAAACGGTTTAAGTGCAGGCAGGGTGCAATCGGTTGCACTTCGGATTATATGTGAGCGGGAGCGTGCGATTCAGGCCTTCGAGCCCGAAGAATACTGGTCTATCACCGCACATCTTCAAAGCGCTCTGCCGCCACCGTTTACTGCAAAACTTGTAAAAAAGGACGGAGAAAAGGTTGCCATCCCAAATGAACAAGCCGCCCGGACGATCCTGGAAGAGCTGTCGAATGAACCAATGGTGGTGGATGCTGTTCAGAAAAAAACCATCAGGCGAAATCCACTTCCGCCCTTTACCACCAGTAAACTTCAACAGGAAGCAATTCGAAAGCTTAAGTTTTCGGCTCGAAAAACCATGATACTTGCACAGCAGCTCTATGAGGGTATAGAACTTGGACCGGGTGAACCGGTGGGTTTGATCACCTATATGAGAACCGATTCAACCAGAATCTCGGATGAATCCGCCAATGAGGCACTTGAGCTGATCCGAAAGCAGTTTGGAAAAGATTACGCTTCTGAAAAACCAAGATTTTTTAAAAACCGAACAAAAGTTCAGGACGCCCATGAAGCCATTCGGCCGACTTCGGTGTTCAATACACCGGAAGCGGTGGCGGCATATCTTACCAAGGACCAATTGGCCCTGTATCGACTAATCTGGCAGCGATTCGTTTCCTCGCAGATGAAAGAAGCTCTCATCGATCAGAGTTCGGTTTCAATCAAAGCCGGCCCCTATACCTTTCATGCAAGCGGATCGACCATAAAATTTCCCGGCTTCATGAAACTTTACATGACGGTGGATGACGAAATCGAAAACGAAAAACGAAAAGAGCGTCTGCCGGAACTTATCGAGGGAGAGGTTCTGAAACTCATCGAATTTGAACCCAAACAGCATTTCACCCACCCCCCTCCAAGGTTCTCTGAAGCATCGCTTGTAAAGGAACTGGAAGAGAACGGCATCGGTCGCCCCAGCACCTATACTACGATTCTGTCCACCATCAGGGAAAAGGGATACGTGGAACTGGTAAAGGGATACTTTCGGCCAAGTGAGCTTGGTTTCATCGTAAATGATCTTCTTGTGAGCAATTTCCCCGAGGTCTTTGACGTTGAGTTTACGGCGAAGATGGAAGAGGATCTTGACCGCATCGAAGCGGCCGAGGCGAATGCATTGGAAATCTTGAATCGTTTTTACCTTCCGTTTCAAAAGGACCTTAGATCTGCTGAAACCGGCATGCTCAGCATGAAAGGGGTTGGAGTGACAACGGATCTTGGTTGTCCCCAGTGCGGAAGCCGCCTTCATATCAAGGTCGGTAAAAACGGGCCTTTTCTTGCCTGCAGCGGGTATCCGAAATGTAACTATTCCAGAAACTACTACCGGGATGAAAAAGGCAGGATTCATCCACTTGAAACCGCAAACAGTGAGTTGTCGGACAAAACATGCGAAAAATGCGGCAGCACCATGCTGGTAAAACAGGGAAAGTACGGGGAGTTTCTAGCCTGCAGCAGGTATCCGAAATGTACGAATACGCTGTCTTTAAACTCCAATGGGAAAGACACCGGAGTGAAATGTCCTGAAAAAGACTGCGATGGTTCGATTATTGAAAAACAATCCAAGCGGGGTAAAACTTTTTACGGATGCAACCGTTTCCCAAAATGCACCTTTGCCCTGTGGGACAAACCGGTGCCCAGGAGCTGTCCCAAATGCGGCGCACCCTTTTTGGTAGAAAAAAACACCAAAAAATCAGGATCATTCCTTCGATGCCTTACAGAGGGATGCAACTATCGCGCTGATCAATAATTGGAGCGAAAACAGAACGCTGCCTGCCTGTTCATCTAAGCCCTGAAGATTTATGCTGTTTAATTCCATTTAAGAAACTCTCTTAAGTTTCGCACCCTATTTTACCGAAAAATTGTAAATAGCTCTTAAGTCGAATAAAATTTTTGGAAGGCAAAATAATTACACCGAAGCTTATAGGCTGCACCCAGTCGGAAACATCGAATAAAGGCACAAGGGAAATGCTGCTAAGTAGTGGAAGATCTTGATACCTCTGGTTTAAGCGCTTTGTTGACTTCCATTGTGCCGTCATAGCAGGATGATAAAGTGTATTTTACCTTCCAAAAATTTCATTCGGCGCCATCATTATAAGGCTTTACAACGCATTTAAAGGTGCGAAACTTAAGAAACTCTCTTACCATTAATGCTGCTGTGGTTCCCTCCCCCGTGGCGCTTGATACCTGCTTTGTGCTCTTATCCCGGACATCTCCGGCGGCGAAGATTCCCGGAACACTTGTTTCCAGCAGGTAAGGATCTCGTTTTTCATATCCAGCCGGTCGATTCCCGCTGTGTACAAGATCATGGCCTGTCACGATGAAGCCCCATCGATCCAGCGCCACACCGCTTCCCCGCAGAAATTCTGTATTGGGTTTAAGTCCGATAAAAATAAATGCTCCTTCTACTGCTAATTCCCGGCGCCTGCCTGTCTGATTGTTTTCAATCAGAATCGCTGTCAACTTCGAATCTTTTCCTAAAAACGCTTTAACCTCTGTGAACCATCGAACTTCTATGTTCGGATTTCCTAGCACGCTTTCCTGAATGATTTGTGTTGCCTTAAACTGCCCGCCCCGAACGAGAATAGTCACTTTACTGGCAAATTTCGTAAGCAACAGGCTCTCTTCTGCGGCACTGTTGCCTCCGCCAATCACCGCCACATGTTTGCCCTTGTAAAACGGGCCGTCACAGGTGGCGCAAAAATGAACACCCGCACCAAGAAAATCATTCTCCCCCTGCACGTTCAGGCGCTTATATCGGCTGCCGGTTGCAATAATAACAGCAGAGGCGCTGTATTTCCTGCCGTCTGTTGTTTTTACGCGCAAGTAGTTTTCATTACGCCAGATACCGCTAACTTCTTGGGCTTGTAACAATTCAACGCCAAACCGCTCTGCTTGCTGCTGTAAGCGTTTGGAAAAATCTATTCCAGCGATTCCCTCCGGAAACCCGGGCATGTTGTCAAGCTTCTCGGTCCCCGCGGCCTGGCCTCCGAAGGCAGCCCGTTCGATCACAAGGGTGTCTATGGCTTCACGGGCAGCGTAAAACGAAGCAGTCAGCCCAGCCGGCCCCCCTCCCAGAATGATCAGATCATAATGGCTTCGGCTGGCAGATGTTTTCAACCCGAGCTTTTCTGCCAGCTGTGCGTTGTTTGGTTCAACCAGATAAGATCCGTCTTCAAAAGTGATGGTGGGAATGATGCGTTTGCCGTTGTTGGTTTTAATCACGAATGTTTCGGCGTTCTTATCTTCCTCTATGTCCACCCATCGATAAGGAATCTGATGCTCTCCCAAAAATTGTTTGCTCTGACGGCAATCCGGACACCAGTGGGCTCCATAAACGGTTATCTTCGGCTCTGACATGGCAGCTCTCCTGAACATGAAGGAATCATTTATCTAAAAGAATAGACGCTTCCTTACGTGCCTTGCGGCGTTTTGGTGGAAACACTTAAGGCGGGCTGTTCGTTGACAATCAGTTGAAACACATCCGGCCTTGCATAATGTCCTACGGGATCAAAGTCGTATTTTCCCTGTGCAATTTCCCCCATATCAAGCTCGGCAAACAGCATCCCTTCCCTATCATAAAGCGGACCCGCCAGGACTTTCCCCAGAGGAGAGATAATCGCGCTTCCGCCCCGGCAGATGATATCGGGAAAATGATTCAACTCGTCTAAGGTTTCCAGGTCTTTTGGATACATATCTTTTGTCACGAACTGGTTGCATCCCAACACGAAACACCTCCCCTCACAGGCGATATGTGTAAGTGTTGCCTGCCAGGTGTCTCTTGCGTCTGCTGTTGGGGCAAGATAAATCTCTACGCCCTTTGCGTACATGGCGGTTCTTGCTAAAGGCATATAGTTCTCCCAGCAAATAAGTCCGCCGATCTTTCCAAAGTCCGCCTCTATAATCGGCAGGGTGCTTCCGTCCCCCGCGCCCCATATGAGCCGCTCCGATCCGGTTGGCACCAACTTTCTGTGTTTTCCAAGCAGCCTGCCGTCCGGACCAAAATACGCAAGGGTGCAATAAAGAGTACCGCGGCTGTATTGAGAATCCCTTTCAATAAGACCGATTACAATATAGGTGCTGGTGGCTTTGGCTATGTTTCCGATTTTCTTTGTCTCTGGCCCTGGTATATCTACTGAATTTGCCCAATACCTCTTGAAGATTCGCCGTCCCGCTGCACTGCGGCTTCCAACCACCGCTCCAAAGCTAAGCCCCCGTGGGTATGCGGGAATAAAAGCTTCAGGGAAAAGCAGCAACCGTGCTCCCTCGGATGCTGCTTTCTTTGCAAGGCTGCAAGCCTTTTCGACCGTAGCCTCCCGATCAAAAAGAACGGAGGCCGCCTGAATGACGGCAACCTTTATACGTTGAAAATGATCGTTCATTATCTGCTCCTTTTTGAAGACCTTAAAGCACCGCTCCCATCCAGCCCAGCAAGAATGATACGGGCGTGCATCATAAAAGTCAACCGACCAAAATGATGGCTTGACAGAGCCACTATTTTTTTATCCGGATTTTCTACGAACCTGACCCAAGATTTTAGGTTTCATGTTTTCACATCGCATTTACTCTTTGCAAGAAGGGAACCCTTAAGGTGATTGAAAAATTGCTGAACACGAGATTCCGTGTTGAAGTATCTTGGTAAAGCAACCCTCGCATCCATTACACGTATGATTCGCAGTATACCGTCTGAGGTGTTTCTCTCGAAAATGGACGGAATGCCGCGGTAATGCGCTGTCAACGGTGAGCATTTGCAAACAGTTTCAAAGGAGAAAATCGGATCATTGACAACATCCTTGACTCCATCAAAGATGGTTGATGTAAGGCGTGCAATATGCTTTGTCCTTGATATTTAAAGCAGGAGGGCAAGCTGCCAATTTGCCTGGCCGGTGTTTTGCTGCATCAACATAATAAAATTTACCTCGGAAGCGGGCATCGACTCGGTTATGCTTTCCAGCTGGTAACCTAAGGAACCTTCACTCGTTTCACAAATACGGATCTAACCTCAATAACAAAGAATTGAAGACCCTGCAGCCCCGAGGAACGGGATCTTCTCCTTGTTGGGCATTAGCCTATGGCGAACCAAATCGCTTCGACAAGCTTAAGAGGAATACACTCGCTGTTTCGGTTCAAGCCATCGGCTGTTATGTTAAGTCCCCTCGATATGCCGAACGCAGCCTTCAATCACTGAAACCGCCCGCAGCCAATACCTTTTGGCTATGGTGGCAATGTAGGCCCTAAACAAGTAAATCCACCAAATTTCCACTGTTTACATCATGTGCCTGCTCGACTTGAGATGCCTCCAGGTCTGCCTGGATCATTTCCTTTATCTGCTCAACCTTTTCCATCGCTTCCTCGGCGTCTTCAATTCTCTGCTCCTCAGAGGCCTGCTCAGAAGGAGGCCGGGTAGCGGTGATTTCAACCGTATCGGTTCGTTCTCGTTGAGGTTCAACCGTCTGATCACGTTGCTCGGGCTGCTCATTGGTTCGTTGGGTTGTCTCCGGGCTAGAATTTTGATTCGCCATAGAGATCAAACTTTCAGAAACACTGTTTATGCTTGTTGTCATTTTTTGCCCCCTTAAGTGTAACGGTCATAAAAAAACCCGCTTCCAAAAGGAAAGGCGGGTTCACCCGTGTTTGCCTAGCAATTCCGCAATCTTATCCCGTCGCACCGGAACTTAGACCGGAAATTTTGCGTCCCAACCTTTCGGAAGGTTTGCCCTTCAGCAAAAGATTTTGTTACATTCCATATATCGGCATATGGAGAAATAACTTTAACTTAAATTAATCGGTTCGGGGTTAGAGAGTTACAACCGATTGAAACCATTAACATATTGATCGTGCGTAGAATATTCCCCACATCTCAAAGCACTGGCCACAACAATAAATCCAACTGTTCCATGACAGTTTATTCAAAACTACCTTATCAAGACAGCCTAAGCTGGAGAAGAACCAGGCAAAAGATCGAACTGCCTCCCTGAGCGGCAGCTTATGCATTCGCCTGATCGATAGACAGTAACCATGCCTTTTCCAAATACCCGCCAGATGCCTCTTGGCCCGTCATTTATCATTGCTGTTTCTTCATCGATACCGATCAAAACGGCTTCCATCAACCGTCCGGCCAGCCGGGGTGCCCAGTTTTTTCCAAATGTATTATAATGGGGCAGCACGCAGGCCCCTGATACCAGCCCCAATCCTTTTGCCACATAATCGTTGGTTGGCCGGTAATAATACTCGCATAGAACCATTGCTCCCGCACTGCTGCCTGCAATGACCGCGCCCTCATTATAAGCGGCCTGAATGCACAGCCAGCTTTTGCTGTCCGATAAAGTTTGAATCAGATAATGAGTATGACCGCCCAGAATGAATATCAATCGCGCCTTCCGCAACGCATCTGCAATAGCAGGATCGTCTGCCGAAGTTCTGTCAACAAGCGGCAGCGACACAACATCGGTGGCACCTAAGCTTTGAAACCAGCGCACCCCGTTCTGCCCTGCCCCTTTGTCATCACCGTTAGGCGCTGCCGCTGCTGGAATAATCCGGATCGGAACATCGCTGCCACCTGCAAGCTGCATGGCTCTTAAGTCCGGTTCGAACATCATCCCTCCGAACTCTGCACCGCCTTCCATTACAACATAACCCATGGGCTATTTCCTCGCTTACGGGAATTTCTTTTACCCTCATTCTGTATCGTTTACCACGGATTTACCCAGGCAGTCGGTCTGTTTCCCGATAAAACCCTTAACACCTCCTGTGCTGCCTTTGTTTGCAACTCTTTTACGGAATCCTTCGAGTACCATCCCACATGGGAGGTGATAACCACATTGTCCATCTGTTTCAGTGGATGATCTTCGGAAAGCGGCTCTTGTTCAAAAACATCCAACCCCGCCCCCATGATCCAACCATTGCCAAGAGCTTCAATAAGAGCATTTTCATCGACCAAAGCCCCCCTTGCGGTATTGATCAATATGGCTGTGGGTTTCATCTGCTGAAACCGCTTTTTGTCAACAAGGTGATGGGTTTCTGCTGTAAGGGGAAGATGTAGGGAAATAAAATCAGAAGATGAAAAAAGCGTATCGAGATCGGTGTGCACAGCTCCTCTTCCTTCTATCAGATCCCTGGGTACATATGGATCATGAACCAGTACCTTTGATGGCAGAAACCCATTCCACTTTCGATGAAACGCCCGGGCGATCTTTCCGTAACCTACCAGACCGATGCATCTGCCGGTGGTGCGGTAAATGTCGTCTCGGATATCGGTCTCCCATTTTCCCTGTCTAACCCTTTTGTCTCTGAGCACGATGGTTCGGATGCAAGCCAGAAGCAATGCGACCGTATGATCCGATACTTCTTCGGCGCAGTAATCCGGTACGTTTGATACATAGATTCTCTTTTTTCTGGCAGCTTCAAGATCAACATTGTCCACCCCTACTCCGTACCTGGCCACGATTTTGCATCTCTGGAATGCCTCTATAACCCGGGCAGAAATAGGGGCTTCTCTGACAAGAACGGCGTCTGCATCGCGGGCAGCTTCGATTACATCGTTCTCCACCAGACAGTCTCGATCAGACAGCACAACCTCAGCACCTATAGGGCTTAAAATCTCCTTTTCCAATTCGAAGGATTCATACCCAAGGTTTACAATCACCACTTTGAAATCGCTCATATGGTTTCATCTCCTCTGAGGCTGGCTTTACAAGCATTTACAGAACCATAGATAAGATTCATCCTTATTCCAACCGATGATATTTCGTCAAGCCTTTTCATGTTTTGCTGCCAACAGAAGCAGCGATACCGCGGGTAATTCGGGTCGCAAGCTAAACGGCCGCATTTTAAAACGCTATGCCTAAACCCCGTTGTTGTAAAACTACTTAGAAGGCGCAATCGTCAGGTACTGACAAATCATGGGTGAAGGCTATTTGTTATACCGCGACTTAGAGGCAAACCGAAGTTAACCCCGTAGTTGCATAAATTGTATAGCAAAATTGCCTGTATTCATGATTCGAATCACATCCGTCTCATCCATTGAGAACACGATCATTCCAACGGCCAGTTGCTCTTCGACCAGCAGGTCCAAGACGATGTCTTCAGGCTCCGCAACCCCTTTTGCGGAGGCGATTTCCAGAACACTCTTACCGACACAGTGCTGATTTGCTTCACTCTTTACAGAGGAAACAATAATATTATCCCACCCGTTGGCCATGGCGAAATTTTCCCAGTCCGCTCTTTTACGAATATCCCGCTTGACGCGATCTCTTTCCTTGATAAGCTTTTGAATCAACTCATCAGGGCCTTCCGTGAAATACCAGGGAGGAATGACCGCCTGCAGCATGGTGCTTCCTGCTGTATAGGGATACTGGGCGATGGTAACCTCGATTCCTTCCCTGCGCGCCCGCTTCCATGGCCTCAGCGGCCAGCCGTTTCATCTGCTCCACTTCACCGGCTGTTGCCTCTCTGTCGGCCATGCCCATCACGTGCAATCGAATGGTGCCAAGGCCCACATAAGCGGTTATGTTGTCAGACGGCTCCAGTGTATCGATTAAATCGAAGTAATCCGAAACACTCCGCCAGCTCCAGTTTATCTCTGGATCTCCGGCAAGTCCGGAAAGATGTTTTCGCCAAAGAGCAATGTTCTCCTCCCGTATCGGCGCCACCGACAGGCCGTCCATGCCGAGGTTTTCGGTGGTGACTCCCTGCATGATCTTCTGCTCTGCCAGGGGCTCGAGAAAAATTTGGACGTCTGAATGACTGTGCCCGTCGATAAATCCAGGTGAAACAAAACATCCCGATGCATCCACAACTTTTGACGATTCGGATTCTGCCAGATGTCCGATCCTGGCGATTTTGTTCTTAACGATCCCAATATCCCCGTAAAACCAGGGATTTCCCATGCCTGTAATAATCTTTCCGTTTTTTATGAGAACATCATACATTTTACCCCCTCTTTATTTTTGTTTATCAAAGGAAATCGTCCTTATCAAGAAGTGTATTTTGGAGAAATTTTTTCCCGATTTCTCTTTACTCCGCCCCCATTCCTTCCTATACTCCAGGCAGTTAAAAAGAGAGCTTCCTTATGGAACATCACGTTTGTTTACGACAACCCTATTGATTTTTCCCTGAAACCAACGAACGAAAGGAGGTCGATCATGGAAAGAAAAGCCTTATTTATATTGCTCGCGGCGGTGCTGGTGTTTGGCCTTGTTTCTTTTTCTGAAGCAAAAGACAAGCTTAGGGTTGGCATGGTATTCGATGTAGGCGGGAAAGGAGACCAGTCGTTCAACGATTCCGCCTATCGGGGATTACAGTGGGCCTCTAAGCTGGGGGTGTCTTATGTGGATATCGAACCGGGTGCGGATGCAGATAGAGAAACAGGCCTGAGAATGATCGCCGGCCAGGGATTTGATCTGGTTATTGGCGTCGGCTTCCTTTTCACCGATGCCATAAAAGAGGTTTCAGACGAGTTCCCGGATACGAAATTTGCCATCGTCGATGGATATGTTCCGGATAAACCGAATGTATCTTCCCTGCTGTTTAAGGAACACGAAGGCTCTTTCCTTGTCGGTATCATCGCAGCCATGAAAGCGAAACTGGATGGAAAGGACACCATCGGATTTGTAGGAGGAATGGATGTTCCCCTGATCCATAAGTTTGAGGCGGGATACAGCGCCGGTGCGAAATATGTCTATCCCCGGTGCAAAATCCTAAGCGACTATGCCGGCACGACCCCAAAAGCATTTGCCGATCCGGTAAAAGGCAAAGAGCTTGCGCTAGCCCAGATCGACAAGGGAGCCCACGTCATCTATCATGCATCGGGGCTTACGGGTGTCGGTGTATTTGAAGCCGGCAAAGAGCGAAAAGTTTATGTGATCGGAGTTGATTCCAATCAAAATCATCTTGGGCATATCAAAGAGACGGGTGAAAATTTCGGGCTGACAAGCATGCTGAAACAGGTGGATGTGGCCGTCTATTTGACCATCAAGGATCTGCTGGAGGGAAAATTCAAGGCCGGCGTTCGAACGTTCGGACTTAAGGACACGGTTAAAATCGGTGATACGCTCTATCATGGTGTGCATTATGCCCTGGACGAATACAACAAGAACCTTGTGACCAAAGAAATGATCGATAAGGTTACGGAAGCTGAAAAAAAGATAATTTCCGGTGAAATCAAGGTGCCCGTTAAATAATCCATAACATGACATCCGCTGCCGTGGATACGACAGCTTCATTTACCTCAGCAATTCTAGGGGAAATTAAGGAGATCCGCCGGTGTCGGAACTTGCTGTTGAAATGCGACACATCACCAAGCACTTCCCGATGGTCGTCGCTAATGACGACGTCAATTTTCGGGTGCCTCATGCAGAAATACATGCACTGGTGGGAGAAAACGGGGCCGGAAAATCGACCCTTATGAATATCTTATATGGTCTGCTTCGACCGGACAGCGGGAATATCGCCGTAAACGGCACTGAAGTTCGTTTTTCCGGCCCGGCCGACGCAATAAACAATGGCATCGGAATGGTTCACCAGCATTTCATGCTCATCCCCACGCTTACGGTCGCAGAAAACGTTGTGCTGGGATGCGAACCATCCAGGCTGGGCCTGATGGATATCGGCCGGGCAAGCCAAATAGTTGGGGAATTGTCGGACCGGTATGGATTGAAATTAGATCCAAGCGCTAAAGTAGAAACCTTAAGCGTTGGAATTGAGCAGCGCATCGAAATAATTAAAGTACTCTACCGAGGCGCTGAGATCCTTATTTTTGACGAACCAACTGCGGTGTTGACCCCTCAGGAGGTGGAAGAATTTTTCGGGATTCTTCGGTCTTTGAAAAGCCAGGGAAAGACGATTATTTTTATAACTCACAAGCTTGGAGAAGTTATGGAAATCTCTGACATGGTAACGGTAATGCGCCGTGGAAAAGTGGTTGGAACCGTTGCAACAAAAGATACATCAAGAAACGAAATAGCAAACATGATGGTCGGAAGGCAGGTGTTGTTTCAAATAGAAAAAAGCGAGGCAAAACCCGGAGACGTGGTACTTGAGGTGAAAAACATCCATGCATTGGACAACAAGGGGCTTCCTGCCCTGCGAGGCGTTTCCTTTACCGTAAGGCAGTGTGAGATTCTTGGTATCGCCGGGGTGGAAGGAAACGGACAGAGCGAACTGGCGGAGGTGTTAACCGGACTGCGTAGGGCCGAAAAAGGAGAAGTCATACTAAATGGTTCTACTATCACCAATCTGTCTCCACAACTTATCAGGCAGAAGGGCGTGGGGCATATTCCAGAAGACAGGCAAAGGAGAGGCTTGATACTCGATTTTACCGTGACCCAGAATCTGGTACTGGGTATTCACTACAGACAACCCTATGTCAGGCGCATGGGGTTTGACTTAATCAACTTTGCAGCGATCAAAGAAAAGGCACGGCTATTGATAGAGCAATTTGACATCCGCCCTGCCGAGCAAGAAAATCCTGCAGGGAATCTTTCCGGTGGAAACCAGCAAAAAGTGATCGTTGCAAGGGAATTCGACCAGAATCCAACGCTGTTGATTGCTGCACAACCCACAAGAGGCATCGATGTAGGCTCCATGGAATTTATTCATCAACGATTGATTCAGGCTAGAGATGAGGGTAAGGCCGTAGTGCTGATTTCGGCCGATCTTGAAGAAATCTTCTCTATTTCCGATCGAATTGCCGTGATGTATGAAGGAAAGATTGCGGGGATATTAAACCCGAAGCAAGCCACCGAGGCCAAACTGGGACTGCTTATGACCGGTTCAGGAGAATAAACCGTGGTACGGCAAGTAAGAGGCCGACACCTGTTTTTTCACAAAACGTTTATGGGGGTTTTTGCCCCGACGATAGCAATAATCCTGGCATTTACCGCAGGCGCACTGATCATCCTTGTGTTCGTCACAAGCTATGGCCTAACAGATGCAACTTTTGAAAATCTGGCAAAAAAGGGGGTTCCCGCAGAAGTGCTCGATAATCTGCAGGAAATCAAAGGAGAGGAATACCCGGAAAGAGCGGCTTTTGAACAGCAAGTGAAATCAAAAATCGGTGATTTGAACTATCGATACCACGGAGCGATGATTTCAAAATACGCTCTTAGGCGGGAAAATCCCATTTACGTCTACAATGAGATTTTCAAAGCCGCCCTGAAAGACAGAAATGGATGGGGTAATGTGCTGTATCGGGCGACGCCACTTATATTTACCGGCCTGGCGGTGGCTTTTGCTTTTCAGTGCGGGCTTTTCAACATCGGTGGAGAAGGTCAGATGGTCATCGGCGGCTTTGCCATTGCATGGGTGGGATTCACTTTCACAAGCCTGCCCCCAATTTTTTTGATACCGCTGTGTATTTTTGCCGGTGTTCTGGCTGGTGCTGTTTGGGGGGGAATCCCGGGTTACCTGAAGGCGAAACGCGGGGTTCATGAAGTGGTCACCACCATCATGATGAACTGGATTGCCATAGCCCTCATCCAGTACCTTACCATGGCATATAAACCACCGGATTCCTGGATTCCCCATACATACAAGATTGCTAAAAGCGCACAGCTATCTCGGCTTGCCGATTACTTGAATCCTCTTGGGGTTGCTTTTCCGAAAAGCAATCTTCTGAACACGGCCGTGTTTCTTGCGATAGCCGTGGTTTTTTTCATCTCCTACCTTCTGAAACGCACAAAAATAGGCTATGAAGTTCGAGCCGTCGGATTCAACCCCACTGCTGCGGAATGTGCCGGTATCAATGTGGCAAAAAACACCGTACTGGCCATGGCTATCGGGGGTGCTCTTGCCGCTCTGGCCGGCGTAAACCAGGTGCTGGGATATAAATATCGTTTCCGTTACGGTATTTTCGAGGGCCTTGGATTCGACGGAATCGGTGTTGCCTTCATTGGAAAAAACAGCCCCCTCGGAGTTGTTCTGGCTGCGTTGCTTTTTGGGATCCTCGATCACGGGGGGCTTGCCATTGACGTATCAACAAAGGTGCCGCGGGAAATCGTGCTGGTACTCAAAGCCGTCATCCTGATCTTTGTTGTCATAAGCTCTGAAATGACGAAACGGATATTCAATCTTATCCAGAAAAAGATAGAGGCCTCATAATGATCGAATCTGTTCTTGCAATCTCTGGTTCGGCCATCCGACTGGCGGTGCCTTACACCTTAGCTGGATTGGGAGGGACGTATTCGGAACGCTCCGGGGTGGTGAACATCGGACTGGAAGGGCAGATGCTTACCGGTGCATTTACGGCAGTTGCGGTTACCAATATCAGCGGCAGCCCCTGGCTTGGACTTTTCTCGGCTGTTTTGGCGGGTATGTTGCTGGGATTGGTTCACGCAGTGGTATCGGTTACGTTTAAAGCGGATCAGATCGTAAGCGGCCTTGCAATCATTATTTTCGCAGCAGGCATTACGGTATTTTTTTCATGGCTCATCTTTGATAAAACCCAGATTATGGTTGAAGGCACGTTGCGAGTACCACTTTTGCACGACCTTCCGGGAATGAGAATACTGTTCAGTAAATTACCTCCCCTCGTATTTATAACCGCTCTTGTCGTCGCCGCCTCTCACATCGTTATTTTCAAAACCGTGTTTGGACTTAGGCTTCGCTCCGTGGGAGAGCACCCTCAGGCAGCGGATACGCTTGGGATTGGAGTGTATAAGATGCGGTATCTTGCGGTAGTAATAAGCGGCGGTCTTGCAGGAATGGGAGGAGCCTATCTTTCTCTTGAACATGCACACTATTTTGTCAAAGGAATAAGCGGAGGCCGCGGATTTATCGGCTTAGCATCCATGATATTCGGAAAATGGACACCGTTCGGCACCGCCGGAGCGGGGCTGCTATTCGGATTCGGAGAGGCCATAAAGCCATATCTTCCTAAAATCATTCCTTCTCAATTTATCGATATGATTCCCTATATTCTGACGATTCTGGTCCTGGCCAGCGCCATCGGCCGGGCTACCCCGCCGGCCGCAATCGGTGTTCCTTACAGCAAAGAATAGCAACAGCGGCTATAGTCGAAAATCGATCGGCGGAGTTGAGAGTTTGACAACACAATACC
>JAFDFZ010000244.1 GCA_019309565.1 Deltaproteobacteria bacterium
CGGAACCGCATGCAGAGGGAATACATCGGTGGCCGTGTAAATGGCCTTGGCCAGCATGACAAGTGGAATATCGGTAAACTGAAGCGCCGAAAATGTGGCGATCCCGATGCTGATGACGATGGGCACTCCCAGAACCAGGCAGATGACAAGCGTTATGAAAAGCACCTCTACCACGTCATGGCCCTCCCGTTTTCTGAGCTGTGGTTTTTGCTGATTGGCCAAGGTTGCGTATCTGTCTTTGAACAATTCGGAAGGTCATCAGGGCAAAACTCAGCGGCACAATGGTGTAAACATACGCCATGGACCATCCCATGGCTGGTGATTCATATCGATATTTAAACATGCTGACAACGACATTAAGCCCTTCTTTTATTATGACAAGATTGAAACCAATCCATAACAGATCGGCAATATACCTCATGTATTGGTTTATTTTTTCAGGCAGAATGAGCCCCACTGCTTCAAGGCGAATATGAGCCCCTCGCTGTGCGGCATATGCGGCTGCCGTATAAACCATCCAGACAAAAGCCATTCGGTCCAGCTCCTCTGCAAAGGCAAGGCCTCTGTTAAGAACGAACCGGAAAAACACGATGGCGGAAAGCAAGACCACCCCACCATCGTAAGCAGGAAAAAAATAGACAGAAATTTTTCCAGGTTTTCGTCGATGAGTTTTAAAATCTTCACCAGATAAGACACCATTTTTTCCATCACTTAAATGAAGCTATTATATAGGCTCAGGCACGAAAATTCCCGGCAGTTTGGGTGGGGTGTATCACCGGGGATTTGATTTTTAAGACACGACACTGTTTTTGGGAAGGAACTTGCCGAAAAAGTTCCTTCCCAAAATGAGATTCTTAAGACTACTTGAAGCTTAGAATTTTATCAAAAATTTCTTTTCCACCTGCCTTGTCGTAAAATTTTGGCCAGATCTTGGAAGCCCGTTCTTTCCAGGGAGTGATGTCCGGTTCATCTATCGTCATGCCTTTTTTACGAAGAAACTGTTTGGTGCGCTCGTCATCTTCAGCCATGGCAAAAAAGCCCCAGGCCCATGCGTCGCTTGCTGCTTTTGTGATTGCCATCTGGATATCCTTTGGCTGTTTCTTAAAGAATTCCTCTCCGATGACAATCGGGACAAACTCGATCATATGTTTTGTTACTGTCGCGTATTTTTCAATCTCATAGAGCTTAAAATCGACCAGATTTCTCAACACATTGTCTCCCCCGTGAATAACACCTGTCTGAAGGGAGCTGAAAACTTCAGACCATGCCATCGGGATTGGGTTGATGCCCCAGCTTTTATATTCTTCTATAAACACAGGATTGTTTGGAACACGCCATTTCAGCCCTTTCATATCTTCCAGGGATCTCACCCTTCTCTTGGTGTTGTGCAGGGCACGGTAGCTTTGATCTGGCCATGCAAGCACCCTGAGCCCTGCCAGCTTGATAGTCTGCTGGTTGAAATATTCACCAAGCTCCCCACGGAAAAGCCTGTATGCTTCCTCGCGGCTATCGAAGATATACGGAAGCACCACCGCATAAAGCGCCCTGGCAAACGGTGAAAGGTTGGCAATATTAGCCTGAACCATCTGGATGATCCCCATCTGGCAATCCTTGAAAACTTTCTGTTCCGTTCCCAGCTGTCCTCCCCAGAATATCTGGATATCGATCTTGCCCTTGGAATAGATGGCGGCAAGTTGTTTTAGCTTGACTGTTATCTCACAAAGAGGAGATCCCTTGGTATAAGGCGGACTGGTGGCATACTTAATGACAACCTTTTCGGCAGCCCATGCGTTCTGCTGGTTGCCGGCCGACAAAGAGAACAAAACACAGATGCTTACACATAAAATGATAATACGAGTTTTCATTTTACCCTCCTTTTGGCTTCTGTGGTTTGTATTTAAACGGAAGGCGTGAAAGGCCCTCTCAACCTCCCCCTGTACCTATACGCTTACACAAAATTCACGTTTCATGGAATTTCCATAATATTATACGGATAGCTAATAGTGAATGTCCACTGTTTTCCCCGTCTTTGCCGATAGCAGCATGGCATCGCAGATCACAGCATTGCGGTAGCCATCCACAAGGGTTGCGCCCCACGGCTCTACGGGTTTGTCGTTTACGATGGCATCCAGAAAATGTTTCATCTCGTGGATAAAGGTGTGATCCCATCCAAGGGTATGTCCGGTGGGCCACCATTCTTTGAACAGGGGATGGTCCTTTTCGGTAACGATGATATCGTGAAAGCCGGTGGTGTGTGGAATCTTTTCTTCTTTAAGATAGACCTGCAGCCGATTCATCTTCTCCAGCTCAAATACGATGGAACCCTTTGAACCGTTGATTTCAAAGCACTGGTTATTTTTTCTACCCGAACAGAACCGTGATGTTTCAAAATTTCCGATAGCGCCGTTTTCAAATTCCATCAACGAAGACACGGCATCATCTACATCAACCTCTCCCCATTCATCAGAATCAACCTTCTTTCTTTTCCGGATAAATGTCTTGGCCATCGCCATAACGCTTCTCGGCTCCCCTATAAGAAACCGGATGAGATCGATAAGATGAGACCCAAGCGCCCCAAGAGCTCCGCTTCCGGCCCTTGATTTTAAGTAAATCCAGCGCAAAGGAATCTCCGGGTCCATTGCTCTGTCCACCGCATAGCGGCCGTAAAAATGATAGATGTCTCCGATAACACCCCGATCGATCAGCTCCTTTGCCAATCGCACCGCAGGCACAAAGCGGTAATTGAACCCGCACATGTGCTTCACCCCGCTTGCTTTTACCGCTTCAAGCATGCGGCCGGCCTCCTCTGAGTTGCGCGCCATGGGTTTTTCACAAAGAATGTGCAAGCCTTTTCCGGCCGCTTCAATGCAGGTTTCAGCATGTACATCGTTGGTTCCGCAGTTATCGAAGATATGAATTTCTTCATCCTCCAGCATCTTATGCCAGTCCGTGTACCATCTTTTTACCTCATACCGGGCTGCAGCATCCCGAACGTTATCTTCGTTTCGGCCACAGATGCAGATGCACTGGGGCAGAGCAGGAGGTGGCCAGTATACCTCCCTGATTCTTTTTAAAGCGGCAATGTGAGCTCGGGCAGCAAACCCATAGCCTAAGATACCGACGTCTATCTTTGGTATGCCATCCAAAATTGTTGTTTCTCCCTGCATCGTTGTTCTTTCCTTAATTGAATTTCGGACTCAGAGGCGCTAAAGCGACTTCTACAGGAGAGGCAACCAGAAGGCGGTTGTCGACCCACAGGCTTATGAGATGCCATAGAAATACAAAAACACCCATGATCATAAAATAGTAAACAGCCCCTCTGATCTTTGTTTTAAGGATGCTCATCGGTTGCTGTTTCCTAAAAACTGTGAGCGCCGGAAGACCAGAACCAAAAAATCCTTATCAGGTGCCCGGGTCTATGTCAACACGATTGTCACCCCACAGCTATTGTCGGTGAAATCCGGAGCATGAATCGAATAGTCCCTGTTGATCCTAAGCGGCGAGCCCTATTGAATTTTCGCTTTAT
>JAFDFZ010000091.1:0-8450 GCA_019309565.1 Deltaproteobacteria bacterium
CATCACACCATTTCAGCAGGCTGAAGCGTTCGAGGTCCAAAAACATGCCAAGAAGCAGGCGTTTGTCGATTCGATGACGTACAGGTATTTTCACCACCTTTTCATAGATATCAAGAAGCGTGTTTCTATACCGGGTCGTGGTATACGTGTTTTCTATGATTTTTCTGTTGTGTGCGATCAGTGCATGTTTTCCGGACACATCGCCTGGAAAAGCCAGAAACGGGTTCAGTTCAATCAATTTCTTAAACCACGGCCTGTTTGTCAACACCTGCTTTATGACGGTTCTTTGAAACGTCTCCCCGAGAAGACCAAAGTCGATGGTTTCATCCTTCGTCTTCTTCGATGGAAACATGGAAAAGATCACATGTCTTTTTCACACATTTTTTCCATGCTTCAAAAAGCCGCCCGGAACCGATCATATCGACCGGTATTTTAAGTCGGGTATAAAGATGATCCAGCCGGATGCCCTTTTGTTCAAAATCATGGCAGATGTCCGGCAGCTTTCTTCCCCACAGCAACTTTCCGGCTGTCCATGGTTCCAGGAAGGAAAATCCAAATCCCTCGGTTATACTGGTCGTTACGATAAATCTTGATGATCTTACAAGTGCATGGAAATCATGCACAAGCCCTTCATCAAATTTAACACTGAGGCGATTTTTTTTAACGAATGTTTTCCACCTCTCATATTCTCGAATATCCACAGGACTGTTGGGGGGTTGTGTGATTGAAAGAGTTTCTCCCTTCTTGAAAAACAGAGACAGCAGGATAGCTTCCCCCACATTTTTCCTTCTAATGGCTCGTACGGGATAAAGGATGCGATTCTGTTTCTGTTCGATGTTGGAAATGACACTCAGGCTGTTAATTGTATTGGGGATTTTATGCAGGCCCTCTTTTTTCAAACCTGCTTTCAACAGGATATTGTAATCGCGTGAATTAATGGCGCCGTAATGGCAGTCGGTTATGTATTCTTCTTTAAAATAGGCGGTGGGTCGTCCATCTTCTGCAAAATCATGGATCTGTAAAAACAGTTTTTGTCCTCGTTTTTTCAGGGCATTCAGGACTTTTAAGAAATTGACGTTCTTTGCAATTGTCGGGTTGTGAACATGAATCAGATCGCACCCATTATTCCATCTGGAAAGTATAGCCTGGCAGATGGTTTCAGCAACCTTTTCCGGCTCGATCGCCTCCCTAACACCGTCCGTATAACGAAGTCCTGGAATATGAACAACACGGGCCGGGAAATCGGGATCGGGCCGCTCTCCTGTAAGCACCAATACCTCACAGCTCTGCCCAATGGCATCTATCTGCTGGCGGAGCACAGTGGTAACACCACCGGTTTTTAAATGATAGTGAATAAAAGTAATTTTCATTGCATTTAAAAGAATTTTATTCGTTTCCCTCAATATATCAAGAGTTTTTCCGATTATTCCGATTAAAAACATATATTGTATATTCAACCTTTATGTGATAGAAAAAAAAGTTTAAAAAAAGATTCTCTCATTTGCTGTGGTTTAAACAAAACAATTGAGTGCATCGCTTGGACAAGTAATCAGGTAAAAGAATATGAGTATACGTTTTAATGAAGCTGAAATACAGGATCCTCTTGAGCGGGTATTTCAACCCGGCACTGTGATTGAAGTCGTATTCGATATCGACGGCAATGCACCTCTTGTGTTGCCCACAAGCATTCTCTCCTGTGATTACGATGCGAAACAAATGGTGATCTACCAGACCCGCCCGGAAATACTTCCCAGTTTAAAGTATCGCACTATGGATATTACCACGCTGCTGGAAAAAGAACTGAGTCGAAAAATGAGGGTCGGGCTTAAGTGCAGCCTTTTAAGGTTATTAAACAACCACCGGGTGTCCGAGCGGTTGAAGGAAAATGTGATTTTGATCAAATATTTTCCTCCAATGCGCAAAGTCAATTTGCGCACTACATACAGGCTTCGAACCAGTTACCGTTATAATGTGGAAGGCAAGCTTTTCTCGGGAGACGTCATTTACACCTCAGGGAAAGACTTTTTGGTTAACGACATTTCCGTAACAGGCATTGGACTGCTCGTACCCAAACTGGTGGGAAAGATGCGCAATCGAATGCTGGATATTTCGGTTGGTGAAAAATATAATTTAGAGTTATTATTAAAGGAAGCAAAGGTCGATGAGAGAGGGTTCAAGGTTTCTACCAGTCTGGAGATAGCAAGAAAGAAAATGTCTTATAATTTGAAAAGCGGGTTTATCGGGGCAAAGTTCCTGGAGCTTAACTCGAGTGACGCTGAAAAACTGTATAAATACATTCACAATGCTCAACTGCATGAAATCAGATATCAAAAAAGGCTGTAATGTCCAAGTTTTCCTTACCGCAACTTCCTAACCGGGTGGTGTATGAAAATTGCTGAAGAGTTAGGATAATCCCAAACAGTTATAAGTCGAATAAAATTTTTGAAGGCAAAACAATGACCTCGAAGCTCTTGAGAGCGGCCATCCAGCAGGAAACATCGAGCTTAAGGCACAGGGGAGAGGGTGGTTCGACGCCATCATATCTGCTGACAGGAGTAAAAAGACCGTTTCGTTGGAATCGTTAAATCAGCCCGTAATAACCCTTGACAATGTCACTCTCCGGCTGAGCGACCGGTTTGTTTTGTCCCGGATGAGCTGGCAAATTCGCAGCAGTCAAAACTGGGTGGTACTCGGTCCCAACGGGTCCGGAAAATCCGCGCTTGTCGGAGCCATTGCCGGAAACACTCCCGTTGTTGAGGGCAGCATTACCTATCACTTCACCGAACCAGCCCGCAAGGCCATTGGCTATGTTTCCTTTGGATTGCATGAGCGTATAATCGAAAGGGAAGAGAATCGAGATGGTTCCCGTTTTTTTTCTGGAAAATTGGACAGCTTTGAAACGGTCCGACAGGCGCTTCTTTTCATTGACGGAACCCGCACGGGCTTAGATCAAAAAGTCAAGAAGACGCTGGATCTGCTTGAAATAAGTCATCTTTTAAACAGCCCTCTTCGTTTTTTGTCTACAGGTGAAATCAGGAAAGTCATTATCGCTCGAGCGTTGATTAAGTCTCCCCGGTTGCTTATACTGGATGAACCTTTCGACGGGTTGGATGCACCTTCAAGAAAACGCCTGAAAGACTCCATCGATGAGATGATATCAGAGGGTATTCAACTTATTCTGGTCACGCATCGATTTGACGAAATTACTTCCAATATTTCACATGCGTTGTGCCTGAAAGATGGCAAAATATTTGCCAGGGGTAAACGCTGTGAAGTACTGAAGGGGTTTCATCTGACTCGGCTTTATGAAATACCGGCAGGTCAAACAGGTCTTTCCGGCATTTTTTCTCAAGCCAAAACGCCCACCGGCAGTAAACGAGCTGTTCCTCTTGTTGAGATGCGAAACGTTTGCGTGAAATATGGTACGAAACATGTGTTCAAGAATCTGAATTGGGTGATTCGAAAAGGTGAGAACTGGGCGGTGGTGGGACCGAACGGTTCAGGCAAAACGTCATTGCTTAACCTGATTGTAGGCGAAAACCAGCAGGTGTATTCAAACGAAATTTATTTGTTCGGCCGAAGACGGGGTACCGGGGAAAGTATCTGGGAAATCAAGAAAAGGATCGGCCTGATTTCCTCAGAATTTCAGATTCGTTATCGAAAACCAATAAGCGTTCCTGATATCATTCTCTCAGGACTTTTCGATTCTATAGGTCTTTATCGACATGTTACACTTAAGCAGAAATTAAAGGCCAATGCCCTGATGAGCAAATTTGGAATCCATCACCTAAAGGAGCGCCGGTTCGATAGGCTGTCTGACGGTGAAAAACGCATGGTGCTATTGGCCAGGAGCATGGTAAAAGACCTATTGCTTTTAATCCTGGATGAACCCTGCCAGGGACTGGACCCTATAAACCGAAGCCGCGTCCTGCGTTTTATCGACCATATCGGTAAGCACACACCAACAAACCTCGTTTATGTCACCCATCATGAAAAAGAAATCTTACCATGCATAACCCACATTCTCCGGTTGAGCAATACAGGCCCCCCTGCTTTGCTGCATAACACTGCTGGTTCAAACTGAAAGGATTTCTCCAGAAAGCCCAATCTGGAACCAAATTAGTTTTATGTGACAACCAGGTTACTGGAATATTTGGGTTGTTGGTTTAATGACCAATTCAGGAATGCAGACCCGTGACGGATAGCGGGCTACAAAAAACACGGCTTCTGCTATGTCTTTCGGCTTGAGAATTCTTGCACGATGCTCAGGGCTTACGGGTTGCGGTCTTTGATCCAGTATGGGGGTATCAATCTCCCCGGGGCATATCGCGCAGGCGCGGATTCCGAACTCTTTTTCCTCTATATTAA
Organism: Deltaproteobacteria bacterium; assembly: GCA_019309565.1. GTDB lineage: Bacteria > Desulfobacterota > Desulfobacteria > Desulfobacterales > SURF-15 > JAFDFZ01. The sequence continues at coordinate 4,369 of JAFDFZ010000091.1, forward strand.
GGGTATGATTCAATGCCATAACCCCGTGCTTTGAGGCTGCATATGCGGCGCCCGCAAGCTCGCTGGCCCGGATGCCCGCAATGGAGGATATATTGATGATCAGGCCATCTTTCTTCTCTCTCATGCCCGGCAAAACCGCCCTGATGGTGTTAAACACGCCGTTTAAGTTGATGGCTATGATCTGATTCCAGTCTTCCGGTGCAACTTCGGCAATCGAACGAGGGCTTGTGTTGATTCCGGCATTGTTGACAAGGATGTCCACCGCACCGAAGTGTCTTAAAACAGCATTAACCATCTCATCGACAGCATGCCGTATCGAAACATCACAGGGAAGGATCATCACCCGCTCTTTTGGGAGGCCGGTGGCTGATTCTTCAAGCTTTGATCGGCGCCGCCCGACAAAAGCCACTTTCGCTGCTTCATTCACGAATCCGATAGCAATTTCCCGGCCGACCCCGCTGCCGGCACCCGTTACGATAACAACACGATCTTTGAATTGAGTCATGCCCTTGCTCCTTTCATCCCTGAATTGATCGGTTCCTGGCTCAGGGTTGGCAGGTATCCTTGTTGATACCTGGCAGGGTTAGTCACGAACCGTTCAGCCCGGATTTCATCTGGGCCGGGTGAAAGGCTCGCCCGAAAACAAGATTATTGACTACGCCTGATATTATTGCAAGAATATAACAGATTGTTCATGATTACATCAAGGGAAGATGACATGAAGCATATCTCTTTGCTTAAAAATACGATCCAGGAGTATGCCTGGGGATCTCGTACCGCAATTTCAGAGCTGCTGGGAGAGGCGACTCCTTCTGAAAAACCCCAGGCTGAACTATGGATGGGAGCACATCCGAAAGCCCCCTCTCAAGTCTTTATCGATGGAACATGGAAACCCCTGGATCAGGTCATTCAGGGGAATCCGGAAAAGATACTGGGCAGTTTTGTTGCCAGGCGGTTTAACAGCCGGCTTCCCTTTCTGTTTAAAGTACTGGCAGCCGCAAAGCCTCTTTCCATTCAGGCACATCCAGATGCTTTGCAGGCAAAGGAAGGCTATGAAAGAGAAAACAGATTGAAAATACCATTGAATGCTCCCAGTAGAAATTACAGGGACGAAAACCATAAACCAGAGTGCATCTGTGCGCTTACCCCTTTCTGGGCGTTGAAAGGTTTTCGAAAGATTCAGGATATTCTATCCGGGATGAAGCAATGTTGTCCGAAACCGGCTGCACCTGAGATCCAGGCTTTGTCTCAACGTCCCAATGCCGAGGGGTTGAAAGAATTTTTCAGGGCGCTAATGACATTGCCCTCAGATCGGAAAAAAACGATCATCCAGCAGAGTGTGGAAACGGCAAAACGGCGAATTCAGGACGATCCCATGTACAAATGGATCTTATCCCTTCATAAGGACTACCCAACGGATATCGGCATACTATCGCCTGTGTTCTTGAACCTGATTTGTCTCAATCCGCAAGAAGCATTGTATCTTTCTGCAGGCGAGCTTCATGCCTACCTGGAAGGGGTTGGCATTGAATTGATGGCAAATTCAGACAATGTGCTAAGAGGCGGGCTTACATCAAAACATGTGGATGTGCCGGAGTTACTCAAGGTGCTCAATTTTCAAGAAAGCAATGTGAGGGTTCTTCTGCCGCAGATGCTGCCGACAGGTGAGAGTCGCTATACCACGCCTGCTGAGGAATTCGAGCTTTCCGTGGTGGATTTGCATAAGTGCGACTCATATATCAGCCCGAAAAAGAGAAGTGCAGAGATTTTGCTCTGTATCTGCGGGGTGGTGAAGATTTCCGATTCGGCCCAGGGAGATCTTGTGGAATTGCAGAAAGGCAGGAGCGTCTTCATCCCGGCATCGGTTCATGGCTATAAGATTGAAGGAGAAGCCATTTTGTATAAAGCGTCTGTGCCGATCCCGGAAAACGGGTAAACCGGCTGTTGACAGACAAGACGTAAATCCTGGTCTTTCGGGCAAGCAAAATTTAAAGCTCTTAAAATTAACGTCTGCACCATAAGCGACAAGATGCTGGATACTTGATGCTTGATACTGGATAAAATAAGGATAGTTACCTTTTATAATCCAGTATCTCTTCGAGGCGTAGGCTCATCCCTACGAGCCGGGGGCCAGAAACCAGCATCCAGCATCATTCCAATAAGGAGATCAAAATGTCTTCTTAAAATTTTTTGCCATAAAAAACACAAAATTATTAAATAAGAAAACAAATCCGATGAAACAGCAAAACGACATTAACGAAATACGAGCTGCAATCGATGGCATCGATCGGCAAATTCTCAACCTGATCAATCAGCGGTTGGAATACGCAAAAGCCATCGGAAAAGCCAAGGCTTTGCAGGGAGAGCAGGTGCTTGACCCGGCACGCGAAAGCCGACTGATAAGGCGACTGAGCGAGATGAACCGGGGGCCGCTCAGCGAAAGAGCTCTGCATCATATTTATACCGAAATTATCGCTGCGTCTCGTGAAATCCAGAGCCCGCAGAAGGTTGCATATCTGGGTCCGGAAGCCACCTTTACCCATCTCGCCGCGATCAATCACTTCGGCCGTTCGGTCTCTTTTTCTCCACAACCAAGCATTCAAGATACCTTTCAGGAAGTTGAAAAGGGATCATTTGATTTCGGAGTGGTACCGGTGGAGAATACCATCGAGGGGGCGGTCAACTATACGCTGGATCTTTTTTATGAATCAAATCTAAAAATTTGTGCAGAAATTTACTTGCCGATTTCACATGACCTGCTTTCCAATGCAGGCTCATACGATGCGATTCGAATCATTTATTCTCATCCCCATGCGTTTGCCCAATGCCGGCAGTGGTTAAGGAAACATTTGCCGAACTGTATGCTTGTGGACTGCAACAGTACGGCTGAAGCCGCTCGACAGGCTGCAGATGAACCGAAGACAGCAGCTATCGCCAGCAGGGAAGCCGCTCGGATATATAATCTGGAGGTGCTAGCATCCCGTATCGAAGATAGGTCTCGAAACATTACACGATTTCTCGTTATCGGAAAAAACGAAGTTCGTGCCACAGGGGCGGACAAAACTTCAATTTTGTTCGTCACCGCACATGTACCCGGCGCTCTTTATAAGGTATTGACACCCATCGCAGAGGCAGGTGTAAACCTTCTGAAATTAGAGTCAAGACCCAGTAAATACGAAAACTGGAGTTATGTGTTTTTTCTGGATATGGAAGGACATATATCAGAACCCTTCGTAAGACAGACGCTGGAGAAGATGAAACAGCTGTGCCTGTTTCTTAAATACCTCGGCTCTTATCCCCGTGCCGCCGAGGGAACACAGGGATGATATTGGAATGGACATCGATGCAAACACCGCTTTGTATGCCGTGTTCGGCGATCCGGTTGCACACAGCCTAAGTCCCGTCATGCATAACCGAGCGTTTTCTCATGTGGGTTTCAATGGTGTGTACGTAGCATTTCAGGTGAAAAATGTGGCCGGCGCCGTAACCGGTATAAAGGCCCTTGGAATTAAGGGTGCGAGCATCACTATCCCTCACAAGGTGACGATCATGCCTCATCTGGACCATATCGATGATGGGGCAGCTAAAATTGGAGCTGTAAACACGGTTCAAAACAGGGATGGTGTGTTGTATGGATTTAACTCCGATGGCTTGGGTGCAGTAAGAGCATTGATGGACAAAACATCGATAAAAGACAAAACCGTATGGATTATTGGCGCTGGTGGTACCGCAAGAGCCATTGGTTTTGGTATTATCGATGAAGGGGGCCGGGTTACGATTATCAATCGAACGGTTAAGAAAGGCGAGCAACTGGCAAAGGATCTGGGGGCCGATTTCAAACCGCTTTCAAAAAATATTCGTTTAAACTGCCAGGTACTTATCAATACCACTTCTGTGGGAATGACACCCCATGTCGATGAGACCCCGGTTTCAGCCCCACAGATGGAAGAGGGGATGGTGGTGATGGATGCAGTTTATAATCCTATCAAAACCAGGCTGTTACGGGAAGCCGAAGCCGCGGGCTGCATCACCATTGATGGGACGAATATGTTTATCTATCAGGGGGCATTTCAGTTTGAACT
>JAFDFZ010000091.1:8457-23774 GCA_019309565.1 Deltaproteobacteria bacterium
GGTTCTGGAGAGCATAGCGCGTAGCGCAGAGAGCAGAGAGCAAAGCGCATCCCGCCACAGATCCGGCGGGTAAAAGCGCGGAGGGGAGAGGGCAGAGACTCCATGATTGAGATTGAGCCTAAGAAAATCGAGACTGCAACGGTTAGGATTCCGGGCTCCAAAAGCTACACCCACCGGGTACTTATCGCAGCAGCACTGTCGGATGGTATCTGCAAACTTCATAATGCACTGAGAAGTGAGGATACTCTGCTTACCGCCGGGGCATTAAGACAGCTTGGAATCCACATCGAACACAGAGATGATCTGTTCATCGTAACGGGCAGCCGTGGTGTTCTTAAGGAATGTAAGGATCCGATTTATCTTGGTAACTCTGGGACTTCCATGCGCTTTTTAACTGCGGTGACGGTGCTGGGAAAGGGCAGGTATTTTCTTTCCGGAAATCAACGAATGCAGCAGCGGCCGATCCAGGATCTGGTTGAGGGGTTGAATCAAATCGGAGTTTCCGTTCGTACCGTGAACCAAAATGGATGTCCTCCTGTTGAAATTAAGAGCAGACGCGTTGACGGCGGCAGTGTAACGCTTAACTGTGAGAAGAGCAGCCAGTTTCTTTCCGCACTTCTGCTTATCGCACCCTATACAAAAAAAGGGCTTGAAATCACCGTAACACGCGGTCCGGTATCGCGACCGTATATCGACATGACCCTTGAGGTCATGGAAAAACTGGGCGTAACCGTTTACCGAGATGGATATACATACTTTAAAATTCCAGGAAGCCGGGTCTACAAGGCGGGCACCTATACCATAGAGGCAGATTGTTCACAGGCGGGGTATTTCTGGGCTGCGGCTGCCATCACCGGTGCCGGCGTAACGGTACAGGGAATCACCAGGGATTCAAAACAGGGTGATCTTGGGCTGCTGAAATTGCTGGAAGCCATGGGTTGCCGTGTATCCTTCAGATCTGATGGTATTTGTGTACAGGGCGGAAGGCTTTCTGGCATCGATGCGGATATGGGGGATATGCCGGATATGGTTCCAACACTGGCAGTAGTTGCTGCATTTGCCGAAGGCACCACCCGTATAAGAAATGTCGCCCATCTGAGGATAAAGGAAAGCGATCGATTGGGGGCTGTGGCAGCCGAGTTGTCTAAGATGGGAATCGCAGCAAACATTACGGATACGGGAATATGCGTTCGGGGAGGAACTCCCGGCCCGGCGGTTATTGATACATACGGAGATCATCGAATTGCCATGAGCTTTGCAATAGCCGGGCTTGCTGTGCCCGGTGTTTTTATAAATGATGAAGAATGTGTGGAAAAATCCTTTCCGCGCTTTTGGGATGTGCTTGAGAGTCTATGAACAATAGAAACATATATTTAATCGGATACAGGTGTACGGGAAAGACAACCATCGGAAAAGCGCTCTCCGGAAAGCTTGGATGGGAATTTATGGACAGCGATGTGGAGTTGGTTCGAACCGCAGGTCGAAGCATTAAAGATATTGTTGAAAGCGATGGCTGGGATGTGTTTCGCAGGATCGAGCGCCGTGTAATCAAAAGCATATGCAAATTAGATTCCAGGGTGGTAGCCACCGGAGGCGGCGTGGTTTTAAACGATGATAACGTATCCAACATGAGAGAAACAGGAAAACTCATCTGGCTTAAGGCTTCTGCCGATACAATAAAGACCCGATTAATGAATGATCAATCATCCGCTGCCTATAGACCTTCTTTAACACATAGGGGACTGCTTGAGGAAGTGGAAGAAATTCTCAGGTGCCGGGAGCCGCTTTATGAAAAGGCGGCGGATTTTTCCATTATAACCGATCACATGTCTAAAGACGCAGCAGTGGATATGATTCTTTGTGAATTGGGAAAAAGAAAAAATCCGTAAAACGGATTTTTCCGGTAGCACTCATGGCAGGTAACACATTTGGCAAGGCATTTAAAATAACCACCTGGGGCGAATCCCACGGAAAGGGTATCGGTGTGGTTGTGGACGGCTGCCCCCCAAGAGTCCCTCTTAATGAGGCCGCCATCCAGGAGATGCTTGATCGGCGCAGACCGGGCCGTTCTTCCATCAGCACCAAACGCAAAGAGCCGGACCGGGCTAAAATCCTTTCCGGCATATTCGAGGGAAAAACAACGGGCATGCCCATATCCATCATGGTGGAAAATAAAGATACGGATCCCTCGGCTTATGTACCATATGCTAAACTGTTTAGGCCCGGGCACGGTGATTTCACCTACCAGGCAAAGTACGGAATTCGAGACTGGCGGGGGGGAGGTCGTGCTTCGGCCAGAGAGACAGTGGCAAGGGTTGCGGGTGGAGCGGTGGCTAAAGCTTTGTTGGAAAGCAAAAATGTTCGAGTCACAGCTTATACGGTTGAACTGGGTAAGATTCAAGCAACGGAACGTGAGCTTCAGGAGATTTGCAGGAATCCATTTTGTTGTCCGGATAGACATGCTGCTCAAAAAATGCAGCAATACGTTGACGCGGTTCGCGCAAAAGGAGATTCCATCGGAGGTATTGTCGAGATTGTTGCCTGCGGTGTTCCCTGTGGGCTGGGGGAGCCGGTTTTTGATAAGCTTGATGCGGACCTTGCAAAGGCATTGATGAGCATCGGGGCGGTGAAAGGGATTGAAATCGGAGCAGGCTTTAGTGCCGCACGGATGCTTGGCTCTGAAAACAACGACCCCATTGTCCCCGATGGCTTTGCCACCAATCATGCAGGCGGAATCCTGGCCGGGATTTCAAACGGACAGGATATTGTCATTCGCGTTGCAGTGAAACCCATTCCGTCCATTCGGATTGAACAGAAAACCATCGATCTAAAAGGAGCCCCCACCACCATCTCCATAAAGGGCCGTCACGACATATCGGCCATCCCGCGAATCAATGTTGTTTGCGAGGCCATGGTAAATCTTGTGCTTGCGGATCATCTGTTGCGGCAGCGTACCATACAATGATGCACAAGCTCTTGTAATAGCCTGGGCTTTACCGAAGGATCTGGCTCATATCATATTGCTGCTTGACATAATGATGTTTCTTTTTTTATAAACCCACTCATTTCAACATAATATTTTTTTCCGCCGAAAAAGGGAATTTCACCGGTGACGGGACATTTTTTTCAAACAGTTAAGTTGATACATTTCAACAAAGAGGAAAAACGACTGCATGTTTTCGCATGAAAAACTGAAACGGTTCTGCAAGGAAGTTTTTTTAACAATGGGATGCCCTCAAGAGCATGCAGAAACGGCTGCCGATGTTCTGGTGACTGCGGATTTAAGAGGGGTGGACTCTCACGGTGTCGTCCGGTTAAGCGGGTATGTAAGGCTGTGGGAGATAGGTAGGGTCAACGCAAATCCGAACATAAAAGTGGTGCACGAAACAGCCAGCACGGCCCTTATCGACGGAGATAGAGGGCTTGGATTGGTTGTTGGGCCGGAGGCTATGAAAATCGCCATTGACAAAGCAAACCAGGCTGGAACCGGGTGGGTTGCCGTCAAAAATTCCAATCATTATGGCATTGCGGGGTATCACGCCATGTTGGCCCTTGAACATGATATGATAGGAATCACCATGACCAATGCAAGCGCACATGTTGCCCCTACCTTTTCGGTTGAAAGGCTGCTTGGAACAAATCCCATTTCCGTTGCGGTACCTGCGGGAAAAGAACCGCCCTTTGTGGCCGATTTTGCAACAACGCCTGTTGCCTATGGGAAAATTGAGATGTATCAGCGCAAGGGGGAACCGGTTCCGCTCGGCTGGCTGCAGGATGAGAAGGGATGTCCGACAACCAATGCATATGCAACTCACGAAGGAGGGGCGCTGGTGCCGCTTGGCGGCGACAGAGAGCACGGAAGCCACAAAGGATATTGCCTTGGGGCGATTGTGGATATCTTTTCCGCTGTTTTGTCCGGTGCCAATTACGGGCCATGGGTACCGCCGTTTCCCGCATACTTACCGGTACCTGAAAACCCGGTAGGGCAGGGCATCGGTCATTTTTTAGGAGCAATGCGGATCGATGCGTTTCGGCCGGCGGACGAGTTTAAGGCTAATATGGATACCTGGATACGACGCTTTCGCCGTTCGAAACCTGCACAAGGGCACAAACGGGTATTGATTCCAGGGGATCCCGAGGCCGAGACGATGGAAAAAAGAAAATCCAGGGGAATTCCGTTGCTGGAGTCAGTGGTGGAGGATCTAAAGGGGGTGGCAGATAAATTCGGCATCAAATTTTGAAAATGAATCGAAAACTTCTCATAATAAACGACAGGGACAATGTGGGTGTGTTGCTGGAAACAGCTCAAAGGGGAGACACCTGCCAGTATAGGGAAACATCGATTGAGATTTTAGAACCCATTGGTTTTGCTCATAAAGTGGCCCTGGTTGACATTCCCAAACAGGGGAATGTGGTTAAATACGGGGAGAATATCGGCTTTGCTCTGACCGATATCAAAAAGGGCCAATGGGTTCACGTTCATAATATGGGATGTAAAAGGGGAAAGCCTTGATCATTGTTTCAGTGCTGGTAGTCGGAGTGTTCAGTGGTTCAGCGTTCAGAGTTCAGGAGGGTGGATTAGGATTTTGAAATTTAAGGGATATGCAAGAGCAGATGGACAGGTTGGCGTAAGAAACTATATCGGAGTCATTCCAACGGTGTTTTGTGCAAACAGGGTCGCAAGACAAATCGCCGATCAGGTGGCCGGTGCCATAGCACTGAACCATCCGGTGGGATGCAGTCAGGTGGGAGAGGACCTTGAAATTACAGCTAAAACCTTAATTGCCATGGGTAGACACCCCAACTTTGCCGCCACCCTGGTGGTGGGGCTGGGGTGCGAGCGGTTTACTGCAGAAGAGTTTTTCGACAAACTTAAGGCTTTCCGAAAACCCGCTGATATGATCCTCATCCAGGAAGAAGGCGATACCCTTAAGACCATTGAGAAGGGGATAAAAATCGTCAAGCGATGGGCTGAGGATATTTCAAACCTGCAAAAAGAAGAGGTCGATTTAACCAACCTTATTGTGGGCGTTAAATGCGGTGGCACGGATGCGACCTCGGGTATTTCCGCAAATCCTGCCGTTGGGGTTATGTCCGATATGGTGGTTCGTGAAGGCGGCACCATTATATTCTCGGAAGTAAATGAACTTCTCGGTGCCGAACACATCCTGGCAAAACGTGCCGCAAATCAAGAGGTTGCGGATAGGATTTATCAAAAGATTGATAAGTGGGAAGAAAAATTGAGATGTCAGGGGACGTCCAAAAAATACCGACATCGCGGGGCCATTATCTCTACGGGCAATTTTGATGGTGGGGTAAGCTCTGTTGTTGAGAAGGCGCTTGGGAATATTTACAAGTCCGGGACCATGCCCATAGAGGGGGTGATCGATTATGCTGAGAGGCCGCCAAAACCCGGTGGCGTTTACTTAATGGATTCCCCCAGCCATGATGGAGAGGTCGTAACGGCTTTTGTCGGCGGGGGTGCTCAGGTTGTGGTGTTTACAACCGGCCGCGGAACACCGGCCGGATTTCCTTTTGTGCCTGTAGTCAAAGTGACAGGAAACAGTTATAGCTTTGAGAAAATGCATGAGAACATTGACGTTAACGCCGGAACCATAATACAAGAAGAAGCTTCCATCGAAAGTGTGGGCAAGCAGATTTTTGATCTTGTGCTGAGCGTGGCATCCGGGAAAAAGGTCAAGGCGGAGATACTCGGTCATGACGAGCTGTTTTGTATTACAAGAGCGCTGGTGCCGGAGGGAACAGGGATTGTTTGCCCCGAGCAGTAGAGAAGTATTTAGGGTTTCTCTCCAACCGCAATGATGGAACACAAAAACGGCGGGCTTTGGGGGGTTGACCGGCAAGATATAGAATTCAAAAAAGGAGAATTAAAGATATGGCAAAGCAACAAATCAAAGGCGTCATTCCACCCATGATCACCCCATTTCGTGAAGACGGTGCGGTAGATTATGACAGTCACATAGCGAATATGGAGCGATGGAACGCGGACAAACTGGCCGGATATCTCGTTCTTGGTTCCAACAGCGAAGCGGCCTATCTGTCGGAAGATGAAAAAATAAAAATGATGGAGCTGACCGTAAAGCACGCAAAAAAAGAAAGACTCGTTCTTGCCGGCACCGGAATGGAATCTGCTTTGGAGACCATCCGGTTGACGAATAAGGCGGCAGAACTGGGAGTTAACGGAGCTCTTGTGCTAACCCCTTTTTATTACGGCGATAAAATGAACGATGAGGCGTTGATCAAATACTTCACCCATGTCGCCGACAGGGCAGACATCCCGGTTTTGATCTACAATGTTCCAAAATATACCCATATCAACATTTCAGCAAATGCGGTCAAGGTGCTCAGCCAGCATCCGAATATTCTTGGGATGAAAGACAGTACCGGTAACATCCCGCAGCTCGTCTCATTTTTGGCGGTTATTGCAGAAGGCTTTAACCTTATGGTGGGAACGGTGTCTGCATGGTTCCCTGCCTTGACCCTGGGCATCAAGGGGGGGATTTTTGCGCTGGCCAACTGTGCTCCCAACGAATGTGCTCAGGTGCAGGAGATGTTCGAAGCCGGTGATCTTGATTCCGCACGGGAAACTTACATGAGAATATTTCCGGTAAATACCGCTGTTACAGCCACTTACGGAGTTGCCGGATTAAAGCATGCGGCCGATTTAAGGGGTTACAGTGGAGGATATGTACGAAATCCACTGCTTCCTCTCAAGGATATTGAAAAAGATGCCATCAAAACTATCATGCAGACTGCAAAGCTGATCTAGGCGCAAAGTATCATGTTATCGATAAGTTCTTGTCGACACTGGGTCGCATCACGTCGGTAATGATAAGGAATGAGCTGAAGTTTGAGGCTGGTTTGAGTGAACTAAAAAAGAAGGAGCAAAGCGAGACCTTAGTTTACCCCGTTAGAGAACATCGTTCTCTAACGGGGTTCACCGCCCCATGTTCTATGCTCGAGGCTCACACATCCCCCAGCCATTCGCTCAACAGCAGCAGCCGACGTCCGTGCTCGGTTGCATGCATCTTTTGGGCTTTGCCGGCAAGGCGTCCGGCGTTTTGAAAATCACCTGATTCAATGGCTTTTCTAGCCTGTTCTCTGTACAATCGAGCGGTTGCGGCCAGGCTCATCAGGATGGTCAGATCAGCCCCGCATCTGGAGCACCGTCTGGTGCCTCTGAATGCAGCCCTGCATACCGGACAGCGCAGCGATAACCTGTCCATGGTTCTTATTTTCCCTCCACAAAGAAGAGAAGTTCACTTAAGGCTTCGGATGATGCAGTAAGAATTCCAACATCACGTGAGGTAAGAGCCGATTCAATCTGTTCGTGAAGGTTAATCGCTTCTTCCCTGTCCTCATCATGCATACGGGAAAGAAGATTGCGAGAGCGGGAAAGAAGGGTTTGGGCTTGCTTTTCGGCTTGAATCCATGCCGGGTCGTTTTCTTCACCGGAAGGTGTCTCCGTTATTTGTATATCTATTGCTGCGGTTTCATCATTCACCGGGAAATCATCTACCGCAAATGGTTCGGTCGCCTGACCGGAATCCAAGCCGCCGAACAGGTCTTCAGATTCTCGGCTGCGGGTGGCATATATGGTCTGCAGCCGCTTTCTTAAGGCTTCGATTTCCTTGTCACTCTTTGAAGACAGAGCATTTTCGATGGTGATCTGTTTGGATTTCCCGGTTGCTTTTTCGATGGCGGTCACCTTCAAAATACCGTCGACATCCAGGCTCATCTTGACTAGCACAACGCTGGGTTCCTCTGTGGGCCTGAGCCCTTTGACCCGAAAGTGTCCGACCGGGATATTTTTCAGTGCGTCTGGATCTTCTCCCTGATAAATATCGATGGCCACTTCCTTCTGAAAGGGGTAAGAGGTGTAATACTTCTCGGTGCGGGTGACCGGAACAGGGGTATTGGCCGAAATGACGGGATGGTAGCAGTAGGCATACGGAAGCCCCCCTCTTTCTCCGATATAGGAAGGGCCAAAAGAATAAGGGGTGATATCCACCAGTACCCGATTAACCTCGTGGCCGGACAGGCGGGATGCCAGCACACCAGCACCCAGCGCAACACAGAGATCAGGATGGATTTCATGATGCGGGGAAATACCCGTGCGTTCTTCAAGCAGCCTTGAGATGAGAGGAATCCGGGTGGAACCTCCAACCAGAAGAATGGCGTCCAGATCGGCGGATTTTGTGCCGGCGTCGTTCATGGCCTTTGAGACACTATCCAGTGTGGATTCAATAAGGGGCTGCAATAGTTCTTCAAAGGATTCACGGGAGATCTCAGATTCCAGATGGAGCTGTTTTCCATCAGTTTGCACCAGGGCTTCTTCGCGGATTGTGGCAAAGGGTGCGGCACTGAGTGTTTTCTTTGCTTCTTCGGCAGCCTGCCACAGCCGACAGACAGCGGGCCTGAACCCGTTATTTAGATCGATACCGTGAGTATCACGGAATTCGGCTAAAAGACGATCCACAAGGAGCTGATCAAAATCGTCACCGCCCAGACGGTTGTTTCCATGGCTTGCCAGCACTTCGGTAACATCCTGTTCTATGGTGACAATGGAGACGTCGAATGTGCCTCCTCCCAGGTCGTATACCATAATCGTTCGCCTTTCATCGGAGCCGTAACCGTATGCAAGGCTTGCGGCAGTCGGTTCGTTTATTATACGAACCACTTCAAGGCCGGCGAGTTCACCGGCCTCTCGGGTGGCATTGCGCTGAGCGTCGGAAAAATAAGCAGGTACCGAGATCACCGCTTTTTTCACAGAAAACCCAACTTTCATCCGCACCCATTCGACAAGCTCGCGCAACAGAAGGGCTGATATTTCCTGGGGGGTGAACGTCTTATCTCCCAGGGAAACGGTCTCATCGGTTCCCATTTTCCGCTTGATACTTCGAACCGTTCGATCGGGGTAAAGCAGAAGCTGGTTTTTTGCAGCTGCCCCGATTAGAAGCTCTCCAGTGCTGGAAATCCCCACACACGAGGGGAGCATGTTGTTGTTTCCAAATCCTATTATCTGAACCCTGCCGTCTGTAAATCCGGCAATCTCGGAATTTGTGGTTCCAAGATCAATCCCTACGATGAGCTCACGATCGTCCATTTTTTTGCCTCCTGTTAAATACTTTTTCGTCTGGTCCGTGCGACTTTTACCTGTGCGGGCTTTACTATCTGGTCTCCATGGATATATCCTGTTTGGTATACTTCCATCACCGTACCATCGGGTACTTCATCAGTTTCTTCTATATCCACCGCCGTCATAAACTGCGGGTCAAAGGGTTTGCCTGAACATGTAATTTCATGGAGATCGAGCCGGTCCATCATCTCTTCCAATCGATCCAGGCCAAGCCAATATCCTTTCTTAAGAGAATCTACAATTTCAAGCATGCGCCGGAGATTCCCGCGCCTTTGAAAGAAAAACCTTTTCAGCCGGCCGGTTTGTGCCTGCGACTCTAATTGCCGCTGGCTTTCCTCGGCTGATCGAAGCCCGATGAGCAGCCGATCCCGAATGTTTATAAAGATTTCTATGAACTCCTGTTTTATGGCTTCCCGAGCGGCTTTTTTAAATTCCTCTTCACGCCCCCTTTGCATCTTTTCAATATTTTCCGATAGCTTTACGACCTCTAAGACGGCTTCCTTAAAGCTTACGGCAATGCTGTCGAGGTTTGTATCTGATCCCAATAAAGATTCCAGTCGTTCATTTAACTGTTTAAAAGTACGGCCCTGTAATTTAACCTCCTGGGTCAGAGCCGTGACAGCCGACCATGTGGAAAACAGATCGTCTCTATCGTTTATCAGGTTCCCTTTTTCGTGCGGAAACGGGTCTTTCAGTTCGTCCAGCAAGTCCTTTGCAATTCCCGCTGGAGGTTCTTCTTCGGCGAGCACGGCGTCCAGCCATGATTCAAAGCGTCGCAAAATCTCCTCTTTCACGGGGTTTTTCCCCTGATTCTTATCAGGCTCCTTTGCAATAGATGCAATATTCTGAAAACACTTATCACAGGTCATATTGTATCCCAAAAAAGGTGCGATTATCGTTTTATCATTGCAGACAGCCAGGGTTCAGGGCCTACATGTCTTCTGGTCTTTTCCCGGCCTTCGATCAACTTCACCAGCGGGGCCTCAGGATCTGAAGAATGCATAAGAAATCGTATGCGGCTGCGGGGATCGCTCAATATGGTATAGGCGTCTCGAATTCGCTCAAATTCCCCGGGGGTACGATCCGGGGGATACTGTTTGATCTTTTCCAAGTAGGCTGCGCGAATCTCTTCCCTGCCTGCGTCTTCCGGCACCCCGAGGATTTTTCTTGGATCATCATCAAGTTGCGGCAAAATAGATGACTTTCCCATTTTCCCTCCCTGTTACAGCACGGCTATGCTTTTAAACTTTACTTTAGTTTCGATCTTTTTGATTTTTGTTTCTTTTTTCCCACAGTTTCGTTCAAAATATCCATAAAAAGAGGAATCAATTCTTCAGGAATACCCGGAAAATCCTCCTCATCCTCGAGCAGGTCGTTCATTTCATCCGGTTCATCGAAAGTATTCGACATATAGGGAGCCTTGCGGTTCGGACAATTCCTAACATCACAACGACTGCACTCGGAGTCCAGCGACGGTGTATCCAGATCCCGGTGATCCCAATTAATTTCAAAGGGATATTTACGCTCCCTTTTTTCCCGCTCCAGCACGTTGTTTAGCCTGTTTTCATCCATGGAAGTTGTGTGCTCATAAAGAGGGTCGTTAAAAAACAGATCCATGAACGGCAAGCCGGTTCCATTATGTCGCAGTTCCACGGCCTCGTCGATAAGATCCATATCCCGCTGGCTCCGGGCAAGTTCAATGGCCGCGGCAATACAGTCCTTCTTCCTGTTCGACTCCCACGGGGGCAATGATCGCGCACGAATCAGCAAAAAGCGCGCCGTAGCGGGTCCTCCCTGGATAAGACCGGCACCTGAGGCTGCATATGCAAGCTCTAAATCATGGCTGCGAAATGCTGCTTCCGAAATGTTCCGGATCGAAGCCGGGTCGAGACTGTCTCTGTTTTTCTTTAACAGCTTTTTTAATTTTCTCCGCCATTTTTCAGGAATCGTCACAGGGATGCCCAGGTTTTCGCCCATACTGCAGCCCCTTGCCACAGCTTCCAGCAGCTTTTCCCCGGGCGGAAGCTTCCATTGATTCCGGAAAGTCTTATTTTCCACCACTCCGCATAAGCGAAATACTGCCTCCAGCACCATTTCCGCCGCTGGTTTGCTGTTTAAAATCCCGATCAGATCTTTTTCCCATTTTCCGTATTGACTGTGCTGCCCGTCGATCTTTGCAGCCACGGATTTCAGTGCTACAATAAATGCCGGGTTATCGCCTTCTGTTGACTGTGGGAGAGCCTGAATTTCGGCAAAATCTTTCTGGGCCAGATGGGTTTTTTCCTGCTTTAAATGACGAATGGCAATTGCGGTGAGCAGGCGCAGTCGTGCCTTTTTTACCTCCGGATTCAATCCATCCAGTTTTTCGGCCCTCTCAAGGTAGCCCAGTGCTTTTTTAAATGCATTTCTTTTTTCAGCCGATGCCATCAAATGCAATAACGGTTTTGAGCTGGCGGGTTTGGCTGCATGCCAGGCAAGTGCCACCCTGTCTGAATCTTTCCAGTTAGCACCGCTTTTTTGACTCCATTCAAGCCATCGTTTAAATGTCTCATCATCAGGATCAAGCTCTGTTGCCAGCCTGAAAAGACGTTCCGGGTAAAGGAAATACGGATCCGACAAGTTGTCTTTCTTTACGCCACCATCAACGGGCTCAAATCCGCTGAGTCGCCATTTGAAATTCGCCTGTTCACGTCGCAGCTCATCCTCTGGCATGCGCTGCAACAGCTCCGCAATATGAAGATAGATGACCGATTCCTCTTTACCATTGCCGGAAAACAAGCCTTCCTGCACCGCATGCTTTCGAAACTCATCCCACAGCATGCAGGCTGTGATTAGTTGGTCTGTTGTTTCAGCGGCCCGTGCTTGAAGCCTAAAAAAATAAGCATCTTTCAACGCCGATCCCCCCATGGCCCCGGCAATGGCGTTTGGGTCGTATCCGTTTATTTGGGCCCGAACGGTGATATGCTGTTTTAGACGGTCAACAAGATCCGGAGCAGTCTGCCGGCATGCGGCAACTGCCCCCCTGATTTCATTGAACAACGATTTTCTCGGCCTTTTCCTGGCCAGCGCCTCATCCAGGCTTTGAAGAGTGGAACGGAGTCGATTCTGATTTATATTTACTCTTTCGATAAGAAGACGGGCGCTCTTGTTGAGGGTTTCGTTGTGTTTTTCGGATATCATGGCCCGGATCACCGGGACAATGCGGGAAGGGGCGGATTGCGGATCGACGGCATCCAGATACTTTTCACACAGCCCATCTTCATGGCGGTAGAAGGAGGCGATGGCCCTGATCAACATTTTCCAGGATGCCAGTGGACTGCGGCTTGATATTTGCGGCAATGCGATTTCTTGATCTTCCACTGGCCTTGATGTTACGGATTGAAAGGCATGGGCCGCCGCACGGGCACCAATCTTCAACGGGTGTTCATCCGAAAGTGTTTTACAGGCGGCAAGGGCCTGGAGATCGATCAGGTGTGTTCTGATCATTTTTTCAATGATCTCTCTATCTTCCCGGGACGTGTCAGGGGTGTTCAAGGGGCGCACAAGATCATCAAGGCTGCCCTGCTGAATGGAGATGACGGTATTGAGCTCACTGAAAAGCTCCTGTGGCATAAGGTAACGTTTATTTACCATATGCAACAGCGATTTTGCATCCAGATAGAGTCCTTTATCTTTCAGCTCTCGGATTCGGGCGACATAGGCTTCAACCAGAATCGTCTCGGATTCTTTCGTTCCGAGGCTTTTATGTTGCTGCTTGGCAAGGTTAAGGGCTTCTTTAATCCTGCCTTTTTCGATCAGCTGGCCGACTTGTGCAGTGCGGTTAATTGATTCAGGTGGATTGTGTATACCGCTGTTTTGCCGCCTCTTGCGTTTCTTGCGCTTTTTCTTTGCCGACATGATATGTCCGCTCCTGTGGTTATGAGCTTGTGAAAATTGTTCCTGTCCTGGATAGATATCCTCATTTTCAGACTCAACGATCCGACATTTATTTTCCAAGTACCATATATATTTTGTATGTCAAGAAAAAAATAGATACTATATATAGTGTTTTTAATGATGGATTCTGAAATTAGAATCGCTGGTTATTCGGTCTCGATGTTCTGTTCAACATCGGCTTTTGCCGATCTCAATTCCTTCGCCCGCCTGCCGGCAGCCCGGGCGCTCAGATACGGTGCCATCAGCGATAGAATGACAAGGCCTACAAGGATCAGGCAGATGGGGCGGGTTACGGACATGACGAACAAATTGGATTCTTTCGCTGCGGCAACGGCCGGGGCTAAAACACTGCTTGGGGTTTTGACAACTCGAACGAAATATTTGGCTCCGAAAACGGGTTGTTTAAAAGCTGATGGAATATCCAAACAGTGACACTCCCCGGCTTTTGCCAGGGAGTGTCACTGTTCACCGAGAATCGCTGGAACCTACTTTAGAGTCTTTGTATGTAAACACAAGACATGCTATAATAATTTTTTAAAGCTCTCACTGCCCATAGACCCGGGAAAGGATATCCTGCAGTATGTTGAAACAGAAGTTTTCCCAAATTCAGCAGGCGCTTTTAAGGGAAGCGAAAGCTTATTACGGGCAGCGGCTGGTAAGCCTTGTCTTTTTCGGATCGGTTGCCCGGGGAACGCAGACTTTTACCTCGGACCTGGATGTGCTGATCATCTGTGATAGGCTTCCCAGGGGAAGAATCAACCGGGTCAGGGAGTTTGATCGCATCGAAACTGCGCTTGAACCGATGCTTGAGCAGATCGAGCAGCAGGGGTTTGATGTTCAGATAAGCCCGATATTTAAGACACCAGACGAAGCCTTGAAGGGAAGCCCGCTTTTTCTGGACATGGTGGAAGATGCTGAAATATATTTTGATCGCAATTATTTTTTTGCAAAGCTGTTACAGAGGATGAAACAGCGGCTTAAAGCCCTGGGGGCCCGGCGCATTTGGCGGGGCAATGCATGGTACTGGGACTTGAAGCCCGATTTTAAACCAGGGGAGGTCTTCGAGATTTGACGAATCAGACCCTGGCACAGGCTTATTTAAAGAAGTCGATGGATCGGCTGGATATTCTTGATTTGCTCCATGGAAAAGGGGCGTATTCAGATGTGGTTCGAGAAGCCCAGGAAATCGTTGAACTCGCATTAAAGGGAATGCTCCGTTCTGTTGGAGTTGAGCCTCCAAAGTATCATGATGTGGGCAGGTTGCTTCTTTCTCATAAAGATCGATTCGACAAGAGCATTGCAGAGAAGCTTAAGAAGGCAGCCGATATTTCCAAATGGCTGAGAAAAGAAAGGGAACTGTCCTTTTACGGTGATATCGATTTTATTCCAACCGAGGAATATTCTATAGAGGATTCCCGCCGGGCACGTGAGGATGCCAAGTGGGTGGTGGCACTGGCTGGTGCTGCCATTGCCCAGGGCGATTCCGGCCTGTAGATCAAAGATTACTGCAGATTGGCCTTGTTGCAATTTGCCGTAAAACAGGGTGTGAAATTTTAGCTATTGATAAAAGGTTGCATGTTTTAATGACTCCGGAATTTATTAAACACCTCTTAATTCAAAAGGTGCCTTCGATTTTTAAAAATTACCCGGTGTTGTTTGCATATCTTTATGGAAGTTATGCCGCCGGTGCAGTACATCCATTCAGTGACGTGGATATCGCGGTCTATATCCCGGGGAGTGATACAAAAAACTCTCTTAAAATTGAATTGAGCCTGTCCGTTGAGATCGATAATTTGCTTTGCGGTAAAGCTCAGTGCGATGTGCGCGTGATAAACGGTTTGCCACTTTCCTTTTTAGGGCAAATCTTAACAGAAGGAATCCTGATTTATTCCAGAGATGAAGTTGTACGGGTGGATTTTGAGACATCGGTACGAAAGGCTTATTTTGATTTTACCCCTGTACTCAAATTGTACCGGCAGGAGTATTTGAAACGCTCCATTAACCAATCGGGCGGCTAAAAAATGGTATCTTTTGAGAAAATACTTCAGAAATTTCAACTCATGGATGAATATCTCGATCTTTTGACAGAGATTGGAAGAACTCCACCAAATAGGCGCTTAACGACATCATATCGACAATTTGTTGTCGTTATCGAATAACATGCTGTGTTCATAGAGAAAAATAGTGAACTAAAGTTTAAAGTGAGCTAAAGTGAACTAAA